>JANMQO010000177.1:0-34508 GCA_031370565.1 Chloroflexota bacterium
CGGCTTCGTGGTCGGCGACGTCCCCCGCGCCAGGACGGAGGAGTTGCTGTCCATCGCGCGACGGTGGCTTCGGCCGGGGGGCGTCTTCGCTTTCGTCGATGTACGGTCGGATCCGCAGTCCGGCGCCCCGGTCGAGCCGAATCGCGCCGGTGCCGCGGACAGGATGCCGTACAACATCGCCGAACTGCAGGGTCTGCTCAGGCGTGCGGGCTTCACGGCGGTCGAGGTCGGCTCGACGGCGCGGTTCTTCCTGACGGGCCACGCCACGGCCTGATGGGCCACCGCCCTGATGGGCCACGGTCCGAGACGGGCCAGCGTGGACCCGTATACTCGCGGCATGGCACCACTCGCCCAGCGCACGATCGCGACCGTCGGCTCCGGCGTCATGGCCGAGGCGATGATCGCCGGCATCCTGCGCGGGAAGCTGGTCACGTCCGAGCAGGTGGTGGCCAGCCACCCCCGAGCGGAGCGCCGCGACGAACTCGCCAGCGCCTATGGCATCCGGACCGTGGCGAGCAACGCCGAGGCCATCCACGGGGCCGACATCATCCTGCTCGCCATCAAGCCCCAGATGCTGGCCAAGGTCGGGCGCGAGATCGGGCCGCTGCTGCGCGATGAGCAGCTCGTCCTGTCGGTGATCGCCGGCGCGACGACCAGGGCCCTGGAGGGATTCCTCGGCCACCGCCGGCTCGTCCGGAGCATGCCCAACACGCCGGCTCGACTGGGCCGTGGGATGACCGTCTGGTACGCCACGCCCGAGACAACTGCCGAACAGCGCGCCCAGGCGAGTGCCCTTCTCCGCGCGCTCGGTGCCGAACTGCAGGTCGACGATGAGAAGTTCGTGGCGATGGCGACCGCGGTCTCCGGCACCGGCCCAACCTACGTCTTCCTGGTCATGGAGGCGCTCATCGACGCCGCCGTGCACCTCGGCTTCCCGCGCCACGTCGCGCACGACCTGGTCGTCGAGACGCTCGAAGGCAGCACGTACTTCGCCAAGCAGAGCGGCGATCACCCGGCCGTCCTGCGCAACATGGTCACCTCGCCAGGCGGCACCAGCGCCGCAGCGCTCCACGAGCTCGAGTCGGGTCGCCTGCGCACGGTCCTGTCGGAAGCGGTCTGGGCCGCCTACCGGCGGACCATCGAGCTCGGTGATCAGCTCGAGGCGAGCGTCGACGACGGAGCCCGACCCTGACCTCGCCCACGCTGCCGACCGACGATCGCTCGACGCGGACGGTCGATCTCCGGCGAGCGGCACTGGCCGACGTCCGCGCGCTGGACCTGCGCGCGCCGGAGCGCGATCTATGGGCCGATCAGGCCGCCCTGGCAGACCGCTTCCGGGGCAGCTGGACCGGCCTCGACGACGCGGCGTGGCAGCTGCCTGGCGCTGCTCCATCGGATGCCGGCGGGCCCGACTGGTCGTTCCAGGACCATGTCGCGCACGTCGCCGCCTGGCAGGAGCTGGCCGTGGAGTACGTCGCGGCCGCCCTCGACAACGGCCTGTGGCCGAGCGACGAGGACTTCGACGGGGGAAATTTCGACAGCTACAACGAACGCTTGCGGCGAGCCTGGGCCACGGTTGCCGCGGCGGATGTTCGAGGCCGATTCGACGTGGGCAACGCCCGCCTCCTGGAACTCGTCGGACGGATGTCCGCTGAGCAGATCCGGCGCGACGATGCCTGGGGCTGGATCTACATGACACTGCACGGGCACCAGCTCGACCACCTCGGTCTTCTCGAGCCGTGGGCCGACCAGCTCCGCCAGCGCCAGTCGGATGGCGACCCGTTCGGTCCGGACCCGGCCATCGGGACTGGCGACGAGGCCACCGACCGGCAGGCGTTCTGGACGGACGAGGCTCGCCTCTTCGCCGAGCTGCTGGCCGTCGTCGACGCGGTCCCGCTCGATCGCTGGACGGAGCCTGCCGACGCCGGTCAGTGGTCGCTCCGCGATCATGTGGGGCACCTGGGAGCGTGGTACGAGGAGGCCGTCCGGGCCATCGAGGTGCACGCTCGCGAAGACGTCTGGCCGGGCAGCCCGGCCGAAGGTCTGGACGCCTGGAACGAACGAGCGATCGGGCGCCTGCGGTCCACTCCACCCGCCGAGGTCCGACGCCGCCTGACATTCGAGCGCGAGGCGTTGATTCAGGCAGCTGATCGGCTGACCGAGACGGTGTTTCGTTCGCCGGAGGGCTGGGGCTGGACGTACGAGAACCTCACGGGCCACGTGCGCGCCCACCTCGCCCTCGTCGCGCCGTGGTGCGTCCGAGCCGGCTGGCCAGGGGCGGACCTGCCATGATCCAAACGACGATGCCCCGACCGCAAACGACCCCGCCCGAAGCCGCAAGCGCCGTGGCGGCCACGTCGGTCGCCCCCGCTGTGCGAACCCGCCGCCTACCCCGCGTGGCCGCCAGCCCGAGCCAGGCCGGCGATCCGCTGACCATCGAGCATGTCGTCGGGTTCGACTCCCCGCGTGAGTTCCGGCTGCACCCGCGCGAACGGTCGGTGGCCTACACGGCCGAATCTGCCGGGGCCCGCCAGCTCTTCGTGCTGCCCTTGCGCGGCGGTTCCGCGAGCCAGCTGACCGCATCGGAGAAGTCGGTGAGCGATCCGCAGTGGTCGCCCGACGGTCGGCGTCTGGCGTTCTTGCGCGATGGTGCCGTGTGGGTCATGGATGGCGATGGCTCACGGCTGGTGCGTGTCACCGAGCATCCAGCCGGCAACGCCCTGCCCCGCTGGGCACCCGATGGTCGACGCCTGGCCTTTGTGTCGCGTCGCCGGGGCTGGTCGCAGGTCTGGGTGATCGATGCGCCGGTGCCGCGCCGTGGTCGTCCGGCGGCTCACCCCAGACCTGCCGAACCAAGCCCGGCCACGCCGCCCGGACTCGACGTCGACGACTACGTCTGGTCGCCCGATGGCAACCGGATCGCGCTCGCGGCCCAGCGGGAAGAGTTCGACTGGGCATCGGTGGTCTCGGTGGTCGACCTCGTCACCGGCGCAGAGGTGGTCATCGCGCCGGGTGACGCCTGGGAGTGCGGCCCCCGCTGGCTGCCGGATGGCGACCTGCTGCTGGCATCGGATGCAGACGGTTGGATCCAGGTCGTACGGATCGGCGCGGACGGCCGACGGACGGCACTGACGACAGGCGCGCGCGAGCACGGCGAGCCGAGCGGGGGCGTCGGTCACGTTGCGTTGCCGGCGCCGGGTGGGGAGCGCTTCGTCTACCCGGAGGTGCACGACGGGGTCGTCGATCTGCTCGTCGGCTCGCTCGGCGCCAGCACACCTCCCAAGCGTGGACGCGGTCGTCCGCCTCGGCAGCCCCGTCCGGTCAGCCTCGTCACCGACGCCGTGGCCATCAACCCCTGGCCGGGCCGCTGGCACCCGCTCGAGTGGGCGTCGGACGGGGCATGGGTAGTCGCCGTCGGTGAGAGCGAGCGGCGCCCGCAGGACCTCTGGCTGCTGCCGGTGCCGGGCGTGGCTCCGGTCGGCGCCCGGGCCCGCCAGATCACCGAGTCACTGCCCGTGGTGCTGCGCAACGTGCACTGGGCGGCCGGCGAGCGGGTGCGGTTCGTGGCGCGCGACGGACTGCCGATCGAGGGCAACCTCTTTCGACCCGCGGTCGCCACTGGCAAGCGCGGCGGGACTGCCGTTCCGACCGTCGTCTTCCTGCACGGCGGCCCCGTCTGGCAGAGCTACCTCTCCTGGTCACCCATCCGGCAACTCCTCGTCCACGAGGGATTCGCCGTCCTCGATGTGGATTTCCGGGGTTCGACGGGGTATGGCCGCGACTTCCGCCGGGCCAACCGCGACGAGTGGGGCCATGCCGACGTCTTTGACTGCATCGACGCCGGCCGCTGGGCCGCCGGCCAGCCATGGTCCAACGGCAACTTGGTCGTCCACGGTGGCTCGTACGGAGGCTACCTCACCCTGTGCGCCCTGGTCGAAGAACCAGCCATGTGGCGTGCCGGGGTGGACCTGTACGGCGACTCGGAGATCGCCGAGAGCTTCCGGCATGGCGACCGCCCCGGCCGACTGGACCTGCTGCGCATCATGGGCGACCCCGAAGATGCCGCCCGGGTCGCCGTCTACCGGCGCGGTTCGCCGCTCTACCGGGCGGAGCGGATCGAAGCCCCGCTGCTCATGCTCCACGGTCGCCGCGACAAGCGCGTGGTGCCGCTCATGACCGAGAAGATGGCCGAGGCGCTGTCCATCGAGGACAAGTTCCACGAGGTGCACTGGTATGACGACGAGGCGCACGGCTGGGTGCGCCGTGAGAATCGCCGGGATGCCCTCACCCGGATCGTGGCCTTCCTGCGCCGCCACGCGCTGGATGTCGCGCCGAACGGCTAACCGGTTTCCGGCGGCGCAACCCGTGCAGGATGGTCCATGGTCGAACCGACGAGCGATCACCGATACCACGAACGCGGCTGGACACGGCCGACTCCACGGATCGCCCGGAAGGTGCCGACCCACCACGTCTGGGCGGCCGGCCTCAACGCCCGGATCGTCGCACAGGTGACCGCCGCGGTCGGCACGCGGGCTGCCCACGTCGATGCTCGCGCGGCAGCGGACGTCGTGGCCAGGTACAACGCCGAACTGGAGGTCGAGGCGCTGCTCGAGGGCTTGACCGGCTTGCACAAACGGGTGGACCGGTGGACGCGGACGATCCGGGGTCGGCGCGAGGCGTTCGAGCGCGCCCGGTGAGCTGGTGGGCGGAAGTGCCGGGCCGGGCGCTGCGCGTTGGTCTGCTGGCACTGTCGCGTCGACGTCGGCTGGGCGACCTGGCCACTCGGGCGCCCCTGACCCGGGCGATGGTCGACCGGTTCGTAGCCGGCGAGTCGCTGGCCGATGCCGTACGTGCGCTGCAGCGGCTGCGTGTGAGCGGCCTGCACTCGACGGTCGATCTCCTCGGCGAGTCCGTCATGACGGCTGAGGCCGCCGCGGCCTCAGCCGATCGCTATCTCGACACGCTCGATGCGCTCGCAGCGGGCGGCCTCGACGGAAACGTCAGCCTCAAGTTGAGCCAGATGGGCCTGGCCATTGACCGGGACGCGTGTCGCGCCAATGTTGAGCGGATCTTCGCCAGAGCAGCCCGGACCGGATCGTTTGTCCGCCTCGACATGGAGGATCACGCGACGACAGACGCGACCCTCGAGCTGTGGCGCACGCTGCGTTCGGTCAACCCGGCCAGTGGCGTGGTTATCCAGGCAGCGCTCCGGCGGAGCGCTGCGGACATCGAGCGACTGATCGCCGAGGGCGGCCGCGTCCGGCTGTGCAAGGGGGCCTACGACGAGCCGTCCTCGGTCGCGTTCGTGACGCGGGCAGAGGTCGATGCGAGCTACCGCGCACTCATGGACCGGCTCCTGCACGAGGGCACGTATCCGGCGCTGGCGACCCACGACCCGCGGCTGATCGAGCTGGCTCGCCAGATCGCCGAGCGCGACGGGATTGCACCCGACCGCTTCGAGTTCCAGATGCTGTACGGCGTCCGGCGAGACCTGCAGGAGCAACTGGTCCGGGCCGGCTATCAGGTCCGGATCTACGTCCCGTTCGGGCGCGAGTGGTATCCATACTTCATGCGTCGTCTCGCCGAGCGGCCGGCCAACGTGGCGTTTCTGCTCCGAAGCGTGTGGCACGAACGCGGCCGTCGGCCCTGAGGTGCGCGGGGCGCCCGGCAGGCTACCGGGGTCGCGGTTCAGGCCGGCGGCGTCGGCTCCGGGTCGCCAGCCCTCGGGTCGGCGGGCGCCAACCGCATGGCCAGCGCGATCGCGACCGCCACGCCGAGTCCGATGAGCACATCCCCGATGCTGAAGACGTTGGCCAGGGGCAACCAGGCCGGCAACGCGAAGATGTCGGTCAGCGGTCGCAAGGCCGGTGCCGCCCGGACCACGCTGTTGGAATAGCCGCCGGTCTCGGCTCGTCCGGCAGCGGCGAGGGCCTCGGCGGCCGCGGGCATGAATCCGCCGTTGGCCACGATCGCGGCCAGGTTGAGCGCCGCGCCGACGGCCACGATCGGCAGACCCTTGATCCGCAGGTTGCGCAGGACAAAAATGAGCACCGCCCCTGTTGAGGCCACATAGACGAAGGGGCTCAAGTCACCCAGGAATCCCCCGACCGGCCCGGAGAACAGGATGACCTGGACGATCAGGCCGCCCAGGGCGAGCGGCGTCCAGCGCAGACGCACGGCATCAAGTCGCTCCAGCCGACCGCCCAGCAGGATCCCGGCGACGATCCCGGCGATAACCGCGTACAGGACGAACATAGGCGTCGCCTGTCCGGGTCAGCCCTGGGCCGGGCTGGCGAGCGTGGCGGTCAGCTGTCCGACATGGCCCTCGGTGTGGCCAACCACAAACCGCTGCAGCAGCGCCTCCACGCTGACGATCTCGCCCGACGGGTGTGCTCCTTGTCGAGCCAGGTCCGCCGGCGTCAGCGTCACGAGTCGATGGGCGTAGCGCTCCATATCGGCCTCGATCCGATCGAGCAGCTCGCGCGGGGGCAGGCCCCGGTCGCGCCCGATGATCTGTGCCCGGACCCCATCGGTGATCGTCCGCCCGAACGGGACCGGCTCGGGCCGGCCATCCAGAATCCGTTCCACCTCGCCCAACCAGAACGGCAACATCTCGGACAGGTGGGCGAGAACCTCCATCGGCCCCCACTCGGATTCGGGGGCGTCATGCTCAACGTTGCGCTGCGGCCACGGGCGACCGGCCTCGATCGGACCACGGAGGGCGCGGAGCGCTGCGGCGGCGGCGCGCAGCCGCTCAACCATCGGGAGTGTTTCGGTCATCGTGTCCTTCATCGAGGGGGTCATGGCCGCGCTAGTGTCGCATGCACGCAGGGAACGGTGAGCCGTGCCGCTGGACGGATCTGCCCAGATTGACGCCGGTTCGGCGGTTCGCCGGTTCGGCGGTTCGCCGGTTCGGCTTTGGCCGTTCGACGCCCGGGCAATCCCGCCGCATACTGGCCCCACCAGACCTTGCCGACAGGAGCGCGGACGATGACCGATACAGCCCAGCGGGCGTCATCGAGCGGAGCCGCCAATCAGGCCGGCGCCCACTACAGCGCCGACGCGTATGCCCAGGCTCAGGACTTCCTGCCGCTCAAGGGGCTCGACCACGTCGAATTCTGGGTGGGCAATGCGCGCCAGGCGTCGGCCTACTACCGCGCCCTGTGGGGCTTCAGCCCGGTCGCCTTTGCGGGTCTCGAGACCAAGCTGCGCGATCGGGCGAGCTATGTCATGCGTCAACATGACATCACGTTCGTGATCACCGCCCCGCTCACGCCCGACGGCGAGGTCGCCGAGCACGTCCGGCTCCACGGCGATGGCGTCCGCGACATCGCGTTTGCGGTGGACGATGTCGAGGCGGCCTGGCGCGAGACTACCAGCCGCGGCGCGATCTCGGCGCTCGCACCCACCGAGTTCGACGGTGGCGAGGACGGCGTCCTGCGGCGAGCCTCGATCCGGACCTACGGCGAGACCCTGCATTCGTTCGTCGATCGGAGTACGTACGGCGGTGCGTACGCGCCGGGCTACCGACGGGTGCGAAACCCGGCTCCGGCCGCCGGCGGGCTGTCGCTGCTCGAGATCGACCATTGCGTGGGCAACGTCGGGCTGGGGCAGATGGACGAGTCCGTCGCGTTCTACCGGGACGTGCTGGGCTTCAGCCAGCTCATCCACTACGACGACAAGGTCATCCATACCGAATACAGCGCGCTCATGTCCAAGGTCATGACCAACAGTGATGGCCGGGTCAAGTTCCCGATCAACGAGCCGGCCGCGGGCAAGCGCAAGAGCCAGATCCAGGAATTCCTCGACTGGTACCGCTCGCCCGGTTGCCAGCACATCGCCCTGCGCACCGACGATATCGTCGCGACCGTCCGCCAGCTGCGCGCCAATGGGGTCGAGTTCCTGGGCCTGCCGCACGAGTACTACGCGACCCTCGGCGAACGTGTCGGGGACGTCGGCGTGCCGATCGAGACGCTCGAGGAGCTGGGCATCGAGGCCGACCGCGATGAGGAAGGCTTTCTCCTGCAGATCTTCAGCCGGCCCGTCCAGGATCGTCCGACGTTCTTCTTCGAGGTCATCGAGCGGCACGGTTCGCGCGGCTTCGGCGTGGGCAACTTCAAGGCCCTGTTCGAGGCGATCGAACGCGAGCAGGCCAGGCGCGGCAATCTCTGAGCGAGACGGGCCAGGGTGTCGAATTGCGCGTCGACCGGCGCAGTACGGCGACGGGCCGGTCGATCGCTAGACTGCGGCCATGAAGCTGGCCCATGTCCGTGAGCGCGGGGCCCCCGCCGGGTCGCCGTTCCGGCTGGCGGCGGCGTTCGATGGCGACGCCGAGACCTGGCTCGACCTGGAGCTGGCCCGTCGCCGCCTGGTTGCCGCCGATCCGCGTCGGCCCCACAACGAGCCGCTCCTCCGCCACCCCATCAGTACCCTCGATGCGCATCTGGCGGGCGGCCTCCGGGTGGCTGCCCTGGCGGAGCTGCTGGCCGACTTCGTCCCAGCCGAGGAAGACGACGACGCGCTGCTCGACGCGGCCGAGCTCGTCTTCGGTCCGCCAATCCTCCGGCCGGCCAGCCTGCGTGACTTCTACGCTTTCGAGCAGCATGTCGCGACGATGTGGCAGCGCCGCGGCGGCGAAGTCCCCGAGGCCTGGTACCGCCTGCCGATCTTCTACTTCAGCAACGTGTCGGAGATCCGCGGTCCGGAGCAGCCGGTCTGGGCGCCGGGCGGCTCGCTCGAACTGGACTTCGAGCTCGAGGTCTGCGCCCTGGTCGACACGGCCGGACGGGACCTCCCCGCAGATCGGGCCGAGGAGGCGATCGGCGGCTACATGATCCTCAACGACTGGTCCGCCCGCGACCTCCAGCGCGAGGAGACCGTCGTGCGGCTGGGACCGGCCAAGGGCAAGGATTTCGCCAGCTCGATCGGGCCGTGGCTGGTCACGCCCGACGAACTCGCCAGCGCCCGCGTGGCCGAGGCGACCGCTCCCAGCCTGGCCATGACCGCGGAGGTCCAGACGGCCGACGGGCGAACGGTGGTGGTCTCGCGTGGGCAATGGCCGGACGCGCACTTTTCCTTCGGCCAGATGCTCGAGCGGGCATCGGCCGATGTCTGGCTCCGCCCCGGCGACCTGATCGGCAGCGGAACCGTGGGGACGGGCTGCCTGCTCGAGGTCCGGCAGGCCACGCTGGGGCGCTACCTGGAACCGGGCGACACGGTGACGCTCCGGATCGACCGGCTCGGAGCGCTCCGCACGCCGATCGTCGAGCGCCCGGCGCTCAGCGTGGGCCGCTGACGGATCCCGGGAGCCGTCAGGAGAGGTGTCGGTCGGACCCGGCCGTGTCCAGCCAGCGCCCGGCGCGGTGGAGATGATGGGCCACTATCCCGCGCAACAGGCGCCGTGCGGGCGAACCGTGCGGCTGGCCACGCCCTCGAGCAGGCCAGCCCGGGCGCCGCGCGTGGGGCGGTGTCCCGATGGCCGGCCGGCCGGCCGCCTCCGGGCCGTCGACGCCCTGTCGGGCTGAGACAGTGGGCTCCTCCGGACGTGCCGGGTTCCATGCCACCCCAGGCCGTGGCTCGGCAACTCTCGCCAGACCGATCCGAGGTACCTCGGGCGCGCCGCGCGCGCTGGCGAACGCGGCAATCTCCGTCCACGCTCGGGGCCGCGCTGACTCCGGCCGCCACTCGCCCGCGTCTGGCGGCGTGGCCAGCCGTCCGTCGAACAACGCATCGAAGGTGGCGCCGTCGATCCGCTCATGCTCGACCAGGTAGGCAGCCAGTCGCCGGAGGGTGCCCAGGTGGACGACAAGCGTCCGGCATGCCTCCGCGTACGCATCGTCGAGGATGGCGCGAACGGCTCGCGTCGCTGCCGCCTGGACATCCGTCGGCAAGGTGCCGTCCGGCCGGGCGACCAGAAAGGACAGTGAACCGCGGCCGGAGGGTCCGCTTGCGTCCGCGTCCGGATCCCGACCCATGCCCCAGACGGTGACCATGGACGTGGCGATCTGGTTGGCCTTCTCGAAGTCGTTCGAGGCGCCGCCGGTGATCTCGGTGAAGAGCAGCTCCTCGGCCGCCCGACCACCCATCAGCGCGACCAGCCTGGCGCGCAGGTCGGACTCAGCCGGCAGGTCGTTGTCCTCCTGGCTGCTGACCGTAACCCCGAGCGCCTCCCCGTGGGCGAACAGGCTGATCTCCTCGACGCGCCGCCGGTCGCCGTGGACCTTGCCGCAGATGGCGTGGCCAAGCTCGTGGGCGGCGATGATCGCGCGCTCGCGGTCATCCATCGAGCGACGCCGTGGCGCGCCGACCGCCACCTTGAGCCACCCGGCATGCAGGTCGTCCGGGCCGATCGCCTCACCGCCTCGCCGAGCAGCCAGGATCGCCGCTTCGTTGAGCAGGTCGGCCAGTTGTGCGCCCGAGAAGCCATACGTCTTGCGCGCGACGGCTTCGAGGTCGGCAAGCACGCTCAGCGGCTTGTCCCGGGCATGGACGTCGAGGATGGCGCGTCGGCCGATGACGTCCGGCAGGCCAACATGGATCTTCCGGCTGAAGCGGCCCGGTCGCAGCAGCGCAGGGTCCAGGACATCGAGCCGGTTGGTCGCCGCGATGACGATGACGTCTTCGGTCGTGCCGAACCCGTCAAGCTCGACCAGCAGCTGGTTTAGCGTCTGCTCGCGCTCCTCGTGGCTGTTCGGCCCGCCCCGAGTTTTGCCGATGGCGTCGAATTCGTCGAAGAAGATGACTCCGCGGCCGAGCTTGCGCGCCTGGGCGAAGAGGTCGCGGATCCGCTTCGCGCCGACCCCCACGTACTTCTCCACGAACTCCGAGCCGGCGGTGTAGTGGAACGGGACGCCGGCCTCGGCCGCCACGGCGCGGGCCAGCATGGTCTTGCCGGTGCCCGGCGGGCCGTAGAGCAAGATGCCCCGGGGGATCCTGCCGCCCAGCCGATGGAAGCGCTGGGGTGCGATGAGAAACTCGATCGTCTCAGTCAGCTCCAGCTTGGCCTCGTCGCAGCCGGCCACGTCGGCCAGGCGGACGGTCGTCGAGTCGGGGATGGCCCCGGTGCCGGATTCCGAGCCGGTGTCTGGGCGGGCCCGCCCGATACGTCGCCCTCTGGCCGCTCGGTCTGACGCCATGATGGTCGGGAACGACGGACCCGCCGGACGACCGCCGCCACCCGAACGGCCAACCAGTCGCAGGACGAAATACGCCACGAGTCCGATTGCCAGGACGGTGATCGCGCCGGTCGCCAGCGAGCGAAGCGGGTCTGGTGGCGCTCCACTCGTGGGACTCGAGCCACCGGGGTTGCCGGCTCGATCGGCCGTCCGCGCCGTCCTGACGGACGACCATGCTTCTTCGGTGAGCAGATCGCCGAAGCCCATCCCGGCGAGGGCGGCGACGGCACTGCCGGCGTCGACTCGGAGCAGGACGTGGACCACCTTGCCGTCCGATGTCCGGGCGAGCAGTTGACTGCCCGCCGCTGGGGTGTCCGCGGCCGAGCCCGCCGTGCTGGTTCGGTCGCCGCCGGCCGGGGCGGTCGTGATGGCGACGACCTCGCCGGCGGCGATGTGGCGCTGCAGTTCGAGCAGGTTCCAGGTGCGCGCGTAGGTGAAGGTGGGACCGACGGCCGGCGGCTCGCCGCTGGTCGGTGTGCCGCCGCTCAGCAGGAGCACGACTGCGCCGGTCGCGCTCAGGGCCAACCCGACGAGCCAGACGCGCGAGCGCAGAGACAGCCCACCCAGCCGGAAGCGTCGGCCCGGACTGCCGGGTCGACTGGAGCGTCGGAGTCGTCGAAGCGGCGTCCTCACCCTGGAGGTGTCGTCGGGACGCGGCCGGAACTGGAGCAGGGTTCGTCCCAACTTCCGATACGAACCGCGAGTCCGAGTCGCCGGCCCGCGTCTCCGGTCCGCGCCGTGCCGCTTTGCTTCGCCGGCTGCACCGAGTCGAGGCCGGGCGCGCTACGCTATGGTCTGGAGGCGCTGATGTTCTACGTGTCCCGGGGCAGCGTCCCGCCCAAGCGTCACACCCAGCACCGCGGCCCGGATGGTTCGCTCTACGCCGAGGAGCTGTTCGGGGTGGAGGGCTTCGTCGGGCGCAGCTCGCTGCTCTACCACGCCGTTCCGCCGACGCGGACACACCGGATCGAGGCCATCGGGCCCGTGGCGCTGGAGGAAACCGACGACGGCGTCCACCGCCACCGCCTGATCAACACGGCGGCTCTCCCGCCCGCGGGCGATGCGATCACCGGCCGGGTGCCCTTGTTCTTCAACGCGGACGTGGTCATGGGCGTCGTCCGGCCCGCCACGGCAATGCCCGAGGCGACCATGTACCGGAACGGCGAAGCGGACGAGATGCTCTTCGTCCACGAGGGCGAAGGCCTGTTCGAGAGCGTCTTCGGTTCGCTCCGCTACGGACCCGGTGACTACCTCGTCATCCCCATCGGGACCACTTGGCGCCTCGCCCCGGACGCCGGTTCGGCCCAGCGGATGCTCTGGCTCGAGTGCCCGTCCGAGCTGGAGCCGCCCAAGCGCTACCGGAACGAGTACGGCCAACTCCTGGAGCATGCGCCCTACTCGCAGCGGGACATCCGGGTTCCAGACCAGGTGCCAGCCCGGACCGATGCCGGGGAGTACCAGGTCCTCGTCAAGGCTCGCGGGCGGCTGACCGCCTACTACTACGCGACCCACCCCTTCGACGTGGTGGGTTGGGATGGCTACCTCTGGCCGTACATCTTCAACATCGGGGACTTCGAGCCGATCACCGGGCGAGTCCACCAGCCGCCGCCGGTCCACCAGACGTTCCAGGCCCACAATTTTGTCGTCTGCTCGTTCGTGCCGCGCAAGTTCGACTACCACCCGCTGGCCATCCCGGCCCCGTACAACCACTCGAACATCAATAGCGACGAGGTCATCTACTACGTCGCCGGCAACTTCATGAGCCGACGCGGTGTGGATATCTCGAGCTTCACGCTGCATCCGGCCGGCATCCCGCATGGGCCGCACCCGGGCACGGTGGAAGCCTCGATCGGCCGGGAGGCGACCGAGGAGCTGGCCGTCATGGTCGACACTTTCCGGCCGCTCCGCCTGACCAGGCAAGCCGCCGGCCTCGACGACGACCGCTATCCCTACTCCTGGCTGCCCCCGGCTGACGCCTTCGGCGAGGCGGCCGATCTCGTCGAGCGCGGCCCGGAGGCGTTTCCGGACTGATCGTTCGCCACCCGCCGCCGCGATCACACCTTCCCACACCCCGGAAGGCACCTGCCACGCTACGCGCGTCAGACGCAAACCGCGACAAGCGGCCGGGCCAAGGTGGCGGTGGCGAGCCGGTGGATAGGGCGCAGCGGGGCGAACCGCGGCGGGCAGCCACTGATCGCGCGATTCCGGCTGCCTGGCCCCGGAGCGCTCAGTCTGCGGCTCCCGGACCGAACAAGTCGCGACAGGCATCGAGCCCCTCGATCACGACCGATGGACGGGGCCGGCCCAGCCACAGCTCGCGGGTCATCCGGAAGCGGAAGCTGTCGCGCGCGACGCTGCGCGGTGCCATCCGTCCGGTCCCGTTCGGCGCGTAGCCGAGGGCGCGGCTCACGCCCGAGGAGGCGGGATTGTCGACGAACGCCTCCGTCTCGGCGATCTCGGCGTGCAGTCCATCGAACGCGAGGGCGAGGACCGCCGTCCGCATCTCCTTGCCGAGCCCCTGGCCCTGGTGCGCCCGCCCCAGCCACGAGCCGGTCCCGACCCGGCGGACGACGGCGAAATCCCGCGCGGACAGCTCCTGGCAGCCGATCGGCCGGCCCTCGAGGAAGACGCCCAGTTCCAGGTGCCAGGCCGCCGGGGTCCACTCGGCGCGCGCCTTCCAGTGCCATTGGATGTACTCGCGCTCAAAGCGTGGACTGGGCTTGTCCGTCCAGGCGAACCCGAACGGCATCTCGTCGGGCGGGTGGATGCCGGCCTGCGCCACCGCGCACAGTTCGGCGATCTCGTTCTCGTTCGGCAGGCGCAGCTCGAGGCGTTCGGTCCGGAGTCGAAGGTCATAGATCGGCCAGAGGGGATGGGGCACGCTCAGTGCTCGCCGCGTCGCGCGACCACCGAGAAGGACAGCGGGACGCGGCCGCGTTCCTCCGGTCGGACGTCGCCGTGGCCGCCCCACCAGTCGGTCGGATGCTCGCTGACGCGCTCCAAGCGCAGGCCCGCGCCGAGCATGGCCGTCAGGATCTCGCCCATGGTCCAGGACCGGGCGAACTTCCAGCTCTGGTCGGTCTCGTCGATGGACAGCCGGTCGATGTACTCCGGCGCCCAACCCCTGGACGCCTCGGGCCCGGCGAAGTAGTCGTAGTCGGTGGCGATCCAGCGGCCGTCTTCATCGGCATCGAACAGCCACTCGATCGGGTGGCCCTCGAACAGGACGAGCCGGCCGCCCGGGGCGAGCAGCCGGACGAGGACGGCCGCCCATCCGTCGAGATCCTGCAGCCACAGGAGCGAGCCGCGGCCGGTGTAGAGCAAGTCTGCCGTGCCATCGAGCTCGTGTGGCGTGTCGAGTACGTCGGCCTCGATCCAGCGCGCCGGCGCCCCGACCGCGGCAGTCAGGCGCCCGGCCAGCTCGAGCATGCGTGGGCTGAAATCGACCCCGACGACTTCCTCGGCGCCCAGGTTCCAGAGCGAGAGCGTGTCGCGCCCACCGGCACACTGCAGGTGGATCGCCCGTCGGCAGCGGCCGTGGAGGTCGCCGATCAGCTCCAGCTCGGGCGGCAGGAGGTTCGTCCCGCCGGACCGGATGAGCTCGATCGCCTCCGGGAGCCAGCGCTCGTAGCGCTCCGCAGCCTCGTTCCAGGCCGCCCGGTTCGAGCCGTGCATGGCGCGGATGTCGGCCTGCTCCGCCGGAGTCGCCGGACGGACGGTCTGGTCGACGGCCTCGGCCTCCCCGCCAGCCTCGGCGGCCTCGGAATCGTCTGCGTCGTCGATGTCGCCGGTCTGGTCGCCGCTCTCGCCGGCCTGGTCGGTCGTGCGCATCGGTCGAGTGTAGCGGCCGGGTCGATGGCCTGGCAGTGGCCCGCCGGTCAGGACCCCGGTCGCCCATCGGCACGCCCGATCCCCTGCCCGCTGCGTCCCTATTCGTCCGCGACGCGCAGCGTCACCCCGCGGCCAATGCTTGGCGGCGCGCTCTGCGCCACGAGTACCCCTCCGATGACCAGCACCGCACCGACCAGCTGGATCGGCCCCAGCCGTTCCCCGAACAAGAGCCCGGCCAGGGTGATCGTCCAGACCGGCTCGAAGGTGGAGATGAGCGAGGCCTGGGCCGCGCCGATGCGCAGGGTGCCGGCGTAGAACGTCTGAATCGACACGAAGGTCGAGACAATGCCGATGCCCAGGATCCCGGGCCAGGCCGCGGCGGGCACCGCACCCGGCAGTACCGGTTGGCCGACGATCGGCGCAAGTGCCCAGAACCCGACCATCGTGGCCGTCATCATGAGGGCGGTCGCGCCGGCCGCCGAGGCGCCCTCGTCCGCCTGGGCGCCGACCCGGTCCGGGCGCTCACCGGAGAAGCGCGCCGAGAGCACGATCCAGACCGCGTAGATGAACGGTGAGGCGATGATCTCGGCCAGCCCGAGCCCTGGCGGCAGCGTTCCGGTCGGGATCCCGCCGAGCGCCAGCGTCACGCCGCCGAGGGCCATCGCCAGCGCGATCCACGGTCGCCGCCCTACCAGTCGATGACCCACCCGGATCGACAGGACCGCGACCAGTGCCGGGTAGATGTAGATGATGAGTGCCGCCAGGGACGCCGAGACGGTCTCCAGTCCGGCGAAGTACGTGCCCGAGTTGCCCAGGTAGATGAGCCCCAGCCCGAGCGCGACGGCGACCCGTCGGCGCGACAGGGCGCGCAGGCCGGCTCGTCGTTCGGCCGACAGGGCCAGCCACGCCCAGGACAATGCAGACCCGATGAGGAAGCGCCAGGCGAGCAAGGTCAGCCAACCCACGCCCGCGGCGTAGACCGGCTTCGCGAACAGCGCACCCGACCCGAACGACGCGGCCGACACGAGCACCAGTCCCACGCCCAACAGCCGCTGTCGATCCACGGGCGGCAGCCTATCAGCCGGGGGCCTCGGCCACCGGCGCGCCACGGCAACCGGCGCCCCCGGCACGCCCCGGCACCTTCGGCAGGCCCGGCTCGCGGCCGTGAACCCACGGCAGGCCGACAGCCCGCGAGGCTGGCCGCGGCCCGCGAGGCTGGCCAACCGTCGACGGACTACACTGCGAGCGTGGCAGAGTTCACCGAGCGCGCCGTGTCGGCGCGCGTTCCCTTGCTGGCCCGGGAGACGCTCCGGGTGGTCAACCGGCGCGAGCCGCTGACGGTTGCCCCGGGGACCTCGCTGAGGGCGTGCCTGGAGCTCGTCGAGCACTCGGGAGCAGGCGACTCGGTGGTCGTGGCGGATCCCGACGGCACACTCCGGGGCGTGCTCACGGAGCGCGACATCTTCGGCGTCATCGTGGGCGGCAGCGTGGATCTGGACGCCTCGGTCGAGACGCTCATGAACGCTCGGCCTCGGAAGCTCCACCTGGAGCAGACGGTCCACGAGGCGATCGCCCTGTTCGCCGACGGCCGCTACCGCAACGTGCCGATCGTCGACGACGACGATCGGGTGGTCGGGATCGTCCGCCAGCAGGACATCCTCAAGTACCTGGCCGAGGCGTTCCCCGAGGAGCTGCTCAACCTGCCGCCTCGGCCGCACCAGCAGATGAAGGAGTCCGAGGGCGCGTGACGACATCGACCACGGAGCGCCAGCTCCCGATTCAGGAGCTCGAGCGGGTGACCATCCGTTTCGCCGGCGATTCCGGCGACGGGATGCAGGTGACCGGGACGCAGTTCACCCGGACCGCCGCGGTCTTCGGTAACGACATCAGCACCCTGCCGGACTACCCGGCCGAGATCCGCGCCCCCGCGGGCTCGCTGCCTGGCGTGTCGGGTTTTCAGATCAGCTTCTCCAGCGGGCCCATCCACACGCCCGGTGACCAGCCGGACGTCCTGGTGGCGATGAACCCGGCCGCGCTCAAGTCGAACATCGGGGACCTGCCCCCCGGCGGCGCGCTCATCGTCAACACGGACGCCTTTACCGGTCCCAACCTGGCCAAGGTGGGCTACGGCACCAACCCGCTGGGCGACGGCTCGCTCAAGGCCTTCACCGTCTTCGAGATCCCGATCTCCACCCTCAACGCGCGAGCGCTCGAGGGTCTGGAGATGTCGAACAAGCAGATCGACCTGACCAAGAACTTCTTCGCCCTGGGGATCATGTTCTGGCTGTACGAGCGGAGCATGGACCCGACGCTGCGCTGGATCGACGACAAGTTCGGCAAGCGCCCGGTCATCGCCGAGGCCAACAAGCGGGCGCTCAAGGCGGGCTACGCCTTCGGCGAGACGACCGAGATCTTCCACACCCACTATCGGGTGGCACCGGCCCACCTGCCGCCCGGCTTGTACCGCAACATCACCGGCAACGAGGCGTCTGCTCTTGGTTTCGTGGCCGCCAGCCGGAAGTCCGACCGGGCGCTGTTCTACGGTTCCTACCCGATCACGCCGGCCAGCGACATCCTCCACCAGTTGTCCGGCTACAAGCACTTCGGGGTGCGCACATTCCAGGCCGAGGATGAGATCGCCGCGATCGGCTCGGCCATCGGAGCGAGCTACGGCGGGGCGCTCGGGATGACCGGCACGTCCGGCCCGGGGATCGCGCTGAAGAGCGAGGCGATGAACCTGGCCGTCATGGTCGAGCTGCCGCTCGTCGTCATCGACGTCCAGCGCGCCGGTCCGTCGACCGGGATGCCCACCAAGAACGAGCAGTCGGACCTGCTCCAGGTGCTGTTCGGGCGCAACGGGGACTCGCCGATCGCGGTGCTCGCCCCGGCCACCCCCGGAGACTGCTTTGATGTGGCCTTCGAGGCGGTCCGCATCGCCCTCAAGTACATGACCCCGGTGGTCTACCTCTCGGACGCCTTTCTGGCCACCGGCTCGGAGCCGTGGCGGGTCCCGAACGTGGACGACCTGCCGGGCATTGCCGTCCCAAATCGGACCGAGCGGGCCGGCTTCCATCCCTATGACCGGGACCCGCTGACGCTCGCCCGGCCGTGGGCCGTCCCAGGCACGCCCGGCCTGGAGCATCGGGTCGGCGGTCTCGAGAAGGCGGACGTGACCGGCAACGTCAGCTACGACCCGGACAACCACCACCGGATGCAGCTGCTCCGGGCGGCCAAGATCGCCGGGATCGCCAACGACGTTCCGCCGCTCGACGTGTTCGGCCCGCCCCGCGGGGACCTGCTCATCCTGGGCTGGGGCTCCACCTACGGCGCCATTCGCAGCGCGGTCGAGCGGCTCCAGACCCAGGGCCGGAGCGTGGCTCACGCCCACCTGCGCTACCTCAACCCGTTCCCGACCAACACCGGCGACGTCATCCGGAGCTACCGCCGGGTGCTCATCCCGGAGGTCAACCTGGGCCAGCTGCTGCTGCTCATTCGGGCCCGCTACCTGGTCGACGCGGTCGGCTACGACCGGGTCCGGGGCAAGCCCTTCCGTATCGCCGAGATCGAGGAGGAGGCCATCCGCCTGCTCGACGAACAACCGGACGGCAGATCGTGACCGACGCGACGACGAACGCCCGCCCGCCCGCCGACCAGCCTCCCCTCGACCCGGCCAACGCCCGGGTGCTGGCGACGATGCAGCAGACGATCCAGCTCACCCGCAAGGACTTCGTGTCCGATCAAGAGGTTCGCTGGTGCCCCGGCTGCGGGGACTATTCAATCCTGGCTCAGACCCAGAAGGTCATGCCGAACTTCGGCTACCCAAAAGAGAACATCGTGTTCATCAGCGGGATCGGCTGCTCCGGCCGGCTGCCGTACTACATGAACACGTACGGGTTCCACACGATTCACGGCCGTGCGCCTACCCTCGCGACCGGGCTCAAGGCGGCCCGCCCGGACCTCATGGTCTGGGTCATCACCGGCGACGGCGATGCCCTGTCGATCGGCGGCAACCACATTCTCCACTCGATGCGCCGGAACGTGGACATCAAGGTGATCATGTTCAACAACCGGATCTATGGGTTGACCAAGGGCCAGGCGTCGCCCACCTCCGAGTTCGGCAAGGTCACCAAGTCGAGCCCGGCCGGGACGATCGACCATCCGGTCAGCCCACTGACGATCGCCCTGGCGGCCGAAGCCAGCTTCATCGCGCGTTCGGTCGACACCCACACCGAGCATCTCCAGCAGACCCTCGAACGGGTCGGCTGGCACCGCGGCTCGGCGTTCGTCGAGGTGCTCCAGAACTGCAACATCTTCAACGACGGCGCCTTCCGCGAGTTCACCGACCGGGAGGTCCGCGACGACCGGATGCTCGTCCTGGAGCACGGCAAGCCGATGATCTTCGGCAAGGACCGCGACCGGGGCATCCGTCTCAACGGCCATCAGCCGGAGGTCGTGACCATCGGCCAGGCTGGGATCACGGAGGCGGACCTGCTCGTCCATGACGAGGCGGATCCGTTCATTGCGTACATGCTCAGCCGGATCTACTGGCCGGACTTCCCGGTGCCGGTCGGCGTCATCCGAGACGTCAAGCGCGCCACCCACGACGAGCTGCTCAGCGCGCAGCTCGAGGAGGCAGTCGCCAAGCGCGGGCCAGGCGATCTCCGGGCGCTGCTCGAGTCGGGCGACGCCTGGCTCGTCGAGTAGGCGAAGGAGGACGGCGATGGCGCGCTGCCTGGGCTGCGGCACAGAGAACTACGCTGGTGAGGACGTCTGCGAATCATGCGGAGCGGACCTGCGCACGGCCGACGTCCCGCAGGACGCCATCGACTTTCACGGTCGGCTGCTGGGCGAGCATCTCGATGCGCTCGGGATCGAGGCGCCGCCGACCGTGGCCAGCGCGACCAGTGCGACCGCCGCGATCGCCCGGATGAAGGACGAGGGTCTGGAGTGCCTGCTCGTCGTCGAGGGAGATCGGCTGGTCGGGATCATCACCTACCAGGACGCGTTGGTGAAGCTGGCCGGGCGACCGCTGGCGGGACTGCCGGTGGACGCGCTCATGACTCGTGACCCGGTCGTCCTGCGTCACGATGACACGGTCGCCGTCGCGATCCACAAGATGGCGGTCGGTGGGTTCCGCCACATTCCGATCATCGAGGACGGCCGGCTCGTGGGGCTGGTCCAGGCACGCAACGTGTTCGGGCACATTCTCGAGGTGATCGGGTGACCGTCGGGCGTCGGCCCGCGGCCACGGCCACGGCCGAGGCTCTGATCGGGGCCGCGTCCATCGCCTCCGAGGCCCCACTCGCCGCCACCTTCGCCGGCACCGCCGAGGCGTCGCTGGGCGTGCCGACGAGTGCGCCGGCAGCGAAGCCACCGGTCAGGCGGGTGGTCATCCTGGCCGACGATCTCATCTGGGCCACGCGGCTTGCCTCCATCGTCCACGCTGCCGGAGCGGGGTCCACCGTGGCGAACACTGCCGAGCGGTTCACCGCCGCGCTGCCCGAAGCGGACGCGGTACTGGTTGACCTGGCGGCCCGGCGGGCGGATCCGTTCATGGCCATCGCCGCGGCGATCGAAGCCGGTCTGCCGGTGGTGGCGGTCGGCGCACACGAGGACATCGCCGCCCGGAAGCGGGCGCTGGCGGCCGGTGCCCGGCGGGTCTACGCCTACAGCAAGCTGTTCGAGGACGGTCCGCGCACGATCGCCGCCTGGCTGAGCCTGCCCGAGCCGACGGTTCACGGCGGATGACGGCCGCCCGCCCGACGATCCCGACCGCACGCTACGGTGAGCGCCTCACGCGCGTTCGGGACCTCGCGGCCGCCCGTGGACTGGACGCCCTGCTCATTGGGGTCGGGCCTGACCTGCACTACCTGACCGGCTACGACGCGATGCCGCTCGAGCGGCTGACCATGCTCGTCGTCCCGGCTGCCGGTCCGCTGACCCTGGTCGCGCCGCGACTGGAGGCCGCGCCGGCCCGCGGCTGCCCGGCGGTCCGCGCCGGTGACGTCGTCCTCGCCACCTGGCAGGAGACCGATGATCCGGTCGCGCTGGTCGCGCGGCTGGTCGCCGAGGGGCTGGGGCGGTCAGTCTCGACCGTGGCCCGACTGGGCGTCAGTGACCGCCTGTGGGCGATGCATGTCCTCCGGATCCAGACGGGCATCCCCTCAGCCCGGCTCGAGCCGGCGTCGACCGTGCTGCGCGAATTCCGGATGATCAAGGACGCCGACGAGATCGAGCTCCTGCGGCTGGCCGCCCACGCTGCCGATCGGGTCGTCGGGCAGATCGCCGCCGGCAGGCTGGTGGGACGGACCGAGGCAGCCGTCGCCCGGGAGGTGCGTGAGCGGCTGCTGGCGGAGGGCCACGACGATGCCACCTTCTCGATCGTCGGCTCCGGACCGAACAGCGCCTCGCCCCACCACGAGGCTTCGGAGCGGGTCATTGAGGCCGGCGAGCCGATCGTGCTCGATATCGGCGGCGTGCTCGGCGGCTACGGCAGCGACATCACCCGGATGCTGTGGGTGACAGGTGGGGATCCGGCCAAGCGGCCCGACCGATCGTTCCTGCGCCTGTTCGCGGTCCTGCGCGGCGCCCAGGCTGAGGCGACCCATGCGGTTCGCCCCGGCGTCCCCTGTGAACGCATTGACGACGTCGCCCGGGAGATCATTGCGGCCGAGGGGTACGGCCCCAACTTCATCCATCGGACCGGTCATGGGATCGGGCTGGAGGGGCACGAGGAACCGTATATGGTGGCCGGCAACTCCGAGTCGCTTCGCCCGGGGATGGCGTTCAGCGTGGAGCCGGGGATCTACGTCGAGGGCCGCCACGGCGCCCGGCTCGAGAATATCGTCGTGTGCGGCGAGGACGGCCCGATCGTGCTCAACGAAGCCCCGCTGGACCTGTACATCGTCGACGGGATCTGAACTCGGCCGGGCGCGCACGTAGCGTTGCCACCCTGACCCGGCTCCGCGCGGTATCATCGAGCGACTCGACGTGCCCAGACGAGCGCACCCGACCTAGCCGTTCGGACCCATGCCTGCCAGCCACCTTCGTCGTGCCCTCGACGTACACACCACGCCAGCCAGCCGCGCAGCGAGCCGCAGCGCTCGGCCGTCCGGGGCGAGCGGGTGAGCCGGCGCGGGCCGCGTACCACTCGGCCGCGCTCAGCCGACCACCGCCCGACCCGACCACCGGACCAGGTCCACGGTGCTCGTCTCGACGTCGCCGGTGGCCCGACAGCGGATCCCGTCGGAGGCCAGCCCGACCTGAGTCGGGAGTCACGGCGTGACCATCCGGTCGAGGCTATGCGGCAAGAAGCGCCGGCCGTCGCTGTCCTGCCGTCGCCCCTGCCGTCGGCCCTGCCATCGCCGTCGCTCGGTGGCCCGGTCCCGTCTGACCGCCTGATGGCCCCAATCGGCGTTGAACCGACAACGCGCGGCGCGCTGGCCCACCCGCGCGACGTGGTCTCGGCCAGTGGTTCGTCTCCTGACGACCGCGTGTCCCAGACCGACGGTCCGTCTGGCATCGGCGGCACCGCGCAGATCGACGACCCGTCCCCGGGCGACTCGAACGATCGTGGCATGACGTCACCAGAGCGGATGAGCACGTGCACGACGGCACAGCTGCGCCGGTTCATCAAGAGTCGGGCCTACATCCCGATGCATGAGATCCGGCGGCGCTTCCTCATCACGACCGAGGACGACGATGTCGCGGGCGTCAAGCTGCAATCCGGTCGAATCTACGTCGGCCTGCCCGGTCGCGAGGGGGCGATGCTCGGCGAATTGATTCGTTCGGGGGAAGTCGGCTACGAGCTGCAGCGGGACCCGCCCGCCCCGGTTGTTGTCGGCGTCTATCCCATGCGTCCGGTCACTCGCCCGTAGCTTTGCGACGACCCGACGGACAACCTGCGAGCCCGTATGACCATCGGAACGTCGCCTGCGCGACAGTTGTTGGGTCGCGCCGATCACTGGACCTGGCCCACCGCGAGGCGCAAGATGAACCAGCCCACGGATGCGTCCAGGTCCGGGCAGCGACAGGAGAAGCGAGCCATGCCGAAGTTGAAGGCGATCGACCCAGACGGTCTCAAGCCGCGGGTCAGTGACGACGATGTCGAAGGTCACGGACGATCTGCCCGGGCCATCGAGCCAGACGGCGCGTTGCGTGCCGTCCGCGGCGGGGCCGACGAATTGGCCCGACCCCGGATCAGCCGGCCCCGCGTGGACGGCGACGAGGCGGATACCGAGGGCCACTCCATGCTCGGCAACCCGTACGCCAACGAGCAGCTCGCCCGCGCTCGCGAGCAGGAGATCCAGCGCCATTTGAAGGCCCACACGGCTCGTGAGGTCGCCAGCCGGCCGCACAAGAAGTAGCGACCCCAGAACGAGCGACCCCCGGCGTCGGTGTGGGGCCGACGTCTGGCGACGTGGACCAACTCGGACCGCGTTTGTCGCATGCCGGGACGCCTCCGCGTCCCACTGGACCTGACGATCGGGGCGGTGCCGTCGGTGCCGCCCCGATCGTCATCGCATCGACGGCACGCACCGGCGCGACTACGATGCACGAGATCGGACCTCATCCAGGCGCCCAAGCCCGCAGCCCGGGGTCCGACTCGGAGGCAGGATGTCCGAGCCGAACTTCGCGATCGAGGCACTCCGCCGCTGCGCGCTGTTCGCCCAGGTCGATGACGAAACGCTTGGGTTGTGCGCGGCCACCCTGCGCATTCGACGCTATCGCAAGAACGAGACGATCTTTCACCAGGGAGACCCCGGCGACTCGCTGTACATCATCGAGGGCGGGTCGGTAAAGATCGTGCTCCCGTCGCCGGAAGGCGAGGACGGCGCGATCATCGCCACACTCGTTCGAGGCGATTTCTTCGGGGAGCTCGCGCTCATCGACGGCGCGCCCCACTCGGCCAGCGCGATCGCGATCGAGCCAACGGAGACGCTTGTCCTGCGTCGAGACCAGTTCGACGCACTGATCGAGACCGAACCAAAGCTCCGCCGGGCGCTGTTTGCCGGCCTTGCGGCGGAGTTGCGCCGGCTGACCGGCCACGTCGAGGAGCTTCATTTCCTGGACCTGCCCGGCCGGCTGGCCAGCCGGATCGTCCGGCTCGCCAAAGAGAGTCAGCCCAACGAGCAGCTCGAGATCCGGCTCGATTGGCCGTTCACCCAGTCGGACCTCGCCGGGATGATCGGCGGGACACGCCAGACGGTCAACCGGCTGCTGGCGGACATGACGGCCCAGGACCTCATCCGGCTGGAGCACAACACGCTGATCATCCCCGACCTGGACCGCCTCATCCGGGCCACCGCACGGTGATGTCGCCCGGTCCAGACCTGAATTCACAGGCGAGCCCCGGCCTGTTCCCGCAGCCGAACAGTCGTCCGCTTCCGCAGCGTCACGATCGTGACCGCTGACGACGGCTCGTCGCGCCTCAGCCGTGAGGCCGTCGCCGTGCTTCGGGCAATCGCGCTGCGCGCGGAGTCGGCCCGCCGGATCGAGGGTGGAGGCGCACGAGCCGTCCTGCGCTCCATCGTGGAGGCGACGGTCGCCCTGTTCGAGGCGGAGGCCGCGTCCATCGCCCTGTACGACTCGGTGTCGGACCGGCTGGTGTTCGAGGTTGCCGCCGGTGAGCAGGGTCAGGGCGTCATTGGCGTGGCGATTGCCCCTGACCAGGGGATCGCGGGGTACGTCTACACCACCGGTCAGGCCTTGGCTCTGTCCGACGTCGAGCGCGATCCGCGCTTCGGGCGGGCGGTCGCCGAGCAGACTGCCTACGTGCCGCGCTCGATCGTGGCCGTGCCCCTGATCGATGAGCAGGGCACGATCGGAGTTTTGGAGGTGCTCGACAAGCGCAGCCAGGCCGCCTTCTCGCTGCGCGATATCGAGCTAGCCGGCGTCTTCGCCCGCCAGGCGGCCGTCGCCATTCGCGCCAGTCGGGTGGACCGCGACGTCGCAGCACTGCTCCGGGCGACCATCGTCGAGCTGGCCGGAGGCGGGAGCGCCGCGCCTACCCTGGTGGTCGATGAACTCGTCGGGTCCGCAACGGCCGAGCTCGAACGGGACGACCATTCCCGGCTATGGGCGCTCGTCGAGCAGGTCGCCCGCGTCCGGCGAGCGGATCCCGACGCCCTCGAACTCGTGACGGACCTGCTCGCCGCCCTCGCCCGCCAGGCGGAGCGAGACACCCGGACCCGGCGACGTGGCCGACCCTTGCGCGCGCCATGACGGATCCTTACCTGCCGGCCTGGAGCGAGCCGTTCGTGGGCGATCGGCGTGGCGCGCTCGAGCGGGCCGTGCCGTTTGTGGGTGCGGATCGCGCGGCGGCGCTGGGCGGCACGGACGCCACCGGCGTGACCGTCGCGATCATCGACTCAGGTGTGGAGCGAGACCACCCGGCGGTCGGCGGCAAGCTCGTTGCGAGCGTCCGGGTCGAACTCGGCGACGACGACGAGCCAATCGTGCTCGACGACCCTGACGGACGCGATGTGGTCGGGCACGGCACCGCCTGCGCCGGCATCATCCACGGCCTGGCGCCGGGCGCGGAACTCATCTCGGTCCGGGTACTCGGGCCGGACAACCGCGGCAAGGGTGTCGTCTTCGCGGCCGGCCTCGAGTGGGCGATCGGACATGGCGCGACGGTGGTCAACCTGAGCCTGTCGTCGCGCAGCGAGGCCATGTTCGCGACGTTTCACGAGCTGGCGGACCAGGCCTACTTTGCCAATGTCCTGTTGGTCAGCGCGGCCAATAACGCGCCAGGCGCCAGTTATCCGTCGCTGTTCGCATCCGTCGTGTCGGTGGCCGCCCACGATGTGCCCGACCCGTGGACCTGGTACTACAATCCCCGCCCGCCAGTCGAATTCGGGGCATACGGCGTGGATGTCGAGGTGGCCTGGCGCGACGGAGGCCGGATCGTGGCGACCGGCAACAGTTTCGCCGCGCCGCATATCGCCGGGATCGCCGCCCTCATTCGAGCCAGGCACCCCGGCGCCAGCCCGTTCGAGGTCAAGGCGATTCTGGCCGCCACGGCGAACGGCACCAGATCCGGCGCCTGACGCCGGACCCGGTGCCTCCGTCCTGATCCGCCGGGAGCAGCCTGCAGCGACCGTGCAGGCAACGGTGGAGGGGCGACCTATTCGCCGCGGCTCTTCGGGCTCTGCAGCCGACCGAGATGACCCTCGACATCGTCGTCGCCTTCGTCCACTCGACTGCGCGAGATCCGAGCGCTCTTGAAGTCGTCCGGTCCGCCGTCGTTGCGCGGCGCCATGATGCTGCCCGGCTCCACCCCGCGGCGCAACGAGTGACCTTCGACGTCCTCGTCGTCGCCAAGCTTGCGCATCATCCCCGGTGCCGTGGTCTCGTCGTGATCCATGTCGAGCCTCCTGCCGGCTGCTCGCCGACGCTGTGGGGGTACGGTCGATCCGTGGCTGGATCGCCCGCCGAACACACCGTACACCCAGCCTGGCCGCCAGGGAACGAGCCATCTGACGGGGCCCGAGTCGGCCATCGGACAGCGCCGCCGTCGGTTGGATCACGGCCGGACCGGCGCCGCCCACCCGGCCCGGCGCCGCCCACCCGGCCCGGCGGCGCTCAGATGGGCGAACTCGTGCCCCCCGACGAGCCCGATCCGCCGCGATGAAGCGCCAGCAGGCGCGGCCCAAGATCTGCTCCAGTGCGCACGAGTTGCAGGAAATCCGCCGCGTCCATGGCGAGCAGTCGTCCCTCGCTTCGGGCAATCACGGTCGCACTGCGCGGCGCGGACCCGAGCAGGCCGATCTCGCCGAAGACCTCGTCGGCGCCCAGCTGGCGCAGGACCGTCGGCGCCCCATCGGACGAGGCTTGTTGGCTGACTTCGAGCACGCCCTCCAGAATGATGTAGAACCGGTCGGCCGGATCGCCCTGCCGGATCACCGTCTGGCCGGCCCGCAGCGGGAGTTCGACCGCGCGGGCGAAGGCGGCCGACAGATAGGCCTCTGGGACGCCGGCGAACAACGGCAGCGAGGCAGCCCGATCGGCGGCGGCCACAACCTCCGGGGCGGGCGCTCGGTCCGCCCCGGAGCCGACCACCACGGCGGCCAATCCGACCCCGACGACGACCACCAGCGCGGAACCGACCAGGGTCCGTTCCACGCCCACGACGCCGGCCAGGATTGGCAGGGAGAGCGAGCCAGCCGCGTAGGCCAGGGTGGACACCGTTGCGATCGCACCCAGGGCCCGACCCCGGATCCCATCGGGAACGATGCGCTGGAAGATGGTCGTGCTGACGACCTCGGTCAGCAGGCTTCCGGCGGCGGCGATGGCCATGGCCGCCATGGCCGGGCCGATGGTCGCGGCCACGCCCAGCAACGCGACGCCGGCGGCCATCCCGAGTGCGCCCAGGATGAGCGGTACGCGCAAGCCCGATCGAACGACGAAGGCGGCCGATCCAAGCGCTCCCAGCAGGCCGCCCACCCCGACCGCTGCGTTGAGCGCGCCCGTGCCGGCGTCGCCGGCGCCCAGCCGATCGACCGCCAGGATGACCGTCAGCACGCCGAGCCCGCCGAATACGAAGCCCGAGGTCACATCGGCCAGCGCCAATCCCACCAGCGGGCGGACGAGCGGCCGAATCGACGGACCGACCAGGCGCGGTACAGGCGCCACGACCGGTGGGACTGCTTCACCTGAGGCCGTCGGCAGTGCGGCCGCGGGTGCGCTGCCTGGCACCCGTCCGTGCCCGCCCCGACCCGTCTCCGCCGGCAGTCGCCAGAGCACGGCCGCCACCACCCCGAATGATGCTGCGTTCAGCATGAAGGCCAGGGTCAGTCCGCTCGCGCTGATGAGCAACCCGGCGATCGCCGGACCGATCACGAAGGCCAGGTTGTCGAGGGTGGACCAGGCCGAATTGGCGGGACCGAGCTCGCGCTCGTCGCGGACCAGACTGGGCAGGTAGGCGCCCAGGGTCGGCCCGAAGAACGTCGAGAAGCAGGTTGCCGCCACGGCCATGGCGACGATCGCCCAGAGCGGGCCGCGGCTGGCTACCAGCCAGGCCATGCCCAGCATGAGCAGCCCGCGGGCCAGGTCGGTGATGAGCAGCACGCGCCGACGGTCGAACCGATCGGCCACCACGCCGGCCGGCACTGACAGGGCGACATAGGGCAGCACCCGCGCCGCCCCGACGATCCCGAGCAAGACTGGATTGCCGCTCGCCGCGTAGACCAGAACGAGCAAGGCGACCAGGTACAGCCAGTCACCGATGGACGACACGAACTCGCCGGCCAGGAGCCGGACCAGCGGTCGGTTGGAGAGCAGGCCGCGATAGGCGCGAAGGACACCCACGACGGTCAGTGTGAGGGCTCGACCGAGCGGCTGCGCGGCCGCTGGACATGGCGACGGCCGGACCGTTGCCGGTCCGGCCGTGTGCGCTACATCGCGGGTGGGCTAGCGCGGGATCGCCGTCTTGGGGAAGCTTGCGTCCGGCGCACCCGAAGCGCGATGTCTCGGGTGGCGACTGATGGTTTCGGGAGCCGCGCCGCGCTCGTCCGGGGACAGGCCACCGGAGATTGGGCTGGCCGGCTTGGCGACCAGGTACCAGTCGTCGCGCCCGGACCGGGTCAAGGTCACGGCAGCGGCACGGACCTCATCGGCCCGATCGGCACTGCCGGTCCCGCGGTTGAAGGCAGCGGCACCTGCGCCGCCGACGGCCGGGGCCACGCAGCCGGCCAGCATGATCGTGCTCGCGAGCAGTCCAACAGGGACCATGCGGAGCACCAGCGTCGTCTTCCTGTTCATCGTCCTCACCCTCTCTCTGTGTCGAACCGAGGACCGGATCGTGCGCGCCGCCCGCGCCGCAACGGATCGGCTTGCCGACCGGCGGGACGTCAACTGCCGCCCACCTGGACCGTCTGGCGTCGTGCTGCCGCGCGGTCGGGCAGCGGCCGCCAGCCATGTCCTCCCGCCGACAGCCAGCGACTCGTGACGGGTGACGGATCGGGGGCGAATCGCGTCGTGCTATACTCCCCGGGAGTATGAATAGATCACCCGCCTCCAGCCCGCCGCCGCCCTCCTCGTTGGCTACGGCCTCAGCCTCCGCCGGCACCGTCCCGACCGAGATCGCGCTGCCGATCGCGGGGATGACCTGCGCCTCGTGCGTCAACCGGATCGAGCGTTTCCTCAAGAAGACACCCGGGGTCGAGGAAGCCACGGTCAATCTGGCCACCGAAGTCGCCACGATTCGCTACTTGCCCGATGTGGCCGGCCGCCTGGAGCTCGTCGGCGCAATCGAGGCCGCCGGATACGAGCTGAAGCCCAGCGCCCCGGCCGCCGACCTCGGCCCCGGCAGCGCCGAGCCGAGCCTCGACGAGGCGCTCAGCGCCGACGATGCCGAGCGAGCCCGCGAGCAGCGGACCCTGGCGATCCACACCGGCGTCGCCATCGCCGTCGCTCTCGGGATCATGGTGCTCATGTTCTGGCCGCAGACCGTCGTGCCGATGGAGCTGCTCAACAAGCTCGTCCTGTGGCCAGCTACGTTCATCCAGTTCTGGGCCGGAGGCCGGTTCTACCGCGCCTCGTGGCGGGCGCTCCGCCACCGCTCGGCGAACATGGACACGCTCGTCGCGGCCGGCACCAGCGCGGCCTGGGCCTACAGCGTGTTCGTCACGATGTTCCCGGAGGTCGTCCACCAGGCTGGGCTCCACCCGGAGACGTACTTCGACTCCTCGACGATCATCGTCGGGCTCATCCTGCTCGGACGCTGGCTCGAGGTCCGGGCCAAGGGTCGGACCACCGGCGCGATTCGCCGGCTGGTGGGCCTCCAGGCAAAGACCGCCCGGATCGTCCGCGGCGACGAGGAGCTGGACGTCCCCCTCGGCGAAGTGCAGCCCGGGGACCTGCTGCGGGTCCGTCCCGGCGAGAAGGTCCCGGTTGACGGGATCGTCGTCAGCGGCGCCTCCGCGGTCGACGAGTCGATGCTCACCGGCGAGGCCATGCCCAGCGACAAGGCCGCCGGCGACGAGGTGATCGGAGCCACCTTCAACACGACCGGCACCTTCATCTTCCGAGCGACCAGGGTCGGCCGCGAGACCGCGCTGGCCAGGATCGTGGAGATGGTCCAGCGGGCGCAGGGCAGCAAGGCGCCCATCCAGCGTCTGGCCGATCGGATCAGCGAGGTCTTCGTGCCGATCGTCCTGGCCCTGGGCGCCCTGACCTTCGCGATCTGGTACCTGGTCGGACCCGAGCCGCGGATCACCCTGGCCGTCGCCGCGTTCGTCACGGTGGTGGTCATCGCCTGCCCCTGCGCGATGGGCCTCGCCACACCCACTGCGATCATGGTCGGCACGGGGCGCGGCGCCGAGGCCGGCATTCTCATCCGCGGCGGCGGGGCGCTGGAAACCGCCCGGCGGGTGACGGCAGTCGTCTTCGACAAGACCGGCACGTTGACACGTGGCAAGCCGGCGGTCGCTGAAATCGTCCCCCTCGCCGGATTCGACGAGCGCGAGTTGCTCGAGCTGGCGGGCGCGCTCGAAAAGGGCAGCGAGCATCCGATCGGTGCGGCGATTCTCACCCGGGCGCGCGAGGCGGAGCTAGGTTTCCGCGTGGTCACCGGGTTCGTCGCCCTGGCCGGCCATGGGGTCGAGGGCGTCGTGGCGGCCGCGGAGGCCGGTGCACGGGCGCGGACCGTGCTCATCGGCAACGCTCGGCTGATGGCCGACCGCGGGATCGATGTCGGTGCGCTCGGCGTGGCCGTCGGTCGCGCCGCCGCCGATGGCCGGACGGGCGTCTTCATCGCCGTCGATGGGCTCGCTGCCGGCCTCCTCGTCATCGCCGATCCCATCAAGCCGGAAGCAGCCGAGGCCGTTCGCGCACTGGCCGCCGAAGGGATCGAGGCATGGCTGGTGACCGGGGACCAGCGGGCCACCGCGGAGGCCGTCGCGCGGCAGGTCGGGATCCCGCTGGCGCGCGTCCTGGCCGACGTCCTGCCCGGCGACAAGGCCGCCCGGATCGTGGCGCTTCAGGCGGAGGGCCGGGTAGTGGCCATGGTCGGTGACGGGATCAACGACGCGCCAGCTCTGGCCCAGGCGGACCTCGGCATCGCCATCGGAACCGGCGCAGACGTTGCGATCGAGGCCTCGGACATCACCCTCGTGGGCGGCGATCCGCGCGGGGTTGCCTCGGCGATCGCCCTGTCGCGCCGGACGGTCAGCGTGATCCGCCAGAACCTGTTCTGGGCGTTCGGCTACAACGTGCTGCTCATCCCGGTCGCGATGGGCGTGCTCTATCCCACGTTCGGGATCACCCTCAACCCGGCTATGGCCGCGGGCGCGATGGCGCTCTCATCGGTCAGCGTCGTGACCAACTCACTGCGCCTGCGCGGCTTCGATGCGCGCCCGGAGGCGGCGTTGCGCGAGAGCCAACGAGGCGTCGTCCGGCGGGTTCGCGACGCGGCCTTCCTGGCGGTCGTCGCGCTGTTCGGTCTGGGGCTGGTTGCTGGTGTCACGGCCGCGGATCGGACGATCGACGCCTCGGCGACGCGGATCGAGCTGACCGTCCGGAACACGGCCTACTCCCAGACCGAGCTGCACGTCACCGCCGGACGGTTCGTCGTCCTGACGCTGACCAACGACGATCCCATCTTCCACGACTGGATGGTGGCAGGCCTGGCCAACGTCGATGCGGCCGCCCGCCCCGGTCAGATGCAGCGCATCCGCTTCCGGATCGACCAGCCGGGCAGCTACCCCTTTGCGTGCACCGTCCCGGGCCACGCCGAGGCCGGCATGCGCGGGACGCTGGTGGTCGACCCGGCGCCGTAGGGACCAGGCGCCCGGGGACAACGCAGGTCGAGCAGAGGCGACGCAGAGACGACGAAGGGTCGACCAGCCGGCTGGCTACTCGACGACCCGACGGAAGACGGCGACCGCGTTCTGGCCGCCGAACCCGAAGCCGTTGATCATCGCGGTGTCGACCCGCCGCTGGCGGGCGACGAGCGGAACGTAGTCCAGATCGCAGGCCGGATCGGGGTGCTCCAGGTTCGCGGTCGGCGGGATGACCCCGTCGCGGATCGCGCCGAAGGCAGCCAGCGCACTGGCGATCCCGGCCGCGCCGACCAGATGGCCGATCATCGACTTCGGCGAGCTGATCGGGACCTTGTACGCCTGGGCGCCGAAGGCTGCCTTGATCGCCCGGGTCTCGGTCACGTCGTTGAGCGTCGTCGAGGTGCCGTGGGCCACGATGTAGTCGACCTCGTCCGGAGCGACCCCGGCGCTGCGGAGCGCGTTGGTCATCGCCCGGCTCTGTCCACGGCCGGTCGGCTCGGGTGCGCTGAGGTGGAACGCATCTGCCGTGAGCGCACCGCCGATGATCTCGGCGATCGGACTGGCGCCACGCCGGCGGGCATGCTCGAGCGACTCCACGACGACCATGCCGGCCCCCTCACCCATGACGAAGCCGTCACGATCGCGGTCGAACGGGCGAGAGGCATGGGCGGGATCGTCGTTCCGGCGCGACAGCGCACCCATGTTGCCGAGCGCGGCCACGGCCATGGGCAGCAGGGCTGCCTCCGAGCCGCCGGCGAGCACGACATCGCACTCACCGGTCTGGATGAGCCGGAGGGCGTCGTGGAAGGCGATGACCGACGTGGCACAGGCGGCGACCTGGGTGATGACCGGTCCGGTCAGGCCCCACTCCATCGACAGCATGCAGGCGCCCATCGAGCCGGACAGGGCCGGTACCGCGAAGGCGCTGACGAAGCGCGGCCCCTTGCCCTCCAGGGCGTGGGTCGCGTTCACGACCTGCTCGATGCCGCCACCACCAGTGTTCATCACGACGCCGACCCGGTCACGTTGCTCCGGGCTCATCGCCGCGAAGTCGATCCCGGCGTTGGTCACGGCTTCCTTGCCGGCGGCCATCGCAAAATGGATGAAGCGGCTCATCCGCCGGGCCATCTTGGGGTCCATCGCGACGGCCGGGTCGAAGTCGATGACCTCGGCCGCGATCTGTACCTCGAACCCGGACGCATCGAAGCTCTGGATGCGTCGAGTCCCGCTGACGCCGGCCTGCAGGTTGGCCCAGTACGTCGGGAAGTCGTTGCCGATCGGCATGACCGCGCCGAGGCCGGTCACGACGGCGCGACGAGCAGGATCCGGACTGGGCACTCGGGACTCCTCGCTGGGGGTGCGTCGCCGATGCTCGACGGCGACTGTCGCGGATTGTAGCGACTCGGCGGCCGCGGGCCGCCGGATGGGTCAGTCCCCGTCGTAGCGCTTGAAGATGACCGCCGCGTTGTGGCCGCCCAGGCCGATGTTGTTGGAGAGCGCGTAGCGGATCTCGCGGCGGTGCGTCTCGGTGGCGACGTTCAGGTTGCATTCGGGGTCCGGATCGCGGTAGTTGATCGTGGCGGGAACCGTCTGCTCGGCGACCGACAGGACCGTGGCGAACGCCTCGAACGACCCGGCCGCGCCCATCATGTGGCCGGTCATCGACTTTGTCGCGCTGATCGAGATGCGCGGCGTGTGCTCGCCGAAGACCGTCCAGATCGCCTCGGACTCGCGCTTGTCGCCCAGCGGCGTGGAGGTACCGTGGGGGTTGATCAGGTCGATCTCGTCGGCGGGCACGCCGCGGCGCTCGAGCGCCATCTTCATGGCCCGGGCCGAACCGGTCCCGCCCTCGATCGGCTGGATCATGTCCCAGCCGTCGGCGGCAGACCCGTAGCCCACCACTTCGGCATAGATTCGGGCGCCGCGGGCCTTGGCCAGCTCGAGGTCCTCGAGGAAGAGCGATCCGGCGCCCTCGCCCAGCACAAAGCCGTCGCGGGTCCGGTCGAATGGCCGCGAGACGCTGCTGATCGGCTCGCCCGGTCGCGGATTGCCCAGCCCGCGCATGTTTCCGAAGCCGGCGTGAGCCACCTCGATGATCGACATCTCCGTAGAACCGGAGATGACCGCGATGCAGTCGCCGCGCCGGATCGCCTCCGCTCCCTCGGCCACGTTGTGGGTGCCGGTCGAGCAGGCCGACACGATGCACATGTTGTGGCCAATGGCCCCCGTCTCGATGGCAATCATGCCCGAGCACGAATCGACCAGCGAGTTGGCGATGAAGGTTGGGGCGACGCCGCGCGGTCCGCGCTCGCGGAGGGCCGTCCAGTTCTCGTGCAACAGCGACTGCCCGCCGGCCCCCGAGCCGAACACGACCCCGACCTCGGTCCGATTCGCGTCGGTGATCTCGAAGCCGGCGTCGGCCACAGCCTGCTTGGCGGCCGCCACGCCGTAGTGCAGTGAGGCCTCGCTGCGCCGGGCAGCCTTGGCGTCGAGCCACTCGCCGGCAATGAAATCGCGAACCTCGCCGCCGGCCTTCTGGTCATATGGGCCAATGTCGAACTTGGTGATCTCGACGATCCCGGAGACGCCGTTCACGAGGCTCGCCCAGGCGCTGGCCCGGTCGTTACCGACCGGGCTGATGACGCCCACGCCGGTCACGACGACACGTCGGGTGTAGTCCGGGGTTCGCACGGGATCGCTCTCCTCTATTGGTTGGCGG
>JANMQO010000179.1:0-1509 GCA_031370565.1 Chloroflexota bacterium
CCTGTCGTTCCCGATCGCAGCCAACCTCGACACGGGCAACATTACCCTCCCGCTCGCGTTCGTCCTGTGGGCAACCCGGTTCGCCCGACCGCCGGTCGCCGGCCTGCTGTGGGGTCTGGCGGCCTGGATGAAGTGGCTCCCAATACCGTTCTGGATTCTCCTCACGCCCCGCGCCCGAAGTTGGGGCCTCGTCTGGTTTGCCGTCTCTGCGCTGCTCAGTCTGGCCCTGCTGCCGGTCACCATCCTGCAGCTCCAGGCGCTCTTCGGTTTCGGTGATCGACCTGTCCGGCTCGACTACCTCGTCCTGCTTTGGGCGCTGCTCCCCTGGCTGTGGCTGAGTCCCGACCCGCTGCGCTGGCTGCGGGCAGCGGCCTGGCGATCGACGGCAGCGGCCTGGCGGCACGATCCCGGCCGCCGCATGCGGGGGTTGCTGGGGCTGACGGGCGATGCCGACGGCGGGACCTGAGCGGCGAGCTGACGATGGACCAGGCCACGCGGCCGCCGGGCCAGGCTAGTCCGGCACGACGGCGATGACAGGCGCGGCCGGCAGCACAAGCGCGGCGGTCGAATCATCACCGAGCCGGTCGTCGCGTCGACGTGGATCGACCGGCCGAAGCAGGATTGCCGCGAGCAGGTAGAACGAGATCGCGACGGCGAAGGCCACCCGCGGACCGCTGCCGGCGTGTGTCGGGCCGCCCACCAGGTCGATCAGCGTCCCACCGACGACCAGGGCCAGCGCCCCCGATGAAGCCGTGGCCACGTTGCTCATGCCCATGAACCGACCGGACGACTCCTTCGGGATGATGTCGCTCATGAGCGCCCAGTCGACCGCCAGGAAGGCACCCGCCCCGATTGCAACAAGCAGAATCCCGGCTTCGGCAACGAGCACGCCTGGTGCCACGACCAGCAGGGTCATACCCACCGCCCCCAGGCCGCAGCTACCGAAGATGACCCGTTTGCGCCCAACCCGATCGGATAGTCGCGACGCGGGCACAGTGCTGACCAGCACGGACAGCCCGATGACCAGGCTCGTCACCGGGACCCAGAACGCCTTCTCCGGGGTGGTCAACTGGAGCGACCGCTCGAGGTACAGGACGCTCAGGTTGTAGACCGTCCCGACGCCCATGAGGAAGCACAGGCGCGACGCGACCAGCCACACGAAACTGCGCTCGCGCAGGACGTCCAGCCCCCAGGTCTCAGCGGCGATTGCTGGCCAGCTTCGGCCGCTGCGCGACTTCGGCGCCCGGCCCTCGCGGACCCAACGCAGTGTGCCCAGCGCTGTCGCCAGCTCGATTAGCCCGATCGAGATCGTGGGGATCGTGAAATCGGGGTTGCCGGCACCGTCCTTGAGCAGGTAGCCGACCGAGGCGAGTGCCTGCCCGCCGACAACACCGAGCACGGACATGACGCCCACGAGGGCACTGGCCAGGCTGACCTGACGGGCGGGCACGAGGTCCGGAATGTAGCCCTGAAACGGACCCTGCGCGAAATTGGAGCTGAACTGGAGCA
>JANMQO010000187.1:0-27217 GCA_031370565.1 Chloroflexota bacterium
GCCCGCTCGACCAAGGCCCATCTGACGGCCGTCCACGTGGTCGAGATCGGCTGGAGCCTGCCGCTCGACGCCGACGTGGCCAGTCGCTCCGAGGATGCCCAGCGCGTGCTCGATCTGGTCGAGTCGGCCGCGGAAGCCGCCGGCTACTCGATCGAGACGGTCCTGCTCCAGGCCCGTGACGTCGGGGCTGCGCTGGTCGACGAGGCCACCGAGCGCGACGCGGACGTGCTCATCCTCGGACTGCCCTACCGGAAGCGCTTCGGCGGCGACTTCGCGATCGGCCGGACGGTGCCGTATGCCTTCAAGAACGCCCGCTGCGCCGTCTGGGTCGTCCGCGAGCCAATGGGCGAGGAGTCAGCATCATGAGAGTCGTCATCGTGGGCTGCGGTCGAGTGGGGGCAGTCGTGGCCGGGAGCCTGGACGAGGCCGGTCACCAGGTGGTCGTCATCGACACGTCGACGAATGCCTTCGAGCGCCTGCCGCCGGGGTTCCGGGGCACGGCCGTTCGAGCCGACGGCACCGACGAGGATTCGCTCCGACGTGCCGGAGCGGAGGGCGCCGACGTTTTCCTGGCCATGACCGAAGGAGACAACCGCAACGTCATGGCCGCCCAGCTCGCGCTCGAGGCGCTTGGCGTGAAGCAGGTGGTAGCCAAGGTCAACGACCCGGTCCGGGCCAAGGCCTACGCCGACCTCGGGATCGCCACCATCTGCCGGACGGACCTGATGGCTCACGCGTTGCTCGGCTTCATCGGGCTGCGCATGGCCGAGCCGCCGAGCGTCCGGCCCGGCGCGACCCATCCCCATTTGTCGTCAGCCGTCGGCGAGCCTGCCGGAGTCGGGGCTGGCGAATCCAGCAACACAGCGGCCGGCAGGCGGCCGACCCAGGAGGCCTGAACCGTGTTCGTGCTCGTCGTTGGGGGTGGCAAGGTGGGCTACTACCTGGCCAAGGAACTCATCGGGGCCGGCCACGAGGTGGTCCTCATGGAGAAGGATCACGCCCGTGCCGCCCAGATCGCCGACGAGATCGGCTCGATCGTCATCGCCAACGACGGCTGCGAGGGCACCCACCTGTCCGAAGCGGGCTGCGAACGAGCGGACGTGGTCGCGGCCGTGACCGGCGACGACGAGGACAACCTGGTCATCTGCCAGATGGCCAAGCACCACTTCGACGTACGCCGGACGATCGCTCGGGTGAACAACCCCAAGAACGAGGCGCTCTTCCGCCACCTCGGGGTGGACGAGTTGATCAGCCCCACCCGGATGATTCTCGGCTCGATCGAGCAGGGCATCCCGGTCCACGAGCTGCTCCACCTGGCCGGACTCGGCGGCGGCGAGCTGGAGCTCATCGAAGCGCAGCTGCGGGTCGGCTCGCCGGCCATCGGTCGGGTCGCACGCGAGGTGCCGATGCCCGACGGCTGCGCGATCTTCGCCATCATTCGCGACGACGTCGCCCTGCCGATCCGACCGGAGACCGTCCTGCAGGACGGTGACAAGGTCATCGCCATCGGCCGGGCCGAGTGCGAGGCGGCGCTGCACGGCGCGCTCATCGGGGATCCAGAGGTCGCGCTGACGTCGTCCTGATGCTGCGCTGACCTCGTCTGCCACGCCGTGGTCCGTGCCTCGGGGCACCCGCGCCAGTGAAGCGTTCCGTGGTGGTCTCTTGACAGTCCCATTGTCAGGGTTCTATCCTGCGCTGGTGTCCGGTCAAGAGGGCCGGGGCTGTCCGCAGGAGGTGCCGCGACATGTCCATGCTCGTGCGCCGTCCGTCGCTCCTGGGCGACCTCGGGTCGCTCTCCCGCGTGCGCGGCCGTCGTTACCGCGGACAGCTGACATGACCTTCCGTCGGCTGGATCGGGACCCGGGGCGACCCGTCTATGTCATCAGCGTGGCGGCCAGCATCGTGCGCGTTCATCCGCGCACGCTGCGGATCTACGAGGATGAGGGCCTGATCGCGCCGGCGCGAACCCCCAGCAACATTCGCCTGTTCAGCGAGGACGACATCCGGCGCGTCCTCTGGATTCGTCATCTCACCCAGGAACGCGGAGTCAACCTCGCGGGCATCCGGATCCTGTTCGAACTCGAGGAGCGCCTCGGTACGCGCATCCTGGAAACGCTGTTCGACGAGGCCCAGGCCGGCCAAACCCCAGTTCACTCCGGCGACCACGCTGCCGATCACTCGACCGGCCCCACCGACGAACCCTACCGCCGCCAGCGCGGCGCTGCAGCCGCACCACAGGAGACCCTCGATGTCTGACCGACCGTCGAACCCGGACGCGCCGAAGAAGCCCGCCTCGACCACCCGGGAGTTGCCGCTCGTCGCCCTCCGGGAGACCGTCATCTTTCCGGAGATGATCGTGCCGCTCCAGGTCGGGCGCGAGAAGAGCGTCAACGCGCTCAACGCGGCTGTGGCCAGCGGCGGCCCGATCGCCCTGGTCACCCAGCGCTCCGCCGAGCAGGAGGACATCACGGACCCGGCCGAGCTGTACACGGTGGGCACGCTGGCCAAGATCGCCCAGGTCGTGCAGCTCCAGGACGGCACCGTCCGGGCGATTGTCCAGGGGCAGGGACGCCTGCGGCTGAAGGGCTTCGCCCAGACTGGGCCGCACATCGTGGCCATCGTCGAGGACCTTCCGGACGAGACCCCGAGCGGGGTCGAGGTCCAGGCGCTCATGCGCACCGTCCAGGCCGGCATCGAGCAGTACGTTGCCAACGGCGCTCCCGTGCCGCCGGAGGCCGCCGTGGCCGCCCGCAACATCACCGAGCCCGGCCTCCTCGCGGACATGGTCGCGTACAGCCCGGACATGAGCACCGCTCAGCGCCAGGAGCTGCTCGAGACGATCGACGTGGTCGAGCGCCTCAAGCTCGTCCAGACCTTCCTCGCCCGGCAGGTGGAGATCCTCGAGCTCAAGGGCAAGATCCAGTCCGAGGTCAAGTCCGAGATGGACAAGACCCAGCGCGAGTACATCCTGCGCGAGCAGCTCAAGGCGATCCAGCGCGAGCTCGGCGAGGACGATCCGCAGCAGGCCGAGATCAACGAGCTGCGCGACAAGGTCGAGCAGGCTGGCATGCCCGACGAGATCAAGGCCAGGGCGATCAAGGAGATCGACCGGATGAGCCGGATTCCGTCGGCCTCCCCGGAGGTCGGCGTCATCCGAACCTACGTCGACTGGCTGGTCGGATTGCCCTGGAACGTGTCTACCGCGGATCGCCTCGATATCCGCGAGGCCGCCACCATCCTTGACGAGGACCACTACGGCCTGGAGAAGATCAAGGAACGAATCCTCGAGTACCTCGCCGTGCGGACCCTGGCCGACACGATTCGCAGCCCCATCCTGTGCCTGGTCGGCCCGCCCGGTGTGGGCAAGACCTCGCTGGGCAAGAGCGTTGCCCGGGCGATGGGCCGCAAGTTCGTGCGGATGAGCCTGGGCGGAATCCATGACGAGGCCGAGATCCGAGGTCACCGCCGGACCTACATCGGCGCCCTTCCCGGGCGGGTCATCCAGAACCTCAAGACGGCCGGCACCAACAACCCGGTGTTCATGCTCGACGAAATCGACAAGATCGGCATGGACTTCCGGGGGGACCCGAGTTCGGCCCTGCTCGAGGTCCTCGACCCGGAGCAGAACAACTCCTTCCAGGACAACTACCTTGAGGTGCCCTTCGATCTGAGCAAGGTCCTGTTCATCGCCACGGGCAACCTGGCCGACCCGATCCCGGCCGCCCTGCGCGACCGGATGGAGATCATCCAGCTGCCCGGCTACACCCAGCTCGAAAAGGCCGAGATCGGCCGACGATTCCTCATCCCCAAGCAGATGGAGCACCACGGCCTCAAGCCCAGGCACATCGCGATCCCGGACGAGACGATGACCCAGCTCGTCCAGTCCTACACCCACGAGGCCGGCGTTCGGAACCTGGAGCGCGAGCTCGCCAACATCATGCGCAAGGTCGCCCGCTCGGTCGTCGAGGGACGCAAGCGCAAGACGGTGGTCGACCTGCGCAAGCTCGAGCAGTACCTGGGTCCGCCGCGCTTCGAGTACGGCGAGTTGGAGGCCGAGGATCAGACCGGTGCCGCTACGGGTCTGGTCGTGACCGAGGTCGGCGGCGACATCGTCGCGGTCGAGGTCAATCGCATGGCAGGCAAGGAGGAGTTCATCCTGACCGGCCAGCTGGGCGAAGTCATGCGCGAGTCCGCCCGGGCCGCCCTGTCCTGGATCCGGGCGAACGCGGAACGGTTGGGGATCGAGCGGGACGTGTTCGAAAAGAACACGATCCACATCCACGTCCCGGCCGGGGGCATCCCCAAGGATGGTCCGTCGGCTGGCGTGACCATGGCCACCGCCATCGTCAGCGCACTGGCCGGTATTCCCGTCCGGAAGGACGTGGCCATGACCGGCGAGATCACCCTGCGCGGTCGGGTCCTGCCGATCGGTGGGCTGAAGAGCAAGATCCTGGCCGCCCATCTGTCTGGCGCCAAGATCGTCATCCTGCCGCGCAAGAACGAGAAGGACCTGCGCGACATCCCCGAGGAGATCCGCAAGCAGACCAAGCTTGTGCTCGTGGACACGATGGACCAGGTGCTCGAGGCTGCGCTCCGTCGCCGGCCGAAGCCGCTCCCCGTTCGACCAGCCTCGCCCGAGCGAGGCGGCAGCCTCGAGCAGACGTCCACCCCAACGGTCCACCCGGCCACCTTCCCGCCGACCGACCGGCCGGCGGTCGTCGTCCAGCGCGCCGACGCGGCGCCCTGACGCGGGAGGTGAGGCGCCGGTGGACTACCGGGACTACTACGCGGTCCTCGGCGTCAAGCGGGACGCCACCAAGGCCGAGATCAAACGCGCCTTTCGCAAGCTCGCCCGAGCCCATCATCCTGACCTGAAGCCCGGTGACGCCGCCGCCGAGCAACGGTTCAAAGAGGTCAATGAGGCGAACGAGGTCCTGTCCGATCCCGACAAGCGGGCGAAGTACGACGCACTCGGGGCGAACTGGGAGTCTGTGGCCGGAACGGGCCGTGGCGGAACAGGCCGTCCTGGGACAGGCGGCCACGACCCGTTTGGCGGTGGCCCGTTCGGTGCGGCTGAAGGCGGCAACATCCGCTACGAATTCCGCACGAGTGGCAGTGCTGCGGGTGGATTCAGTGATTTCTTTCGGACCTTTTTCGGCGGAACCGGCGGAACCGGCCCGGCTGGCGAGACCGATGGACCTGGCCCGGCGGGAAGTTCCCGGCGCGGTCGGGTCCAGACAGATCAGGGCCAGTCCTTCGAGGAGATCCTGGGCGACCTCGGGCTGGCCGGTGGGCAGACGCCGAGCGGCGGCACCGGCGCCTTCGGCTCGGCTGGCGTCCACCACGGCGGCGGGCGACCGTCACGAGCCGTGGAGGCGGACGTCGCCTTGACCCTCGAGGAGGCGTTCCATGGCACCTCGCGCATCGTCGAGATCAATGGCACGCGCCTTGAGGTGACCGTGCCACGCGGCGTGGAGACCGGCAGCCGGATCCGGCTGAAGGGTCGGGGCGGCGGTGACCCGCACCACCCGGTTGATCTCTACCTCGTCACGCGGGTCCGCGCCCATCCGACCTTCGTCCGGATCGGCGCGGACCTGACCCGCGAACTGCCGATCAGCCTGGGTGAAGCACTACTGGGCTCGGAGATTCTGGTCAGCACGCTCAAGGGCCGCGGCCTGCTGCGGATTCCGGCGGGCACCCAAACCGGCCGAACGTTCCGGCTCAAGGGCCAGGGCATGCCCCGCCTCCGGTACAGACCTGGCGAACCGGCACTGGGCGACCTGTTGGTCAAAGTCCGGGTGGTCCTGCCCAGCAGCCTGTCCGATGAGGCCATCAAGGCCGCCCAACGATTGGTCGAGCTGGCCGCGCAACCGGACCCGCGCAGCGCTCCGACGCCGTCAGCCACGACCTCGTCCGCCGCGACCTCATCCGCGACTGCCGCAACGGCGGCCGCTACCCCTGCGTCCACTCGCTCCACGCCTGCGACCTGAGCAGACCGAGACCCAACCGATGCAACTCGACCGATTCACCCAGAAGGCCCAGGAGGCGATCGCCGCCACCCAGCAGCTGGCCGAGACCCTCCACAGTCCGATCCTCGATGCCGAACACCTCCTGGCCGCGTTGCTCGAGCCCGACGACGGCGTGCCGGCCGAGACCCTCCGACGCCTGGGCGCGGACCTCGGCACGGTCCGAGCCGAACTCGCCGCGCTGCTGGATCGGCGAGCCCGGATCCAGGGCGGTTCACTCAGCGTGAACGCCCGCGCCCGACGCCTGATCGAGCGCGCCCAGGAAGAGGCACGCCGGCTGGGCGATGCCTACGTCTCGACCGAGCACCTGCTGCTCGCTGCGGCCGAGGTCGGTGGCGAGGGCCAGGCCCTGCTCGAGCAGCACGGCGCCGGCCGCGAAGCGATCCTCGGAGCACTCCAGGGCGTGCGCGGCAACCAGCGAGTCACCTCGCCCAACCCCGAGGGAACCTACCAGGCCCTGGAGAAGTACGGCCGGAACCTGACCGCGGAGGCCCGCGCCGGCAGGCTCGACCCGGTCATCGGCCGTGACGAGGAGATCCGCCGGGTCATCCAGGTCCTCAGTCGCCGGACCAAGAACAACCCGGTCCTCATCGGTGAGCCCGGCGTGGGCAAGACGGCCATCGCCGAGGGACTCGCCCAGCGGATCGTGCGCGGCGACGTCCCGGACGGGCTGCGCGACAAGCGGGTGGTCGCGCTGGACCTGGGCGCCCTGATCGCCGGCGCGAAGTTCCGGGGCGAGTTCGAGGAGCGCCTGAAGGCCGTCCTCAAGGAGATCCGCGACGCCGAGGGCCAGGTTGTCCTGTTCATCGACGAGTTGCACACGGTGGTCGGGGCAGGTGCAGCCGAGGGGGCCATGGATGCCAGCAACCTGCTCAAGCCGATGCTCGCCCGGGGCGAGCTTCACACCATCGGCGCCACGACGCTCGACGAGTACCGCAAGCACATCGAGAAGGACGCCGCCCTGGAGCGCCGCTTCCAGCCGGTGCTGGTCGCCCAGCCCACCGTCGAACAGACCATCTCGATCCTGCGCGGCCTGCGCGAGCGCTACGAGATCCACCACGGCGTCCGGATCACCGACGCGGCCCTGGTCGCCGCGGCAACCCTGTCCAACCGCTACATCACCGGGCGTTTCCTGCCGGACAAGGCGATCGACCAGGTCGACGAGGCCGCCAGCCGGCTGCGCATGGAGATCGACTCCATGCCGGTCGAGCTCGACGAGCTGGAGCGCCGCCGGATCCAGCTCGAGATCGAGCGCGAAGCGCTGCGCAAGGAGAAGGACGATGCCTCGCGGTCGCGACTCGAGTTGCTCGAGCGCGAGCTGGCCGAGCTGGGCGAGCAGGCCGGCGGCATGCAGCAGCGTTGGGCTGCCGAAAAGGCGGCGATCGCGGTGCTGCGCACCAGCAAGTCTCAGCTCGAGGAGATCGGCCTGCGCATCGAACAGGCCGAACGAGAGGCGGACCTGGGCTGGGCCGCCGAGCTGAAGTACGGCCGGCTGCCGGAACTGCAGGCGCGCCTCCGGGAACAGGCGGCGGCGCTGGCCGCACTGCAGGGACCAGGCGCGCTGCTCAAGGAAGAGGTCGACGCAGACGACATCGCGGAGATCGTGGCGGCCTGGACGGGCATCCCCGTGACCAGGCTACTGGAGGGCGAGACGGCCAAGTTGGTCGACATGGAGGCGCGGCTGCACGAGCGCGTCGTCGGCCAGGACGAGGCGATCGCGGCGGTTTCGGATGCCGTCCGGCGGGCCCGGGCTGGGCTCAAGGATCCACGCCGCCCGATCGGCTCGTTCCTCTTCCTCGGCCCGACGGGCGTCGGCAAGACCGAGCTCGCCCGGGCACTGGCCGGGTTCCTATTCGACGACGAGTCGGCCATGGCCCGGATCGACATGAGCGAGTACATGGAGAAGTTCTCCGTGTCCCGGCTGGTCGGGGCGCCGCCCGGCTACGTCGGCTTCGTGGAGGGCGGACTGCTGTCCGAGGCGGTCGGCCTCCGGCCCTACCAGGTGGTCCTGCTCGACGAGATCGAGAAGGCCCACCCGGATGTGTTCGGGATCCTCCTCCAGGTCCTCGACGACGGCCGCTTGACGGACGGTCAGGGCCGTACCGTCGACTTCCGGAACACCGTCGTGATCATGACCAGCAATGTCGGCGGCGGCCTCATCTCAACCGTGGCCGGCGGGTCGGAGGCCGAGCGTGACATCGCCTACGAGACGATGAAAACGCAGCTGAGCGAGGCGCTCCGCCTCCAGTTCCGGCCCGAGTTCCTCAACCGGATCGACGAGGTCATCGTCTTCCACGCCCTGACCGACACTGAACTGGCGGCGATTGTGGACATGCTCGTGGCGGACCTGGCCCACCGTCTGGCCGCCCAGGACCTGATCCTGGAGCTGACTCCGGCGGCGCGCAGCCTGATCGGTCAGGAGGGGCACGACTCGGCCTACGGGGCGCGACCGCTCAAACGCGCGATCCAGCGGCTGGTCGAGAACCCGCTGGCGCGAGAACTCATCGCAGGACGCTTCCGGCCCGGCGATCGGATCGTGGCGGACGCGGATGTGGCGGCGGCGACCCTGCTCTTTTCGACCGATCGAAACGCCGTGGCCGTCGACGCCGCCGAGCAGCGCGACGCTCGCGGCACCGGGCGCGGCGGCGCGGACACCCGGAGCGGCACGGCGGCGGACCGAACGCGTCAGCGCTCACCAGTCGACCTGCCCGAGACGACCGAGCCGAAGGGCCCGCGCGACGGCGGCGAGCTCGTGAACTGAGGATGCGCCTGGAGGTCGCTCTGGAACGACTGGCCGCGCTGCCGGATCCGCTCCCGCCCAGCCCACCGGTGTTCCTGCCGGTCCCGGCGGGTTCGGCGGTCACCATGGGCTCGGCCGGCTCGTTCGGGCCGACGAGACAGGCTGACGATGAAGCCTTCCCGTTCGGCTCGCCCGATCCCGCGACGGACCGACCAGCCGCCGTGCTCGTCCTTTTGTTCCCTGGGCCGGACGGTGCGGCGCGGCTGATCCTGACCGAACGCCAGACGTACGACGGCCACCATTCGGGCGACATCAGCTTCCCCGGCGGGAAGGTCGAGCCGGCTGACCTGGATGCTGCGGCGGCGGCCCTCCGCGAGGCTCACGAGGAGATCGGGCTCGACCCGGCGGCCGCGGGCGTGCGCCTGCTTGGTCAGCTCGATGAGGTCTGGATCCCCGTCAGCCGGTTCCGGATCACCCCGATCCTGGCTGCGGCGGAACGGCGGCCGGTTCTTGTCGCCGCCCCGGCCGAGGTGGTCCGAATCCTGGAACCGCCACTGACGGCGTTCCTGCCCGGCGCTCCGGTGCGCCTCGTCGAGCGGACCATCCGCGATCGGCCGCTTCGCTACGGCGCCTATCCGGTCATGGCCGAGGATGGCACGGAGCTCCTGGTCTGGGGCGTAACTGCCCGGATCCTTGGCCAACTCGGGGCGCTGCTGGCGCTCGAGGCCTAGCGCGGCTCGCCCTCGGCGGGGTCGTATTGCGGCGAGTCACTGCCGGCCGAGGTGAGTGCCCCGTGGCCCCTGCCGCCAGCCACCGCGCCGCCCGGCGCGAGGACCAGCGCCGCACCTTCGAGGATCTCCCGGATGGAGGCGTCGTCGGTCCCGCTGAATTCGACGACGATCGCGCGCATCTCGGACAGGTCCGTCGAGGCGCCATGGAGCACGTTGGCTGGCCACAGGACAGCCTCACCGGCGAACACGCGCTCGGTCTCGTCGGCGACTCGGACGAACCCACCCCCCTCAATAACCAGGAACCAGATGCTGTTCGGGTTGGTGTGCGGCTCGATCAGCGCCCGGCGCCCAAACGCCAGCTCATTCACAGTCCCGCGGGCGTCACTGTGAATGAGCGCTGCCCGGACGCCGCGGGTCCCCGACGGCCCGTCCGGCCGACGATGGCCAAACCCGAAGCGACGGATCTCCATCGGTCAGCGGCGCACGGTGGGCGAGCGGCGACCGGCCGTCAGCACCGGGACGGGGCGACGTTCAGCGCCGGATCCAGGCACCGGATCGCGCCGGGTCAGCGCCGGCGACGGCGCTTGGCGGTCTTGGCGGTCTTGGCGGTCTTGGCGGTCTTGGCGGTCTTGGCCCGGATGGTCGCCTCCGGGCGGGCGAATTTCGAGCGGGTGAAGTAGCGCTCCCTGGCCAGCTTGCGCTCGTAGCCCTCGAAGATCGGCGGGAAATGGACGAACCGGACCCAGACGAAGATGGCCGTCCCGCCGATGATGGTGGTAAGGACGAACAGGAAATCGAACACGAACACGCTGAAGATGAGCAGCAGGCTGAACATGACCACGCTGGTCCAGAGCAGCCACTCGTACAGGTCGAGGTACGGCGGATGACGATGGAACGCCCGAGTTCGTACGTTGTAGAGGACCACCGTCGCCGCCAGCAACCCGAGTGAACTCAGTACAACCGGCCCGAACATGTCCGGGAAGTTGACCGCGTTGAAGGCAAGGAAGAGGTATTCCCAGGGCGGCAGTCTCACCGAAACTCCTGTCGGATGGCATGTGGACCGGAATGGGGCAGGGCCGGGTCCGGGTACGCGCGGAACGTGTCGACCTTTGCGGGTCGAGTATGCCATGCCGGGCGGTATACTCGGCGCCGAGGTGGCCCGCTGGCCGGCCCCGGGTGGCGGCTGCCAGGCGGTACGCGGCAGAAGGTCACGACCGAAGCAAGGGAGGTTGACGGGTGCGAGCCCTGCTCTCGGTGGCAAACCGCGATGGCATCTCCACCCTGGCCCGCGATCTGGCCGCCCTCGGCGTCGAGATGTACGCCACGGACGGTACCCGCGAGCACCTGGCCTCGGACGGGGTTGAGGTCGCCTCCGTCGCCGACTTGACCGCGGTTCCACCTCTTGTCGGGGGCCAGGTCAAGACGTTCCACCCGGCCGTCTACGCCGGGATCCTGGCCCGCCGCGATGTGCCCGAACAGCTGGCCCAGCTGGCCGAGCACGGGATCGGCTTGCTCGACCTTGTCGTCGTCAACGTCAAGCCGTTCGCCCCGCAGGTCGGTGCCCAGCGGGTCGCCCTGCACGAAGCCATCGAAATGATCGACGTCGGCGGCGCGGCTCTGCTCAGTGCGGCCGCGCGAAACTATGCCGGGGTGGCCGCCGTTGCCGATCCCGGGCACTACGGTCGCCTGGTCCGCGAGCTGCGCGAGCTCGGCTCGATCTCGGCGGAACTCCGCCAGCAGCTGGCCGCGGAGGCGTTCGGGATCGTGGCCGCCTACCACGCCGAGATCGCGGCCTACCTGCACCAGATCTCCGGGACCACCTTCCCCAGTCGGCTGGCCATGGTTCTCGAGAAGGTCGGTGATCTGCGCTATGGGGAGAATCCGCACCAGCACGCTGCGTTCTACCGCGAGACCACCCACCGTTCGGGAACGATCGCGGACGCAAAGCTGCTCCAGGGCAACCTGCCCAGCTTCAACAACCTGCTCGATCTCGATGCCGCCTACCGGATGGCCCAGGACTTCACGGGTCCGGCGGTGGCCATCGTCAAGCACACGGATCCGGTCGGGCTGGCGTCCAACGACGAGCTGGCGGAGGCCTACCGCAAGGCGCTCGACACGGACCCCGTAGCCGCCTTCGGCGGGATCGTCGGAGTGAACCGCGAACTCGACGGGGCGACGGCCCGTGAGATCGCGGCCAACTCCTATGAGGCGGTCGTGGCGCCGGGCTACAGCGAGGCGGCCCTGGGCATCCTGCGCGCCAGGACGGGCCTGGAGATCCTGGCCGTGCCGGCCAACCCATCCGACGGGATGCGCGACTACGGCATCGCCAACCTGGACTTCAAGCGGGTCGGTGGCGGACTCCTGGTTGAGTCTCAGGACGCCCTCGGGATCGAGGCTGGGCACCTCCAGGTCGTCACCAAGCGCCGTCCCACGCTCGAGGAGCTGACCGACCTGCTGTTCGCCTGGCGGACGGTCCGCCACGTGCGCTCGAACGCGATCGTGCTGGCCAAGGGCGGCGCGACCGTGGGCATCGGCGCCGGCCAGACCAGCCGCCACGTGGCAGTCGAGATCGGCCTGCGTCGGGCCGGCGACCGAGCCCGGATGAGCGTCATGGCCAGCGACGCCTACTTTCCCTTCGCCGACGGGATCGCCCTGGCCGCCCAGGCCGGGGTCTCCGCGATCATCCAGCCCGGCGGCTCGGTCCGCGACGAGATGGCCATCGACGTGGCCGACCGACACCACCTGGCGATGGTCTTCACCGGCCGCCGGCACTTTCGACACTAGGGCGCAGCACAGCCGAAGGGGAATCCCATGGAGCAACTCCTCGCGCTCGAGATGGTTCGGGTCACCGAGGCCGCGGCCATCGCCTCGGCCCGGTTCATGGGCCGCGGCGAGAAGGACGAGGCGGATCGGGCCGCCACCGAGACGATGCGCGCCACGATGGACGGGATCGACATGGCCGGCACCATCGTCATCGGCGAGGGCGAGCGCGACGAAGCTCCCATGCTGTACATCGGCGAGGAGGTCGGCCGGCACAAGGCGGGCGAGCGGCGGACCGGGCCGGAGATCGACATCGCGGTCGATCCGCTCGAGGGCACCAACCTGGTTGCCCACGGCCAGGCCGGCGCGATCACGGTGCTCGCCGCGTCCGAGAAAGGCGGCCTCCTGCACGCGCCCGATACCTACCTGGAGAAACTGTGCGTCGGCCCTGTGGCGGCGGGTCAGGTCGACATCACGAAGAGCCCCACGGAGAACGTGCACCGGATTGCCGAGGCGCTCCGACGCAACGTCGCCGACATCACCGTGGTCATCCTGGAGCGGCCTCGTCACGAGGCACTGATCGCGGAAGTCCGGGCGGCCGGCGCGCGGATCAAGCTCATCTCGGATGGCGATCTGTCGGCCGCGATCAGCTGCGCAGTTTCCGGCACCGGCGTCCACGCGGTGATGGGCATCGGCGGCGCACCGGAGGGGGTCATCACGGCGGCGGCCCTGCGCTGCCTCGGCGGCGAGATCCAGGCGCGCTTCCGGTTCCGCAGCGATGACGAACGGGCGCGCGCCCGACGGATGGGTGGCGATGACGACGAGACGCGGGTCTACCGCACGGAGGAGCTGGCCTCGGGCGAGACGCTCGTCTTCGCGGCCACCGGGGTGACCAGCGGCGACCTCCTCCAGGGCGTCCGCTTCTTCGGTGGCGGGGCGCGTACCCACTCGCTGGTCATGGCCTATCAGTCCAAGCAGGTCAGATTCGTCGACACGGTGGCCATGTTCGATCGGACCAAGCCGCCGGCCGTCCGGCTCTAGCCCGGGCGAGGCGGGCGCGGCCCAGGCAGCGCGACTTGCGTGGCCGGGACGGCAGGGCGGCGCGGGGTCAGGCGGCGCTGCCGCCGAAGCGCCGCCAAGGCAGCCACGCCGCTCAGCCCAGCCCCTGCCACCCTCGTCCAACCGGGTCCCAGCGAGCCAGCACGCGCACCGCCCCGGGCCCTTCGAGCCGGCGGCGCCGGTCGCGCGCCGATGCGACGGTTTCGCCCCAACCGGGCGGCACCAGGCCGGGCACCAGGTCCGCCAGCGGAACCAGCACGAACAGGCGCTCGTGGGTCGCCGGATGGGGAACCTCCAGGAGCCGACTGGCCCGGGCCGGATCGAACTCGGCGTCAAGCGATCGGCCGTCCGGCGGACGTTCGATCGCCAGGCGGGCGCGGCCGAAGACGAGCAGGTCGAGATCGAGTTCGCGCGGTCCCCAGCGTTCCCGCACTTGGCGCCCGAAGGCGGCTTCCAGGTGCTTGAGCGCGACGAGCAGGGCGATGGCGCCGGTCGCCGGGTCCTGGCCGGCGGGCACATCGAGCGCGACGACCGCATTGCGGAACTCGGGCTGGTTCGTGACCCCGACCGGATCGCTGGCGTACAAGCGCGAGACGCCCCGAAGGCTCACCCCGGGCAGCGCGGCGAGGCCCTGCACCGCCGTGGCCAGGATTCCGGCCGCGTTGCCGAGGTTCGCCCCGAGCCCGATATAGGCCCGCGTCCGTCGGGCCGCCCGCCGTGTCATCCGAGTCCCTCGCGCCTGCGTCGCTATAGTCGCCGAGTGGCTGCCGTCGACGTCATCATCCTCCACCCGGGGGCGGCGTCGCGTGCCGGGTCGAAGGCCGATCCAGAGGCCGGTCCGGAGGCCGGTCCCGGCGCAGGTCGCCTGACCCGGGCGCTCGCCGAGGCGCGTGCCGCACTGGCGGAGCACCACCGACGGGGCTTTCTGACGGCCGGCGCGACGACCGCCAGGATCGTGACCGACACCCAGGGCAGCGCCCCGTTCGGGACACGGCTGCGTGCGCTGCTGGCCGAGGTGCCGGCCGGTCGGGGACTCGTCCTGCTCGGATCCGGAGCGATTCCGCTGGCCACGGCTGCAGATCGGCGAACGTTCGTGGCCATCGGAGCGAGCCTTGGCCGGCGAGCGCTCAGCAACAATCGCTACTCCTCGGATGTGCTGGCGTTCACGGCCGACGCGGCAGCCAACCTGCGCGAAGTGCCGCCGGAGCTCCCGACCGACAACGCCCTGCCGCGCTGGCTCGACGAGGTGGCCGGGGTGACGGTCACGGACCTGCGGGCGCGCTGGCGCCTGGGCGTCGACCTGGACTCCCCGCTCGACCTGCTCCTGATCCAGGCAGCGGACGGTTGCCCGCCGGTGCTCCGTCGGCTGGGCGACTCGCTGGACGACGGGCTGGGCGGTGTCGACCTGCTGTACAGCCGTCTGACCGCCGTCCGAGGCGTCCTCGCCGATTCGCGGGCCGAGCTGATCGTGGCCGGCCGGACCTCCGCGGCGACGCTCGGCTGGCTGGAGCGGCACGCCCGCTGTCGGGTCCGGGCCCTCGTCGAGGAGCGCGGGCTGCGCGCCTCGAGCCGGCTCGCGCAGGCCGCTGGGCCGACGCCGGGTTCCGCCGGCGAGTACCGCCCGCAGCGTCCGCCCCGTTCCGTGCTCGGGGCACTCCTCGACCGTGATGGACCCTCAGCTCTGGGTTCCCGCCTCGCGGAACTCGGCGATGGGGCCCTCATCGACACACGGGTCCTGCTCGCCCACCGGCTGGGCGTCGTGGAATCGGCCTGGCCGCCGCCAGAGGATCGGTTCGCCTCGGACCTGCTCGTCGCCGGCGACATCCACGACCCGTGGCTGGCGGCCCTCACCACCTCTGCCGCTCAGGCGCCAATTCCGGTCCTGCTCGGCGGCCACTCGCTGGTGGGCCCGGGCGTTCGGCTGGTCGCCCGCCACGTGTCCCGGTAGGCTGCCGCGCGATGGACTCGTTCGACGTCGGCCTGCGCCGGACGCCTCCAGCGGCGGCGCTCCCGTCTGCCGGTGCGCCCCGGCTCATCGAGCGAATCCGGACGGAGATCGACGCGCAGGGCCTGATGACCTTTGCCCGGTTCATGGAGCTCGCCCTGTACGATCCCGAGGACGGCTACTACCGGGTCGCCGCCGATCGACCGACGCGCGCCGGCGACTTCCTGACGGCCCCCGAGCTGCACCCGATCTTCGGTGCCGCACTGGCCCGCCAGCTCGAGGAGATCTGGCAGCGCCTGGGCGAACCATCCGACTTCGTCCTGCGCGAGTACGGAGCCGGCGCAGGCACGCTCGGGCTGACGATCCTGCGGGCGCTGGCCGGAGCGGGCCCGGGTGGTGCGGGCGCGGCCTCGCCCGGGCTGGCCGCCGCACTGCGCTACACGCCCATCGAGATCAACGAACATCGTCGGGCGGACCTGACCGAACGGCTGGTGGAGGCGGGCTTCGGCGCCAACCTCGCCCTCGATCGGCCGCTCGACGAACCGGCCACGGGCTGCGTCCTGGCCAACGAGTTCCTCGACGCACTGCCGGTCCACCGGGTGATCTGGCAGTCGGGCCAGCTTCGGGAACGGTTCGTCGGCTGGGATGGACAGGGGTTGTGTGATGTCGTGGGGCCGCCCTCGACGCCCGCCCTGGCCCAGCGTCTGGCCGACGAGGCCGTCCAGCTGGTCGAGGGGGCCCAGGCGGAGATCTGCCTGGCGATCGACGGCTGGCTTCGGGAAGTCGCCACCGGTCTGCGGCTAGGCTGCGTCCTGGTCATCGACTACGGCTACCCGGCCGCCGACCTGTATGGACCGACGCGGGCGAATGGGACCCTGCGTGCCTACGCCGGTCAGCAGGTCCACGACGATCCCTTTGTCGCCGTTGGCCGCCAGGACCTGACCGCCCACGTCGATCTGAGTGCCGTCGAGCGCGCCGCACTAGCTGTCGGGCTGAGCCAGCTCGGCGTGACCAGCCAGGCCGAGTTCCTGGTGGGGGTCGGCGTAGATGTGCTGCTCGAGGCGATCCGGGCGGATTCGGCAACCACGGCGGAGGAATGGCTGAGCGTCCGCTCGGCGCTCCATCGTCTGCTCGACCCGCGCCTCCTGGGCGGGTTCCGGGTGCTCGCCCTCGGTCGCGGCATGCCCACCCAACCTGCTCTCCGGGGCCTCGCCTATCGGCTGCGCCGCTGAGCGACGGCGACGGCTCGCCAGCTGCGATTCCGACGGTCCGGACCCGAGCCGCGGCGCGGGCCGGCCGGCGCTCAGTGCCAGCCGGCGCTCGGCGCGAACCAAACCGCTCCGCTGCTAGAATGCCGGCGCGGGACCACGCGTCCCAGAACGTGCCCGTGCCCACACGGGTCTCCGCAGCCACCCGGAGATGCGCCGTCAGCGACAGGGCGCGTCCGCAGTGAGGTTCAGTTGACCGGCATCTGGTACATCGTCGGGTTCGCCATCGCGGGCGTCTCGTTCGTGTTCCTGACGATCGGCGCCGCCTGGCTCATCTCGCATCGGAATCGCGGCGACGTGCACAAGGGGCTGCCCTATGAGTCGGGCATCGACACCTACGGCGACACGCATGGCCGGTTCGGCCTGTCGTTCTACATCTACGCCCTGCTGTTCGTCGCCTTCGACATCGAGGTCGTCTTCATCTACCTCTGGGCGATCGTCTTCCGGGATCTGCTCCTGGGCGGCTTCGTGAGCATGCTCGTCTTCGTGGCGATCCTGCTGGTCGGTCTGGCCTACGCCTGGCGCAAGGGAGTCCTGACGTGGCGCTGACCCCGGACCAGGTGCCCGCCGCGGACCTGCCCGCCAGCGTGGGCGCGGACACGGGCGAAGGCGCGGGCGAGCTCGTCACGGTGCCCGCGGCAGGGCGCGAGCTGGTCGAGCCGATCATCGTGCCGAACACGCTCTGGCAGTCGGCCGACCCGGCTGCCTACGCAGGCGGCCACTCGATGGACATCAGCCACCTGCGCGAGTTCGAGGAATCCGGTGCCGGGCGCCGCGACGACGCCCGCTGGGCCGGCCCGCTGGAGCTCATTCCGACCAAGGCCGACATCGTGCTCGATCTGATCCGGGCCAACAGCCTGTGGCCGCTGCTGTCGGGCCTGGCCTGCTGCGCGATCGAGATGATGTCGGCGGCCACCAGCCGGAACGACATGGATCGCTGGGGGATGTTCCCCTTCCGGGCGTCGCCGCGCCAGGCGGACGTGCTCATCGTGGCGGGTACGCTCACGACCAAGATGGCTGGACCGCTGGTCCGCCTCTGGGAGCAGATGCCCGAGCCCAAGTGGTGCGTGGCGATGGGAACCTGCACGACGTCGGGTGGCCGCTTCAAGCGCAGTTACAGCGTGGTGCAGGGGGTCGATCGGGTGATGCCCGTGGATGTCTACGTGCCGGGCTGCCCCCCGCGCCCAGAGGGGCTGATCCACGGCATGATGCGACTGCAGGAGCTCGTCAAGCAGAGGCGTGGCGAGTGGCCGACCTACGTCGATCGTGGGCCGAAGCGCCTCGATTGGGAAGGAGACGTGCGCTGAGCGCGCCGGCCCAGGCAGGCACGCTGGTGCGCCTGCTGCTCGATCGGTTTCCCGAGCTGGCTCCAACCCTGTGGACCGACGAGGACACGGTCGAGGTGTGCATCGAGGGCGACACGAACGTCGCCGTGCTGGGGCGCCTGCGGGACGACGCCGAGCTCACCTTCTGGTTCCTGGCCGATGCCGCCGCGGTCGACTACGGTGTCGACCAGCATCTCGAGGTGGTGTATCACCTCTACTCGGACCGCCACCCCGCCTGGCTGCGGGTCCGCGCCCGCGTCGACCGCGCCAACCCGCACCTCCCCACCATCACCGGGTTGTGGGAGGGAGCCATGTTCCACGAGCGCGAGATGTACGACATGATGGGAATCATCTTCGACGGGAACCGCGACCTTCGGCGCATCTACATGTCGCCCGACTACCGCAGCTTCCCGCTGCGCAGGGACTTCCTCCTGCCCGATGATGCCGCCGATTCGCCGGCGGCAGGGGTCAACCCGCTGGAGCGCCCGGAAACCTGGGACCTCACCCGGCTCGGCGAGGGACTCGCGCCGGGTGCCATGGTCCAGGGGGAGGGGGACTCGTGACAACCGAGCCCCAAATCAGGGACCCCCTCGAGATCGAGCGCGCGGAGGAGGCTCGCCTTCGCACCGCCGCCGGCCTGCCACCGATTCCACGATCGGCAGGCGAGTTCGCCGGGTTCGAGTCGGTGGGGCTGCCGGATCGGCCGCCGCAGACTGACCGCGAGCGTGATGTCTACACGCTCGACGAGGGCGAGATGCTGGTCAACATGGGTCCGCAGCACCCATCCACCCACGGGGTGATGCGCCTGGTCCTCAAGGTGCGCGGCGAGGTCGTGGTCGACATCGACCCGGTCCTGGGTTACCTGCACCGCGGGATCGAGAAGCTGTGCGAGAACGCCACCTACACCACGGTCATGACCTACGTCGACCCGATGGACTACCTGTCATCTATGCACAACGAGCACGCCCCGGCGATCGCGTTCGAGAAGCTGTACGGCATCAAGGCGCCGAAGCGGGCCGAGTACATCCGCGCCCTGGTCGTCGAGCTGAACCGGGTCTTCAGCCACGCCCTGATGATGGGCTTCCTGGCGCTCGACATGGGTGGCCTGACACCGATCCTGTATGGCTTCATCAACCGGGACGAGGTGGTCGACCTGCTGTCGGCCATCAGCGGCCAGCGGATGCTCTTCAACTTCTTCCGGGTCGGCGGCGTCAACTTCGATGCTAACGATGAGTTCATCTCGCGCTTGAGCACGTGGCGTGCCGGAGTGTTGAAGAACGTCGACATGAACGAGCGGATCCTGACCGATAACGAGATCTTCCGCGGGCGCACCATCGGGATGGGAGTCCTCTCGGGCAAGGAGGCGATCGCCCTGGGGGTCACCGGGCCCAGCCTCCGTGCCTCCGGGGTCCCGTTCGACGTGCGCAAGGCGCACCCCTACTCCATCTACCCCGAGCTCGAGTTCGAGGTGATCACCCAACCCGGCGGCGACGTGTACTCGCGTTACATGCAGCGCATCGCGGAGCTGAAGCAGAGCATTCATCTGATCGACCAGATCGTCGATAAGATGCCGCACGGCGCGGTCCAGGCCCAGGTGCCGGGGATCATCCGGCCGAAGCCGGGACGCGCCTACGCCGCGGTCGAGTCGCCGCGCGGCCTGTACAGCGTCTACGCCATCAGCGATGGCGGACCCAATCCGTATCGGTTCCGGATGCGCGACCCGAGCTTTGTCAGCCTGCAAGCGATCCCCAAGCTGATGCCGGGGCGCCTGATCGCCGACACCATGGCGGTGATGGCCAGCTTCGACCCGGTCATGGGCGGGGTCGACAAGTAGATGACGGCCGAACTGCTGCTGGGCGTCGGTCGCTTCCTGCTGGCCAGCACACTGCTGCTGCTGCTCACCATCCCCACCGCCTTCGTGGTGATCCAGATGGAGCTCAAGGTGATCGCCCAGATGCAGCTGCGCTATGGCCCCAACCGGATCGGTCCGTGGGGCATGTTCCAGAGCACGATTCACGGCTTCAAGTTCCTCGCCAAGGAAGACCACATGCCCGACCAGGCGGATCGGGCGACCTTCACGCTGGCACCGTGGATGGTCTACATGGCGGCGGCCATGAGCATGCTGGTGATGCCGTTCGCACCCGGGGCCATCGCCGCCGATTTCAACATCGGGATCGTCTACTTCTTCGCGGTGATCGGCCTGTCGGTGGTCGGCCTGCTGATCGCCGGCTGGGCGAGCTATAACAAGTACTCGCTGCTGGGTGGCCTGCGAAGCGCGGCCCAGATGGTCAGCTACGAGATCCCCCTGACGTTGTCGGTGGTCGGGGTGGTGGTGCTGGGTGGCACGTTGAACTTCCGGGAGCTGATTGGCTGGCAGCAGGCTCACGGCTGGATGCTGCTCTGGCAGCCCGTGGGCCTGGGGATCTTCTACATCGCGTCCCTGGCCGAGATCAACCGCACCCCCTTCGACATGGTCGAGGCCGACAGTGAGCTGGTGGCCGGGCCATTCACCGAGTACTCGGGGATGCGCTTCGGCTTCTTCTTCTTCGCCGAGTACGTCGCGCTCTTCATCATGAGCGGGATCATGGCGGCGCTCTTCTTCGGTGGCTGGCTGGCCCCCTGGCCGTTCCCCGCCCAGCTCACCGGGTTCGGTGGCACGCTGTACGGCCTGTTCTGGTTCTTCCTCAAGAGCTACCTCTTCGTCTTCCTTGCCGTCTGGCTGAGAGCCACCCTGCCGCGCGTCCGGGTCGACCAGCTGATGGGAATGGCCTGGAAGGTGCTCCTGCCGCTGGCCATGCTCAACCTGCTCGTGACGGCCACCTTGGTCGTCTGGCTCAACCTGTAGGAGGGGCGGACCGATGCGAATCCCCGGCCTCGGGATCCTGAAGGGGCTGCGGCAGACCGGGCGCAACTACTGGGCGCCCAAGGTCACCAACCAGTACCCCGAATCGCGTCCCACCATGCCGGATCGCTGGCGTGGCCGCCTCGACCTGATCTACGACCCATTCGGCGAGCATAAGTGCGAGGTCTGCTTCCAGTGCGCACAGGTCTGCCCGGTCGAGGCGATCGACATGAGCGGCTTCGACTCGCAGGGGAACCGGATCCGCTACGGAATGCCGGAGATCTACGACGAGCGCAAGGACCCGAATGCCTACCGGCGCGCCGGCCTGCCAGCTGAGCCGATGCGCAATGCGGCGCGCTGGGAAGAGGAGATCGACGGGAGCTGGCTGCGCGGGGTGATCGAGGGCTTCGGCGGGAGGCCAGAGGCGCTGGTTGCCATCTTCTCCGCCGTTCAGGAGCGCCACGGGTATCTGCCCGAGCGCGCGCTGCGCCTGATCAGCGACACGATGACGATCCACTGGGCCCAGGTCTTCGGCGCTGCCGGGCTCGGCGGCTTTCGCCTGCTCCCCGCCGAAGGTCACCTGCTGACCGTGTGCAGCTGCGCTGCCTGTCGCTTTGCGGGCGGGCAGGCGCTGCTGGACGCCCTGAGCGATGAGCTGGGCATCGCCCCGGGCGAGACGACGAGTGACGGAACCTGGTCGCTGGAGACGAACGACCAGGTGGCGGCCGGAGCGATTGCGCCGGCGATCCGGGTCGACACCATGGTCTACGGCCCGCTGAGCGTCGTGCAGGCACGCCACCTGGTGAGCGAGCGCCGCAAGAGCTCCGCCCGGGCCACGGCGCGCGCCGGACGGGAGAGCTGAGCGAGATGCCCGAACCCGGAGCCGGCCTGTCCCCCCAGATCCGCATCCTGCCGGGCAGCACCCTGCGCCTGCTGTCGGGAATCGACACCGGCGACCTGATCGGTTTGGCGGCGTATCGCAAGCGCCACGGGTATGCCGGCCTCACGCGCGCCGTCGAGAAGCTCGGCCCGCAGGGCACCATCGCGGAGGTCGCCGCCGCGGGCCTGCGCGGCCGCGGGGGTGGCGGCTATCCGACCGCCGACAAATGGACCGCGGCTCGCGCGGCCGACGGCGAGCGCAAGGTCGTCGTCGCCAACCTGATCGGCGCCGATCCAACCGCCCTCGGCGATCGTGCGCTGGCGGAGGGCAACCCGCACCTGGTGCTCGAGGGGCTGCTGATCGCGGCCTTCGCCACCGGCGCGAGCGAGGCGATCCTGGCCGTGCGCCGCGACTTTAGCGACGCCATCGCGCGGCTGCGTGCGGCGGTAGCCGAAGCAGAGCAGGCCCATCTCGCCGGCTACCTGGTGCTCGGCACCGATTTCTCCTGTGTCGTCACCGTCTTCGAAGGGTCGGGGGCCCTGGTGGCGGGCGAGGAGACGGCGCTGCTGGCGGCGCTTGCCGGCGACCGCGGGATGCCGGTGATCCGGCCTCCCTACCCGACCGAGCGCGGACTCAATGGCAACCCGACGACCGTCCAGAACGGGGAGACCCTGGCCAACGCGGCCTGGATCCTGGCCCACACCGCCGGGGAGTTCCGGTCGATCGGCTCTTCGGCCAGCCCGGGCACCAAGCTGGTGAGCCTCTACGGCAAGGTTGCGCAGGCAGGCCTGGCGGAGGTCCCGCTGGGGACGGCCATCTCGTCGATCGTGGCCCTGGCCGGCACCACCGGGGCGGCCAAGGCGGTCTTCACCGGAGGGGCCGGGGGCGGGGCGCTGGCCGCCGCGGAGCTGGAGATGCCGTATGACTACGAGCCGCTGCACGCCGCCGGCGCGGGGATCGGCCTTGGGCAGATGCTGGTCACCGATGCCTCCACCTGCATGGTCAGCACCGCGCGCTTCTTCCTCGACTACGCCAGCCGCGAGGCGTGCGGCAAGGCGGTCCCCTGCCGGATTGGCACCAAGCGCCTGGTCGAGGCGCTCGACCGCGTGCTGGCCGCGACGCCGCGCCCCAACGACTTCAACCTCCTCCACGAGCTGTCGCGCAAGATGGCCGACACGGCACTCTGCCACCTCGAGGCACGGGCGCCGGGACCGATGCTCACCACGCTGGCCCGCTTCCCCGACGAGTACCGCGCCCATGCCGAACGCGGCATCTGCCTGGCCGGCGCGTGCCGGCCCAGCGACGTGGCTCCCCTCCTGACGCCGCTTGCCGGCGTCGAGCCGGCAGCCGGCTAGCTAGGATGCACCGACCATGAGCTTCGTCACCAATGGCAAGGGGCAGCTGAGCGAGGCTGATTACCTCCCCGTCTGGCCGATGGTGCCCGGCACGCGAAAGCTGAGCGTCACGATCAACGGCCGCGAGGTCGAGGCCGAGGAGGGGCAGACCATCCTGCAGGCCTGCCGTGTGCTCGGCGTCGAGATCCCGACCCTGTGCTACGAGCCCAAGCTGGCGCCCTACGGCGCGTGCCGCATCTGTGTGGTCGAGGTCGAGGGACAGGCCGACACCCCGATCTCGTGCGGCACCCAGATCACCGACGGGATGGTCATCAGCACGCACTCGGAGCGGGTCGTCGAGAACCGCCGCATGGTGCTGGAGCTGATCTTCTCCGACCACGATGCCTACTGCCTGCCGCCTTGCCAGTTCAAGTGCCCGACCCGGGTCGACATCCCCGGCTACCTGAAGCAGAACACGCTGGGCAACTGGGAAGAGGCGACCCGCATCCTGAAGCGCTCGCTCCCCTTCCCCGCCATCCTCGGACGCGTCTGCCCGGCCCCATGCGAATCGCACTGCCGGCGCGAAGAGGTGGACACCGCCATCTCGATCCGCGACTCGCACCGTTACTGCGCCGACCGGGTGCTGGAGGTCGACGCCCCGGCGCCCACGCCTTGGCCGCGGGAGTCGGATTCAGGGCGCCGCGTGGCGGTCATCGGTTCCGGCCCGGCCGGCCTGTCGGCCGCCTACTACCTCCAGTTGCGCGGCCACCACTGCGACGTGTTCGAGGCCGATCCGGAGCAGGGCGGCATGCTGCGCTACGGGATCCCCGAGTACCGGCTCCCCAAGGGGTGGATGGACCGCGAGCTGAACCACGTCTGGGAGCTGGGCGCCACCTTCAAGCCGAACATGCGGCTGGGGCGCGACTTCCACCTGGCCGGGCTGCTGGAACAGGGCTACGACGCGGTCTACGTGGGCATCGGCTGCTACCGATCCAACGAGATGGGGATCCCCGGCGAAGACGCCGATGGCGTGGTCAACGCGCTGGAGAACCTCTACAACAGCTCGCGCGGCGTGCCGATCCCGGCCCTGGCCGGGGCCCGGGTGGTGATCATCGGCGGCGGATTCACCGCCATCGACTGCACCCGCACCAGCATCCGCCAGTCGGCCGCCGAGGTGACCCTGGTCTACCGCCGCGACCTCAAAGACATGCCGGCCCAGGACGAGGTCCACGAGGCGATCGAGGAGGGGGCGCGGGTCATCTTCCAGGCGGCACCGGTCCGCGTCGTGACCGACGCGTCCAACAAGGTAACCGGCATGGAATTCCAGCGCATGCGCCTGGGCGAGGCCGATGCCAAGGGCCGCCGCCGCCCCGAGCCGATGGCCGGCACCGAGTTCATCGTCGCCTGCGACACCGTGCTGGGTGCCATCGGCCAGGGGCCAGAGCTGTCCTGGATCGATGCCGAGCCTGAGGAGATTCGCTCCCAGCTGGAGGTCAGCGCCCGCGGCACCCTGGTGGCCGAGGAGCACATCTTCCGCACGGGGCTGCCCAAGGTCTTCGCCTCGGGGGACGTTCGCGCCGGAGCGACCACCGTGGTCGAAGCGATCGGAGAGGGGCGGCGCGCCTCGTATGCAATCGACTACTGGCTGCGCGGCCACGACCTCGACGACCCCCAGGTGCGTCGCATCGTCTCCGAGCCGCAGCCGAACTTCCTGACCATCGTGCCCTTCACCGACGACGTGAAGGAGCCGCGCGCGGTGATGGGCAAGCTCGAAGCAGCGGAGCGCAAGACCGGCTTCGGGGAGTACGAGTTCGGCTTCACCGGCGACCAGGCCATGGCCGAGGCGGGGCGCTGCCTGCAGTGCACCTGCGAGGCGATCGGCCACTGCGACCTGCGCGAGGCCGCGATCGAGTACGAGACCACCCTCAACATGGCGATCGACGAGCGCTCGATCCAGGACAACCCATACGTGGGCGTCAACCACGGGTACGGCCGGGACGAGACGCACTCGTTCATCCTGCGCGACTACAGCCGCTGCATCGACTGCGGCCGCTGCGCGCAGGTCTGCAAGGAGATCGTAGGCTCGGGTTGCTACGACTTCATTGGCAAGGGCTTCGATTCGCTGGTCACCACCGCCGACTTCGTCTCGCTCAACGAGACGCCGTGCGTCTCATGTGGCCGCTGCGCGGAAACCTGCCCGGTGGGCGCCCTGATGCCGCGACCGCGGACGCTGGAGACCTACCAGCTCGATGTCACCCGCTGCATCTTCTGCGGCATCTGCGCCGATGCCTGCCCGTACGACGCCCTGCGCTGCGGTCCGGAGTTCGAGTTCAGCGAATACCAGCGCGACCTGCCGATGCTCGACATCCTGGAGATGTCCGACCGGGAGCGCCCGACCCGCTAGGTCACGGCTCGGGCGACCAGGCGAATCACCCGGTACGCCGCGAACCCGAGCATCGCGCCGGCGACGTTCACGATCACGTCGTCCACGTCGGCCGAGCGGTCGGGGATCCACAGTTGGGCCAGCTCGATTCCTGCTGAGACGGCAACTGCCAGGGGCAGGACCAGCCACCAGCGGCGCAGCGCCGGGACGGCGATCGGCCCGAGCAGGCCTAGGGGCAGCAGCAGGGCCAGGTTCCCGAGCAACTGACCGATCCAGAACGGCGAGCCGAGGTTGTCCAGGTAGATGCGGATCGTCACCAGGGGGATCGAGTTGTCGGTCACCACCTGCCCGGGTAGCGGGTGCGCCGGCTCCAGGGTCAGCAGGAGCCCGCCAACGGCCCAGACGACGAGTAGCAGGGCGGCAAGGAGGCGCATCCGGGCAACCATGCCACGCCGCGCCGATCGCCGCTCGCGCGGTCGTTTGGCGCCCGTGCTGCGCTAGAATCGGACGCGGCCTCGAGGCAGATCGGAACAGGTGATCGGCGAGGCCGTTTCAGCGCCCGAACCCCAACTCGAACCCTCGAGGAGAGCCGCAGCCCTGGACCTCACCGGCGTCCTCTTCTTCCTGCTCGCGCTCGGTGTCATCGGTGGCGGGCTACTGGTCGTCACGCTCCGCAACATCATCCATTCGGCGGTGGCGATGATGGTCTGCTTCGGTTCGCTGGCGGGCATGTACGCGCTGCTCGGGGCACCGATCGTGGCCGCGGCCCAGGTGCTGATCTACCTCGGCGCCATCAGCGTGCTGATCCTGTTCGCGATCATGCTCACCCAGGCCGGTGACGCCAACCTGCCGTCTCCGTTCCACCGCCAGGCGCTGATCGCCGGTCCCATCGCGCTCGCCTTCGCGGGGCTGGTCGGCTGGGCAGTCATCAGCACCGACTGGGGCGTAGCGGTGACCACGGTCGCGGTGGGGGTCAACGCCATCGCCACCTCGCTGTTCACCGACTACGCGCTGCCGTTCGAGATCCTCAGCCTGCTGCTGCTCGTGGCGATCATCGGCGCCATCTACCTGGCGCGCCGTCCCGAGGACGAGGAGCAGGCCAACTGATGGGCCTGCAGGGCTACCTCATCGTCTCGACCATCCTGTTCAGCATCGGTGCGTTCGGCTTCCTGGCGCGTCGCAACGCGATCCTGATGCTGATCTCGATCGAGTTGATGCTCAACGCGGTCAACCTCTCGCTGGTCGCGTTCAACGCGTTTCTGCCCCCCTCGTGCTATTCAACCAGCGGGCATGGGTGTGTCAGCGCCTCGAATGCGGGCGCGATTTTCGCCCTGCTGGTGATGGCCGTGGCGGCGGCCGAGGCGACCGTCGGGCTGGCGCTGGTGATCTCCATCATTCGCACCCGACAGACGCCCGAGGTTGACGAGTACTCGGACCTCAAGGACTAGACCGATGCAGATCGAAGCCCTGATCCCGTTCATCCCGGCGCTGCCGCTCGCCGGCTTCCTGTTCGCCGTCCTGGCGGGAGCGAGGCTCGACCGGATCCCCGGGCATGGCCACGATGCACATGCCAGCGGCCATGCGGACGACCACGGCGGGCACTCGGGCCACGGCGGCGAGTGGCTTGACAGCCATGAGACGACCGACGACTCCGCCTTCCGGCCGATCCCTTCCGAAGAAGAGCAGCGCGCCACCTCGCCGCACGCGGGGCATGCCGACGACCTGGCCAACCGCAACGGCGCCGATGGGGTGATTCCCGACGAGTCCAACGACGGCCTCGGCCAGGTCGGCCACGTGGTCGAGGGCGGGGCGCAGCCGGTCTATCGGTCGTGGATGATCCCGACCGCGCTGGTGGGCGTGGCCTGGGTGCTATCGATGATCGTCTTCGCCGGCGTCATCTTCGGCGGCAACACCTACCACGTGC
>JANMQO010000229.1:0-9526 GCA_031370565.1 Chloroflexota bacterium
CGACCCCGATGGAGCTCCATGCGTGAGAGGAAGAGTTCGAAGGCGGCGTTGTCCGAGGTGGAGGTCTGCTCGACATACGATTCGGCCAGGGCGAACTCGCCGCTGCCCATGATCTCCGGGATGGCTGCCCGGACGACGGATTCCAGGTCCGCAAAATCCCGCGCGGCGACGCAGTGGTAGGAGGCCAACCGCCAGTCCGACCCACTCGCGTGACGGACGAGCGCGCGGTGCAGTTCACGCACACCCGCATCGCCGGACCATCGCCGCAGCCGGGCCCCGAGAAATTCACGGACCAGCGGGTGGTAGCTCCTGGAACGTCGGATGCCTCGGCCACGGCTCGACAGCAGACCCATCCGCTCGACGGCGGTGATGAGTTCTTGCGCTTGAGCGGCGGGCACCCCCGATACGACCTCTGCGAGCGTTGGGTCGACCGCCTGCAGGACGGAGGTCTGCATGAGGAATCGCTGGGTGCCTTCGTCCAGGTCGCCGACGACCTCCTCCGCGAGATAGTCGTACAGCTCGCCCGTGGCTCCCGTGAGGCCATGGACGAACGCCCGGATCTCGCTCGGTGACCGATCCTGCAGGGCGGTGTTGACGAGATGGAGCGATGCTGCCCATCCTTCCGTGCGATCGGCAAGATCGGCCAGCACGTCCGGTTCCAACTGTCGGCCGTACGTGTCGCGGAACAATCGTTCGGTCTCGTCCAGATCGAAGCGCAGGTCTGTGGCGGTCAGCTCCGCCACCTCACCGTGGGAGCGCAACCGGGCCAGGGGCAGGGTCGGCGTACGCCGGCTGATGAAGACAAGGGTGAGGCGCTCTGGCGCGCTGGCGATCAGCTCCCGAACAAGGACCCGGATATCGGGGACGTCGTCGACCAGGTGGTAGTCGTCGATGATCAGGGCGGCACCGCCGGTGGCGAGCGATTGCAGCTCCCGCATGAAGGTGGCCACGATGGTGTCGCGACTCGGTCCGGCCGACGCCCCGAGCTGGCTGAGCAGCTCGCCGGTCGTCCTCGCGAAGGTCGGCTCGATCTCCCGGCCGGCCGCGACCAGATAGTGCAGAAAGCTGACCCAGTTGCGATCTTCCTCGTCCAGGCGATACCAGATCGTTGGACGCCGACTGTGCCGGGCGTAGTCCGACAGCAGGGTCGTCTTGCCGTACCCGGCCTCCGCCGTGATGAGCACGACGCGGTGGTGAATCTTGATCCGGAGCCAGGCGATCAGACGGTCGCGCCGGAGCGTTTCACGTCGGAGCGATGGTCGCTGGACCTTGGCCAACTGCAGTGGAAACTCGTGCACGACCTCGACGCCCATCGGGAGTGGAGCGCTGGGGCCTGACACCGGTCGCCCCGGACCGACCGGTACCGGTTCCCGCCGGCCGACACGGCCGCGGGACCCATGGGGCGCGCTCAAGGGTATGGACCGCGTCTCCTGGGTGTCAACGGGCAGCTCCGACACGAGTAGCGGGAACGATGGTTGGGCCATGGCGCGCATGGTCCTCAGGGGCCCTCACCTGCGGCTTAGCTGCGCGGTTCCGGCACGGTCCCGGCGCGGTCCCGCCGGCGCGGTCCCGGCGCGGTCCCGCCGGCGCGGCAAGGGCGCCCCGGAGGCGCCGCGACAGCACAGAACCCGCCTCAGCCCTCGTATTCGAAGCCGATCTTGAGCTCCACCCGGTACTCGACGATCTCGCCGTCCTCGACGATCGCGCTGGACTGCACGACCTCCACGGTCCGGATGTTGCGGACCGTCTTTGATGCGGTGGCGACGGCCATGCGGGCCGCGTCGGACCACGAGCGCGGGCTGGTGCCGACCATCTCGCGGATGATGATGACGCCCATGCGTGCCTCTCCCGAGCGGCGCTGCCGGACGTTCGCCGTCGTTCGCCGTGGGTCAGAGTCTAGCGGGGCAGCGGACCCAGCCAGCTCGGACGGCGAGCTTCCGCCGAGGGTCGGACGCCGCGGGTTGGCTCAGGCGGTCACGGCGGCCGCGGCTCCGGTGGTCACGGCGGCCGCGACTCCGGTGGTCAGGTCAGCCCGGACCCGGTCGAAGCAGGAGCTGCAGTAGATTGGCCGGTCTGTCCGCGGGGCGAACGGCAGGATGGCCTGGCCGCCACACTCGCCGCAGATCGCGGCGTGGAACTCCCGGGGCCCCTCGCCGGTTCGCGCCCGCTTGGCGGCCACTCGACAGGCTGGGCAGCGCTGGGGGTCATGCTGCAGGCCCTTGCTCGCGAAGAACGACTGTTCGCCTGCTGAGAAGAGGAACTCCTCCGAGCAGTCACGACATGTCAGGGTTCGGTCCTCGTACACCGTCTTGCCTCGTCTCCTGCGGCTGCCCCCAGAGCGGGTCGTCGCGCTCGACCGGATGGAAGGGCGGCGGAATCGGGCGGCGGCGGTGGCGCAGGTCAAGTCGCTCGCTCGGTTCCGACCGGCCTGTGGGCGGCCGAAACTCTGTGGGCGAGAATACGCGCCGCGTCAAGGCCCACGAATCGCGTGAATCGCGTGAAACGTCTGCACCGTGCACGAGCATCGCAGGCCTACCGACCCGGCGTGCCTGCCGGCCAGCCGACCGAACAGGTCCGCCCGGATGCCCTTGCGTGGCACGACAGGCCGTCGGCGCGCGAACCGGCCAGGGAACCGGACCGGACAGGGAAGCGTCGGGGCGGCATGTCGAACACACTGCGTGCCACGCTCCTGCTCACCTCCACCCTCTTGCTGACGGCCTGCTCGGTTGGGGGATCCGCCGGATCTCCGGGATCCCCCGGGCCAGGTCCCAGCGCCAGCCCTGACGGGGGCGCACCGACGTCAACCGCCACACCGCTCGCGATCGACCACGCCCGGGGCGCCTCGGTTGTCATCCTGCGGATGTCGACCGGTGGCGGCTTCATGGCCCCGGGCTTCATCGTCACCGAGGCCCCCGAGTTCACCCTCTACGGCGACGGCACGATCATCCTCCGTGACCTGAAGGCGGACGCGTCGCCGGCAGCCACAGGCCCGGTCTTTCGGTTCCTGCCGTTCCGCACGGGTCGCCTCACGGAGGCCCAGGTGCAGGTCCTGCTCGCCTTTGCGCTCGATCAGGGCGGCCTGCGCACGGCTCTCGCCGAGTACCCACCGCACGGCATCATGGACGCGCCGTCGACGACCTTCACGATCGCCGCTGGCGGCCTCGCCAAGACGATCAACGTGGGTGCCCTCGGGTTCGACCAGGCGCAGCCCGACCCAGACGCGGCGGCCCGGAAGGCCTTCCTCGCGATGGCGGATCGACTGACGGCCTTCGCGCACGACGGGACGTTCACGACCACCCCCTATCAGCCAACCGCATACCGGGGATTCCTGGCCGAGGAGGGTGCCCAGGTGCCGGCCAGTGGCACGATCACCTGGCCGTGGCCGACCTTCGGTCCGGAGACATTCGTCCCATCGACTGGCGGCAACGGTCCAGCGATCCCGAGCCGGACGCTGAGCGCGGCTGCGGTGGCCGAGCTGGGGCTGCCCTACCTGGAGGGAGGTGCGGGCGGGATCGTCCTGCGCAGCCAGGACGGCAAGACGTATGCGCTCTCGCTGCGCCCGCTCCTGCCCGACGAGGCCCGCTAGGACAGACTGGTCGGAGGCGATCCGAGGGCCTGGCGACGCGACCCGACGCGGATCGGTCACTTGGCCCGGCGATCACTACCGGGCAGTGACTACCCGGCGACGTCCGCGTAGCGCTCCCCGGCATACCCGACGAAGCGGGTCTGCTTCTTCTTGAACCAGAGCTGGATTTCGCCAGTCGGGCCGTTGCGGTGCTTGGCCAGCTTGAGGTTGATTATTTCGCCGTCCTGCTCCTGGTCGTCCGCGCCGCGCTCCTTGTCCCGCCACAGGAACATGACCAGGTCGGCGTCCTGCTCGATGGCGCCGGACTCGCGCAGGTCCGACAGCCGAGGTTCCTTGCTTTCGCGCATCTCCGGCTGGCGGGACAGCTGCGACAGCGCGATGACTGGCACCGACAGCTCGCGGGCGAGCGCCTTGAGACCACGCGAGATCTCGGAGACCTCCTGGACCCGGTTCGAGTCGCGCGAGCTGGTGGTCGCCTGCATGAGCTGCAAGTAGTCGACCACGATGAGGTCCAGGCCGGCCTCGGCTTGGAGTCGACGAGCCTTCGTGCGCAGCTCCATCGCGCTGATGTTCGGCGTATCGTCGATGTAGATCGGCGCCTCTGACAGGGTGTTCATGGCCGGCGCCAGGCGGGCGAAGTCCATCTCCTCGAGGAATCCGGTCCGCAAGCGCTGCGAGTCGATGTTGGCGACACTGGACAACAGGCGCAGGACGAGCTGCTCCTTGCTCATCTCCAGGCTGAACACGCCGACGCTGCGGCCATCGTTGACCGCGGCGTGCTCGGCGATGTTCAGGGCGAGGCTCGTCTTGCCGACGCTGGGTCGGGCGGCCAGCACGACAAGATCGCTCTTCTGGAGGCCGGTGGTGAGGGCGTCGAGATCCGTGAACCCGGTGCGCACGCCGCTGATCTCGCCGCGGTGGGCGTGCAGGTAGTCGAGCCGGTCGTACGCCTCGTGCAGGAGCGTCTTGAGCGTGCTGAACCCGGTGGCGATCCGGCGCTGGCTGACGTTGAACAGCTCGCTCTCCGCCCGGTCGATCGCCTCCTGGATCTCCGCTGGATCCTCGTAGCCGATCCCGGCGATCTTGCCGGCGGCCGAGATGAGGTTGCGCAGGACGGCCTTGCGCTCCACGATCCGGGCGTACTGGACGGCGTTGACGGCGGTCGGGGTCTGGTTCGACAGGCTGCCCAGGTACGAGCGTCCGCCCACCGTCTCGAGCTGGTCATGCCGTTCGAGCACCTCGGCGACCGTGACGATGTCGACCGGCTCGCGCTTGTCGAACAGCTCGAGCATCGCCGCATAGACCATGCCGTGGGCCGGGCGATAGAAGTCCTCCGGACGGAGGAACTCGGCGATCTCCACGACTGCGTCGCGATCGATGAGGATGGACCCGAGGACCGACTGCTCGGCTTCGGTGCTCTGAGGTGGCAGGCGGTCGATCAAGGCACACCAAAGCTGACGGGTGGAGATGACAGCTCCAGTGTCACGCGCCGGGAGGGCTGACCGATACCGGTTTCCCCACCAACCATCGGTCCGTCAGCACGTTTGGCGTGGAGAAGAGCCGGTCGGCTGTGGACGGAGCGTGGACAGCTTCAGTCGAGGCGGCGGATCACCCCGATGAGCTTGCCCTGGATGCGCACGTCGTCGAAGTACATCGGCTGATAGTCCGCGTTGGCGGGCTGCAGCCGGATCCTGCCCTGCTCCTTGAAGAAGCGCTTCAGGGTGACCGCGTTCTCCTCCACCTGGGCGACCACGATGTCCCCATTGCGGGCGGTGGTCTGCGGCCGAATGACCACGAAGTCCCCGTCCGTGATGTGCGCGTCGATCATCGAATCGCCACGGACCCGAAGGACGTACGCGTCGCCGCCTGGCGCGAAGATGTCCGGCACACCGATGGTCTCGTCGGCCCGCTGATACGCCTCGATCGGCCCGCCGGCGGCGATCTCCCCGATGATCGGCAGCAGATGCGCCTCGGTGGCGCCGGATTGGGGCAGGAGCTCGCTCGACAAACCGAGCTCGATCGCCGCGGTTGGCGTCAGTCGTATGGAGCGTGCCTGTGAGGCGCCCCGTTCCAGATAGCCGTCTCGCTCGAGGATCTGCAGGTGGTGGTGGACCGCCGAGGTGGAGGCCAAACCGACCGCGCGGGCGATCTCACGGACGGACGGGGGGACACCGCGGGTCCGCAGCGTGGCCGCGATGAAGTCCAGGATCTTCGTCTTGCGATCCGCGTCGTGCTTTGTCATGGAGCCTCCAGTCGGGCCACCGTACAGAACGGACGTTCGATTGTCAAGCGGCGGTGCCGCACGGCGGCGGGCCGCGCGTCGCCAGGCCGTCGGACCGAGCCCTCGACGTCGTGGCCCGGTCCGGCTGGCGTCCGACGGTCCGGCTGGTACACTGCGCTGTCCCGGCGGGCGAATCGGCCTGATCGCGCGCGGGGAGCCCAGGGAGGTCCGCAGGGACGCGATGGCAGAACGACGAAAGCGACGCGCAGGGATGCCGGGCGCAAGCCTGCGCCGACTCCTGGCGATGGCCGCGTTCCTGCCGGTGGCCAGTCGCTCGGCTACGTACGCCCGGCTGGTCTGGGCGCTGCTCCAGGACGATCGGGTGCCCACCTCGCGCAAGGCCCTGTTCGGCGGGGCGCTCGCCTATCTGGTCCTGCCGTTTGACCTGGTCCCGGACGACGTGCCCATCGCGGGGCTATTCGACGACCTAGTCGTGGCCGTGCTCGGTGTGGACCTGTTCTTCGACGGTGTACCGGACGCCGTCGTCGATGAGAAGCTGCTCGAGCTGGGTCTCGACCGAGTCGCCTTCGAGCGTGACCTCGGCCAGATCCGGCGCTTGACGCCGCGGCCCATCCGGCAACTTGTTCGACACATCCCAGGCGCCATCGATATCACCGCCAGCGCTGTCCGGGCGACGGGCCTCGGCCCACGCCTGCGCGGCTGGATCACCAAGGAGGGTTCGTTCGCGTGAAGGTCATCTTGACCGCCGACGTCGTCAAGCTCGGCAAGAGCGGCGACATGAAGGTCGTGGCGGAAGGCTTCGCCCGCAATTTCCTCATCCCGCAGAAGCTCGCCGTGCCGGCCGCCGGCGGCGCCTACCGCGCCTGGCAGCACGACATTGCGAGCCGCGAGGACAAGCGGCGCCGCGAGCGCGAAGAGTCCGAGATCTACGCCACCCGGATCGCCTCCACGACGCTGACCATGGGCGTCAAGGTGGGCGACGGGGGCAAGCTCTTCGGCTCGATCACGGCCAAGGACATCGCCGACGCGCTGGGCCGCCGGGGGATCGTCATCGATCGCCACAAGGTCGACCTGGACGAGCCACTCAAGAGCCTGGGCACCTACAAGGTGGCAGTCAAGGTGGCCGGCATGACGCCCGAGGTCACGGTCATCGTCGAGCCCAAGGGCTAGCTGCCGGCCGCGACGACCGGTCGCAGCCAGCGCGGGCGTGCGCAGCCGCCCGTGTGCTCCCGTTTGCGTGTCGAGGCTGTGAACCAAACGGGTCTGGGCCCTCGTGGGGAGATCGCCGGATCGATCATGAGCCCGGCGCGCGGCACGCACGGATCAAGGCCCGACGGTCAGGGAATGAGCCGCCACACCGCAGTTCCGCCGTCTCGAAAGACCATCTCGAACAGCGGGCTCGCGTCGAAGTCGGTCGGCTGGTGGCCGCCACAGTCGAGCAGGCCGCCGCTGGACAGCACGTAGGACGCCCCATAGCGCGCCATCACGGCTCGGGCGGCCACTGGACCGTCGCAGTAGACGCTGTGGACGTCCTTCGCGCGCACATCCGGGTCATAGCCCAGGTTCGCCACGTACGGGCCGAACCCTGTCAGCCGCAGCCGACCCGCCAGGTCCACCGGGCTGTTGATCCAGGCGTCGGTCACGAAGATCGCCCGTGGTGGCGTATTGACCTCAATCCACCGCCCGGTCACCTCCTGATCCGGCGTGAGGGCGATGCTCTGATTGCGGACGTGCCACAGCGCGACGAGCGTGGGTGACAGGACCGAGATCGCCAGGACGGCCACGATGAGCGGCCGCGGCCAGCGCGCGATGAGCCAGGCAGCCAGGATGGCTGCGGCGACCCACAGCACCTGGAAGTACTTGTTCATGTCGAATTCGACGGAGCTGACCACCACGACGTTGGGCACCACGAACAGGGCCAGCAGCCAGATCGCCAGGAATCGGCGGGCTGGGAACCGACCCGGCTGGATGATCGCGAGGAGGGCCAGCAGTACCGGCAGCCCCAGGTTGGTGACGTAGAAGAACAGGACAGCCAGCGGACCATCGCCGATCCGCGCCTCGCTCCAGCCCAGCACGAACCGGAACGCGCCGCGCTCCCCCTGGCGCAGGGCGGGTCCGACGACGAACGGCAGGGCCAGCGCGATCGGGGCCAGGAACAGCGCGGCGTCGCGCCACACGTTCCGGCGGCGCCAGGCGCGACGCGCGACCACCATGAGCAGCACGATCAGGTAGGTCGCCGGGAAGAAGAAGAACTGGAACGGCGCGAGGAGGGCCGCCAGGAGCCCGGCCAGCAGCATCCCGGCTGGTCGACGACCGAGCGAGCCGTGCACGAGCACGACGGAGGCCACCAGGCCCGGCAGGCCGAACGTCGTGGCCCGGTGGGGCAGGAGTCCGGTGCCCAGCACGGACGCGATCCGGAAGAACGGCCAGTCGCCTGCCCACGAGTTGTCGTACGGGTTCTTCGTCACGAGGTCGATCAGCGACCCTTGGCCGTGGGCCAGGTCGAGCACCAGGCGGAGCCAACCCAGGCCACCGCCGAAACAGACCAGGATGACCGCGATCGCCGCGACTCGGCGGTTTCGGGTGAGCTGCCGAGCCAGCTCCCAGACCAGCAGGGCCAGGGTCCCGGCCATCGCGGCGCTCGACACGATGAACACCGGGATGATCGAGATCCGGGCCACCGCCGCCAGGATGGCGCCGTGGAAATCGGCGAACCAATGGTAGCTCAGCGGCGCTCCCACGAAGTACGGCACCTGCGGCGGGAAGTTCCCGTGGATGATGCTGTTGCCGATTGCGACGTGGACCAGGAAGTCGCTCCAGTTCCAGCCGCCCGACACCCAGCCAGCTGGTGTCTGATGCCAGGCGCTCAGGCCAAGGATGAGCAGGATGGCGCCGGCTACGCCGGCGGCCAGTGCCCACGCGACGCGATCGCGGCGCAGGGCCGCGCCAACGGTCCGGCGTGAGACGACGGGTGGGGCGGCCAGGTGGGGCAGCGGCCATCGGGCGAGGATCCAGCTGGCCGCCATGAGGACGACCGCGCACAGGATGATCGTGCGTGGACCGAAACCCGCGATGTCGGCGACGGCGTTGACCAGGTGGCTCGCCACGAAGACGCTGGTCACGATCCCGACACCGAGCCGTCCTGGCGCCGACAGCCAGGGCGCCACTCGCGCCGCGAGCAACCAGCCCGGCACGACCGTCAGGAACGGCCACACGACAAGGACGGCGAGCGGCGGCACGACGAGGGTCGCCAACACCAGCGCGATGGCGACGACGGCGAGTACGTCCGGAGAGCGAGTGACCCAGGCCAGGACGTCAAGGGCCGGGGCCGCGGGTGCAGCCGGTGCAGCCGGTGCCGCGGACGATTCTGCGTTCGTGCCCGCAACGCCAGCCGCAGCTTCGGAGACCACTCCCGGGTCGGCGTCGATCATCTCGGTCGGCGGGGAAGCTGCGTCGACGTCGGTGCTGGCGGCTTCGGCGATCGCGACGGCCGTGGCCGGGCGTACGTCGTCCGCGGCCGCGGCCGGGGGGCGTCGCCGTCGTCGTCGAACGCGGCCAGGACGCCCTTCCGCAGCCGACCGAGACGGTCCGAGTCGCAGCCAGATGAGGGCCCAGAGGATGGCTACCATGGCCATGAGGAAGCCGCCGATCGCTTCGCCGGGTACGAGCTCCTGGTGGATGACGTGCGTCCCCGCGGC
>JANMQO010000232.1:0-3804 GCA_031370565.1 Chloroflexota bacterium
CCGAAACCCAGCCTCGCGCACAGCAGCTCCACGATGCCCTTGGCGTCGTCGAGGTCGTACGGCCGGGCCGCGCGGTTCCAGGCGGGAGCTTCGGCGGTCCCGCACAGGGCGAAGCCCAGGCGCCACCATTCCCGGCCGTCCTCGCCGATCCGCCCGTAGCCCTTGCCGATCTCGAAGATCGCGACCCGCTCGCGGCCGTTGCGCAGGTTGCCGGCCAGTACCTCCAGCAAGCTGCCGACCAGGCTCTGGCGCAGGACGGCGTGCTGGCTCGAGAGCGGGTTGGTCAGCCAGATCACGCCGCCGCCGGCGGGCTCCTCGCCCTGGACGGTGGGTAGCGGCAAGGCCTGCACCGGCGAGTGCGGCGGGACGTCCAGCGGCGACTGCGGCGGCGGGAACGCTTCGGCCAGGCGAGGCGACACAAGCGCGCTCGTGACGACCTCGGACAGCCCGGCACCGGCCAGCATGTCGCGGACCCGGTGGCGGACGTCCAGCGGCGACGGACGGTACGTCGGCATGGGGGTGTGGGGCAGGACGGCCGGCACGAGTTCATAGCCGCGCACGCGGGCGATCTCCTCGGCGATGTCCGCCTCGATGGTCAGGTCACGGCGCCAGCTCGGGACGGTGGCCACCAGCGTGTCCTCCGCAGCGGCATCCACTTGCCGCGGCCGCAGACCCTGGGCGATCATGATCAGCTCGGGTCCGCTGGCCGGTACGCTGGTGAGGCCGACACGGGCCAGCAGCTCGCGCTGCTCGACGACGGTCAGGTCCGTGCCCAACAGCCGGTTCACTCGGCCCGGACGGAACGTCAGCCGGCCGTCTTCCGGTTCGACCGGCGCGCTGTCGAGCCGACCCGGCGCCACGCTGCCGCCAGCCCAGGCAGCCACAAGCCGAGCGACGCGGTCCGCGCCCAGCCTGGCCAGCCGCGGCTCCTGGCCCTTCTCGAAGCGCAGGCTCGCCTCGGATCGCAGGGCGAGGCGCTGGCCGGTGCGCCGGATGCTGATCGGGTCGAACAGGGCCGACTCGACGATGACGTCCGTGGTCCGCTCCCCCACCTCGCTGGCGGCGCCGCCCATGATCCCGGCAATGGCCAGGGCGCCGGCTGGATCGGCGATGAGCAGGGTGTCCGCGTCGAGTGTTCGCTCCACGTGATCGAGCGTCTCGAGTCGCTCGCCGGCCCGGGCGTTCCGGACGATGAGCTGTCCGTCGTGGACGGCAGCGGCATCGAAGGTATGGGTCGGCTTGCCCAACTCGAGCATCACGTAGTTGGCCGCGTCGACGACGTTGCTGATGGGACGCATGCCGGCCGCTCGCAGCCGCATCTGGACTTGCTCCGGGGACGGCCCCACGTGGACCCCGGACACCCAGCGGGCGACCAACCGGCTGCACAGGGCGGGATCCTCGACCTGCAGCGTCAATCGCTCCGCGATCGGTTGGCCAGATTCGGCGACGGTCGCGTCCGGCCAGCGCACCTGGGCGCCCGTGGTGGCCGCGACCTCCCGAGCCAGCCCGACCAGGCACAGCGCGTCGCCGCGGTTGGGCTTGACGTCGACGTCGAGCACGATGTCGCCATAGAGCTTCTGCAGCGAGACGCCCAGGGGTGCGTCCGGGGCGAGGATGAGGATCCCGTCGGCGTCGCCGGTCAGCTCAAGTTCGGCACCGGAGCAGAGCATGCCGTTGCTCGTGACGCCCATCTTCTGGGCGAGTTCGATCTTGCGCCCGCCGGGCAGGACGGCACCGGGCAGGGCCACCGGCACGCGCTGGCCCGGGGCGATGTTGGTGGCGCCGCACACGATCTCGAGTGGTTCGCCGGCGCCCACCCGGACGGTCGTCAGCGACAGCCGATCCGCCCGAGGGTGACGCTCCACGCTGAGCAACTCGCCGACGACCACCGAACGCCAGTCCGCGCCCCACTCCTCGATGCCCTGGACTTCCATGCCGAGCAGGGTCAGGCGCTCCGCCAGCTCCTCGGGCGTGAGCTCGATGTCGACATAGTCGCGCAGCCAGTTGAGCGGCACCCTCATCGGAACTGCTCCAGAAAGCGCAGGTCGTTGTCCATGTACAGGCGCAGGTCCGCCACGCCGTAGCGCAGGTTGGCGATCCGCTCGACGCCCATGCCGAAGGCGAAGCCCTGGTAGCGCTCCGGATCCAGGCCGCCGTAGGCGAGGACCACCGGATGGACCATGCCGGCCCCCAGGATCGTCATCCAGCCGCTGCGTGAACAGGCCGGACAGCCGGAACCGCGGCACACCACGCACTCGACATCGAAGGCAACGGACGGTTCGGTGAACGGGTAGTAGCCGGGCCGGAAGCGGGTCCGTGCGCCGTGCCCGAACATGGCCCGGGCGAACTGGTCGAGCAGACCGCGCAGATCGCCCATGGTGGTGCCTTCGTCGACCATGAGGCCTTCGACCTGGAAGAACTCCGAGGCGTGGCTGGCGTCGACAGCTTCGTAGCGGAAACAGCGGCCCGGCAGCAGCGCTCGGATCGGCGGCGTCTCCGTGCGCATCACCCGGATTTGGCCGGGCGACGTGTGGGTCCGCAGCAGTTTGCCGGGCAGGTCCACGTAGAGGGTGTCCCAGAGGTCCCGGGCCGGATGATCCGGCGGGATGTTGAGCATCTGGAAGTTGGTGACGTCGTCCTCGATCTCGGGACCCTCGTAGACGGCGAAGCCGAACTGGCCGAAGACGTCGGCGATTTCGCGGGCAGTCTCGACGATCGGGTGGAGGGTGCCCCGGGCGATCGGCCGACCCGGCGTCGTGACGTCGACGGATTCCGCGGCCAGGCGTTCGGCCAGGGCCGAGTCCGCCAGGACGCCGCCACGGTCGGCAAACGCGGCCTCGATGGCCAGGCGGATCGGGTTGGCAATCGCGCCGACCTTGGGTCGATCATCCGCCGGCAGTGCACCGATCCCGCGCGAAACCAGGGTCAGGCGGCCCTTCTTGCCCAGGATGTCGACCTCGAGGGCGGCCAGGCTGGCCTGATCCGGGGCGGCCGCGATCGCGGGCAACGCGTCGTCGTGCAGCGCCACGAGGTCGCGGGTCAGGTCCTCGAGGTCCACGGTGTCCTTTCGGTCTGCGGGCCGGAATCGCGAACCCCCGAGCGCGTCGGTCGCGTCGAGGGTCCGGGTCTCGCTGGGCTGGTCGGGGTGCTGTTCGGCCGGGGCGAGATCAGGCGCCGCGGGCGGCCTGGACGATGCGGCCAAAGGCGGCGGCATCGCGGACGGCGAGATCAGCCAGCATCTTGCGATCGATCTCGATCTCCGCCTGCTTGAGGCCGGAGATGAATGCACCGTACGTCAGGCCATTGAGACGCGCTGCCGCATTGATCCGGACGATCCACAGCTGGCGCATCTGGCGCTTGCGCTGCTTGCGGTCGCGGGTGGCGTAGGCGAGTGCGTGGAGGTTCGCCTCTCGGGCAGGCTTGACCAGGCGCGACTTCGCGCCCATCCGCCCCTCGGCGGCGTTGAGCAGGCGCTTGTGGCGCTTGTGGGACGTGACGCCCCGCTTGACTCGTGCCATGAGACCGGTGTGCTCCTACTTGCCGAGATACGGAAGGAGGCGCTGAACCTGCCTTGCGTGCTCGGTGCCGATGACGGACTTGCCGGCGTAGCGCCGGGTCCGGCGGGACGACTTGATTTCCAGGTGATGGCCGCTCCAGCTGTTGACCCGGATCAACTTGCCGCTGCCGGTGATCCCGATCCGCTTGGCGGCCGCCTTGTGTGTCTTCATCTTCGGCAAGGTGGTCTCACTCTCCTGCCGGAGTCGGGGCGGTGGCCTCGGACTCCGTCTTGCTGGTCTTCGGTCG
>JANMQO010000266.1:0-9690 GCA_031370565.1 Chloroflexota bacterium
CCGGCCCTCGGCGACTGGCCAGCCTTCGGCACCGGACGGGCCAGCGGCACCGGACGGACCCTCGGCACCTGGTTCGGCGTCCAACGTGGCATCGTAGGCAGCATGCCCGAGCCCCGCTTCCCGATCCGCCTGCTCGCCCTCGATCTCGATGGCACGCTGATCGGCCCGGACCTCATTCTGCGGACCCGCACGTGCGAGGCGATCCGAGAAGCCGTCCGGCGCGGCGTCGAGGTGTCGCTGGCGACCGGTCGGATGGCGACCAGCGCACGGCCCTTTGCCGACGAGCTCGGATTGCGCGGGCCGATCATCGCCTACCAGGGTGCGCTCGTTCGACGGATGCCGGAGGGCGCCCAACGGCTGGGCGGGCTCGTCTTTCACCGGCCCCTGCCGGCGGCCGTCGCCCGTGAGACGATCGCCTGGTCCCTGGCGCACGGCTTCGAGCCGCACCTCAACCACCTGGAGCGGTTCATCATCCCGGCCCACGATCCCAAGGCCGACGACTACTCGGCGTTCCTGGGCGCGCGGGCCGAACTCGTCCCGGACCTGGCGGCGTGGATCCGCCGGCCCGTCACCAAGGTCCTCGCCGTTGCGCCGGCCGGCCGCCCCATGGCCATGCTGGCCGAGGCCCGGGAGCACTTCCGAGGCCGGGCAGAGGTGACGGTCAGCCATCCTCAGTTCATCGAGTTCCTGGCCCCCGGGGTGTCCAAGGGCCGGGCGGTGCGCTGGTTGGCGCGGCGCCTGGGCGTGCCGCTCGAACAGACCCTGGCGATGGGCGACCAGTACAACGACCTGGAGATGATCGAGTCGGTCGGGCACGGCGTGGCCATGCCATCGGCGCCCGCAGCGGTCCAGGCCGTGGCCCGCTATGTCGCGCCGCCGGTCGAGGACGAGGGCGCGGCCACGATCATCGAGGAGCTCGTCCTGGCACGACGGTCGACCAGCAGCCGGGCGGATCGCTTCGTCGCCGGTGGGGCGGGGCTCCGATGAACCGGACGCGGCGACGATGAACCGGACGCGGCGACGATGAGCGGGCAAGGGCCGCGCCTCGTGGCGGATGACCAGCCGGGTCGCGCGGTGGCAATTGAGGCGCTCCAGCGCGGTGCACTCGTGGCCCTGCCCACCGACACGGTCTACGGGTTGGGCGTGGCGCTCCACACGGCGAATGGAATCGAGCGCCTGTTCAAGGCCAAGCGCCGCCCACCAGAGAAGGGCGTCGTCTTGCTGCTGGCCGACCACCGCCAGGCCGACGAGGTGGCCGAACTCGGTGCTGCCGGCCAGGTGTTGGCGGCCGCCTGCTGGCCGGGCGCGCTCACCCTGGTCGTGCGGCAGCGCCCGGACGTGCCCCTGCCGCCGGCCCTGACGGGTGGCGCGTCGACGGTCGGATTGCGCCTGCCGGACCATGAGACGCCGCGCGCCCTGGCCGCCGCCCTGGGGCCGCTGCCGGTCACCTCCGCCAACCGCTCGGGCCAACCGGACGCGACCGACGCCGCCGGTGTGCTGGCCCAGCTCGGGGACGTGCCCGACCTCGCGCTCGTGCTCGACGGTGGACCGGCCCGCGCCGGGCAGTCGTCGACCGTGGTCGATTGCTCGGACGGTCCGGTGCGTCTGCTGCGGGCCGGCGCCATCCCGATCGAGCTGCTCATGGCCGTGCTCGACGAGGCGGGCCTGGACCACCGGCTGCGCTGAGGACCGGCGCCACGACCGGCCGACGTTGTGGGACGATGTTCGGCATCGCCTGCCGCGACCCAGCACCACCTGCCCAGCCGAGGAACCGCCAATGACCGTCACCGCCCCGACCGGACTCGCCTGGGCCCCGCTGGCCGAGGTCGATCCGGCCCTCTGGGAGGCCATGGAGGGGGAGCGCCACCGCCAGCACACCAAGATCGAGCTGATCGCCAGCGAGAACTACACGTTCGCCGCGGTGATGGAGGCGCAGGGCAGCTGGCTGACCAACAAGTACGCCGAAGGACTGCCGGGCAAGCGCTACTACGGCGGCTGCGAGTTCGTGGACGTGGTCGAACGGCTGGCCCAGGAGCGGGCGCTGGCCCTCTTCCCGGGCGCGGAACACGTCAACGTGCAGCCGCACGCCGGGGCCCAGGCCAACATGGCCGTCTACCTCTCCACGGTCAACCCGGGCGATCGCGTGCTGGGCATGAAGCTCGACCAGGGCGGCCACCTGACCCACGGCATGAGGCTCAACTTCAGCGGCCGCTATTTCGAGATTCACGGCTACGGCGTTCGCCCAGACGACGAGCGGATCGACTACGACGCACTCGAGCGGCAGGCCAACGAGATCCGGCCCCGGCTGATCATCGGGGGCGCCTCGGCCTATCCCCGGATCATCGATTTTGAGCGGATGGCCGACATCGCTCATTCGGTCGGAGCCCTGCTCTGGGTGGACATGGCCCACATCGCGGGGCTCGTGGCGGCCGGACTGCACCCCAGCCCGTTCCCGCATGCGGACCTGGTCACCACGACCACCCACAAGACCCTCCGGGGCGCTCGCGGCGGCATGATCTTCAGCCGCTTCGAGCTTCCGTCGAGTGTCAACCCGGCCGACTATCCGATGGTCAAGCCGAACCTGGCCGCCACGGTCGATCGGAGCGTCTTCCCCGGCGTCCAGGGGGGCCCGCTCTTGCATGCCATCGCCGGCAAGGCCGTCGCCTTCGAGCTGGCCCGCAGCGAGGAGTTCCGCGAGGACCAGCGGCGGACCATCGCCAACGCCCAGGTCATGGCCGAAACGCTGGCCAGCCTGGGCGTCCGGCTCATCTCGGGCGGCACGGACAACCACCTGTTGCTGGTTGATGTCACGCCCCTGGGTGTCACCGGCCGCGAGGCGGAACACCTGCTCGACGAGATCGGGATCACCGTCAACAAGAACGGCATCCCGTTCGACAAGAACCCGCCCAACATCTCTTCGGGGATCCGCATCGGCACGCCAGCCACGACGAGTCGCGGGTTCGGCGAGGAGGAGATGCGCCAGGTCGGCCGGATCATCGTGGCGGCCATTCGCCAGCGCGACGAACCAGCCCAGCAGGCCCGCCTGGCCGCCGAGGTCGCCGAGATCGTCGCCCGCTTCCCGGTGCCGGGTCTGACCGCGGCGTGAGCCGCCCCGCCGGGCGCCGCTCGTCATCGGGACTCGCCCAACCGGCGTTGTCGCGGCGCGCGGGATGATCGCGCTGCGGTTCATCGACGAAGTCGGGCAGCTCGCCCCGGCGCTCGTCGGCGCGTTTGTCGTGGCGGCGCTCCTGGCCCTCGGGCTGACGCCGCTTATCCGGCGATTCGCGAGTGCCTTCGGATTGGTGGATCGCCCGGATGCTCGGCGGGTCAATACCCGCCCGATTCCGCGTGGGGGCGGCCTGGCCGTTGCGGCCGCCTTCCTGCCGGTCGCGATCGTGGTCGTCCTCCTGGTCGACCGCGGCAGCGGTGGCTCGATCGAGTTCCCGGGTTCCGTCGGACCGCCGCAGCTCGGGGCGCTGCTCATCGGTGGGCTGCTGGCGGCCGCGATCGGCTTTCTGGATGACGCGCGGCAGCTGCGTGCCCGCTGGCAGCTGCTGGGTCAAGTCATCGTGGCACTCGTCGCGGTGGCCCTCGGCGTGGAGGTTGGCGGCATCGCCAACCCGCTCGGCTCCGGCACGATCCGGATCGACGGCATCCTGGCGGCGGCGTTCACCGTGGTCTGGATCGTGGGCATGATCAACAGCATCAACTTCATCGATGGGCTCGATGGCCTGTCTTCGGGGATCGCGCTCATCGCCGCGGTCACCCTCGGGTTGATCAGCCTGACGACGGCCGTGGGTCCGCTCGGGCAACCGTTCGTGGCGATCCTGTGTTTCGTGCTGGCCGGTGCCCTGCTGGGTTTCCTGCGCTGGAACTTCCATCCGGCGTCCGTGTTCGTGGGCACCAGTGGGGTCATGTTCATCGGCTACACGCTGGCCCTGCTGTCGATCCTGGGGACGGCCAAGGTGGCGGTGGCCTTGCTGGTCCTGGGTGTGCCCGTCATCGATACGTTCTGGATCATCGTCCGACGCCTGGTCAATCGACGCTCGCCGTTCACGCCGGATCGGGGCCATGTCCATCATCGGCTGCTGGACCTGGGGCTGAGCCACACCCAGACGGTCCTGCTCATCTATGCCATCTCGACGGTGCTGGCCACGCTCACCTTTGTGCTGACCGGGGCCGGACAGCTGTATGCCTTTCTGGGCGTCGTCGTCGGCTCGGGTATCGTCCTGTTCGTGCTGGCCGGCCGGCAGGCAGTGGCTGCGGACCTTGAGGCAGGCTCGTATGACCCAGCGCAAGACCGGGACTGACCCGACCCGCGTCGCAACCAGTCCGCAACCATCCGTTTGCCGCGATCGCGGAGCACCTGCTATCATGCGGCGGCTTTGTCGGGTCAATTCGGTGCCTATTTCGCCCTCTTTTCGGAGATCGGGCTGGTCCTGCTGGTCACGACGCTCGGTGGCGTCCTGATCGGTTATTGGGCGGACAAGCAGCTGGGAACCCTCCCGCTCCTTGTCATCGTTGGCCTGCTGGTCGGGCTGGCGGCAGGGGCCCGGGCGGTCTACCGCCTGATCACCCGATTTCTGGCGCGGTTCGAATAGCGCAGGACGGGCAACCCGGTCCGGAAATCATTGAGCGCGGCGGCATGCCGCGCTCCTGTGTGTAGGAGTCCAGGTGTCGAGCGAGATCGACCAGACAACGGGAGTCAGCACCGCCGAGCCCGTCGCCGGGTCGGTTGCGCCTGCCGCTGCGTCGGCGCGCCCTGGCCGGCGGATCAGCTTCCGGACGCTCATTCTTGCGGTCATCGCGCTGGATGTCCTCGCCTTCCTGCTCGTGCCACCGTTCCCCAAGGATCAGCCCGGCGTGCCGGTCAAGGGCATCGGGGACCTCATCCTGGCCAACCTGGAGCTGCCCGCCCCGACGGTCGTCTGGGATCTCGCCCCGAACGACCATGTGGCCCCCGGGGCCATCTTGACCTTCCACCCGAGCATCAGCGGGCCGATCCTCACGACCTGGCTGGTCATGGCGGTCGTGCTTCTGTTCGTGTTCCTCGCGACCCGCGGGATGACCGCGCTGCCGGGCAAGGTCCAGAACATGGTCGAGTTCCTGTACGAGGGCCTGGAGAACTGGGCCGTCTCGCTGGGCGGCGACGAGGGGCGCCGCCACGTCCCGCTGTTCGTGGCCTTCTTCCTGTTCATCCTGTTCTCCAACTGGAGCGGCCTGTTGCCGTTCATGGGCAAGATCGAGGCCCTGCGCGCGCCCACCAGCGACGTCAACGTGACGATTGGCCTGGCCCTCGTCGCCTTCGTCTACTTCCACTACCAGGGCTTTCGAGCGCTTGGCGTCCGGGGCTACCTGGGCAAGTTCTTCGTGTTCAGCGGCTTCCGCCACGGGCCGGCCAACGGGGCCATCGATCTGTTCGTTGGGCTGATCGAGTTCCTGCTCGAGTTCATCAAGCCGGTCACCCTGGCGATGCGCCTGTTCGGCAACATCTACGGCGGCGAGGTGGCCCTGGGGGTCATCACCGCACTGACCATCGCGCTCGTGCCGATCGGCATGCTCGGCCTGGAGCTGTTGCTCAACTTCGTGCAGGCGCTCATCTTCTCTACCCTGGCTCTCATGTACACGCTCATCGCGGTGGAGAGCCACCATGCCGAGGCCGAGGCGGCGCCCGCCTTCCGGGACGATCCGGAGGGCAACATGGGGCCGCCGTTGTCCGGGCTGGAGCACGCTTCGGCGCACTGACCCATCCGGCGCGAGCGCGTCGGCGACCAACAGACTGGTCCGGGCACCGACCCGGCCACACAGGAGGAAGACATGACGGAATACATCGGCGCAGGCCTGGCGGCCCTCGGGGTCATCGGCCCCGGCATCGGCATCGGCATCCTGACCGGCCTGGCGGCCACGGCGATCGGGCGCAATCCGGATGCGACCCCGGCCATCCGGGCCCAGTTCATCCTCGGCGCGGCGTTCGCCGAAGGACTGGGCGTCCTCGCGATCGTCGTCGCGATCCTCGCCATCGTCCTCAAGTAGTTGCGCACGGGACTGCCCTTCCCATGAACCTGCTCGCCCTCGTCGGTGCTGTCGGCTCCGGCGCCCAGCCACCGCTTGCGGCGCCGGAGCCGAGCGGCCTGGTCATCAACTTCTTCTGGGTCATCGTTTCGACGGTCAACTTCCTGCTCTTCCTGGTCATCCTCAACCGGATGTTCGGGGCCACCGTCAGCCGCATGCTCACGGAGCGCCGCGCCCGGATCGAACAGGGCCTCATCGACGCCGAGCAGGCCCGCCACGACCGGGCGGCCGGCGCTGCCGAGCGCGCCACCATCCAAGCCGAGGCCCGGCGCGAGGCTCGCGAGATCCTCGAGCGTGCCCAGAAGGTCGCCCAGGACGCCCGCGACGCGGATATCGCCGCGACCAAGCTGGAGCTCGAACGGCTGCGCGCCGGCGCCACGGCAGAGATCGAGGCGGAGAAGCTTCGTGCGCTGGCCGATCTGCGCGCCCAGGTGGCCGACCTGGCCCTGGCGGCCGCCGGTCGGGTGGTCGGCGAAACGATGAGCGACGCCCGCCAGCGGCGGCTCGTCGAGGAGTTCCTCAGCGAGACGGCGACGCCGAGGTCGAAGGGCTGATGGCCGGATCGTCCACCGCCGCCCGCCGGTACGCGGAGGCGGCCTTCGAGGTCGGCCTGCGCGACGGCACGGTGGACGCCTGGCGGCGCGAGCTCGATGCGGCGGCCGGGATCATCGGCGATCCCACGGTCCTGCGTACCCTGGAGAACCCGGCCATCCCGCTCGAGACCCGCACGGGCCTGCTGGCGGCGCTGAAACCGAGCGTCAGTCAGCCGGTGCTCAACCTCATCCTGCTGCTCGTGCGGCGCGGCCGGATCGGCACCTTGTCCCTCGTGGCAGCCGAATTCCGCCGCCTCGACGATCGGCGCAACGGCGTCACCGTGGCCAGCGCGACGAGCGCCTCGCTGCTCGACAGCGGCGAAGTGGCCGCCCTCACCCAGCAGCTCGAGGTGCTGACCGGCGGCCGCGTCGAGCTCACCCTGCAGATCGACCCCAGCCTGCTCGGCGGCCTCGTCGTGCGAGTCGGCGATCGCCTCATCGACGGCAGCGTCCGAGGTCGCCTCGAGCGCCTGCGGACCCAGCTCGTCTCCGGCGCCCTCTAGGAGATCCAGACCCATGGCCATTCGTTCGGACGAGATCATCAGCATCATCAAGGCGGCGATCGATGCGTCCGACCAGGGCGCCGAGACGCGCAGCGTCGGCACGGTCGTCGAGGTCGGTGATGGGATCGCCCAGATCTACGGACTGGCGGGCGCCCTCTCCTCGGAGCTGCTCGAGTTTCCAGGCGGGGTCATGGGCATGGCCCTCAACCTGGCCGAGGACACGGTTGGGGCCGTCATCCTGGGCAACGCTTCGGCGATCAAGGAAGGCGACACGGTCAAGACCACCGGCCGGGTGGTGGAGGTGCCGGTCGGACCGGAGCTGCTGGGCCGGGTCGTGGATCCGCTCGGTCGCCCACTCGACGACAAGGGCCCGATCAACGCGAAGAAGACCCGTCCGGTCGAACGGATCGCTCCCGGCGTCATCGTGCGCAAGTCGGTCGACACGCCCGTGCAGACCGGGATCAAGGCGATCGACGCGCTCATCCCGATCGGCCGCGGTCAGCGCGAGCTCATCATCGGGGACCGCCAGACCGGCAAGACCGCGATCGCCATCGACACGATCATCAATCAGAAGGGCAAGGGCCTCGTCTGCGTCTACGTGGCCATCGGCCAGAAGCTGTCCACGGTGGCCAATACGGTCGCCGTGCTCGACGCCCACGGTGCCATGGGCCACACCATCGTCGTGGTGGCCGGCGCCGAGGATCCCGCCCCGCTCCAGTACCTGGCGCCGTACTCCGGCGTGGCGATGGGCGAGGAGATCATGGAGGTCGGCGTCGAGCTGCCCGGCGAGGGCCTGGTCAAGGATGCCCTGTGCGTCTACGACGACCTGAGCAAGCACGCCTGGGCGTACCGCGAGATGGCCCTCCTGCTGCGTCGTCCGCCGGGCCGCGAGGCGTACCCGGGCGACGTGTTCTACCTGCACAGCCGGCTGCTCGAGCGGGCCGCTCGGCTGAACGAGGACAACGGCGGCGGTTCGCTGACCGCCCTGCCGATCATCGAGACCCAGGCCGGCGACGTGTCCGCCTACATCCCGACCAACGTCATCTCCATCACCGACGGCCAGATCTTCCTCGAGACGGACCTGTTCAACGCCGGCCAGCGACCGGCCCTCAACATCGGCATCTCCGTGTCGCGGGTCGGCTCAGCCGCCCAGACCAAGGCGATGAAGAAGGTGGCCGGGCCGCTCAAGCTGGACCTCGCCCAGTACCGGGCCCTGGCCGCGTTCGCCCAGTTCGCGTCGGACCTGGACAAGGCCACCCGCGACCAGCTCACCCGCGGCGAGAAGCTGTCCGAGGTGGTCAAGCAGCCGCAGTACCAGCCACTCAGCGTGGACAAGCAGGTGGCCATCCTGTACGCGGCCACCAAGGGTGCCCTGGACGACATCCCGACCGGCCGGGTCAAGGAGTGGGAGACCGGCTTCTACCGATTCCTCGAGACCGAGCGACCGGCCATCTTGACCGAGCTCGCCACGAGCAAGACCATGACCGACGAGCTGGCGGCCGCCTTCGACGAGGCGATTGCCGTCTATCGCCAGAGCTTCCTGGCCTAGCGCCGGAACCCCAGGGAAGACCCAGACAGCGTGGCCAGCCAGCGAGACATCCGACGCCGGATCGGCGCGGTCAAGAACATCAAGCAGATCACCCGGGCGATGCAGTTCGTCGCTGCGAGCAAGCTCAAGCGCGCCCAGGACGCAACGCTCGCGGCCCGACCGTACAGCGACAAGCTCGATGAGGTTCTGGCCGACGTCGCCGCGGTGCTCGGCGGTGAGGATCACCCCTTGCTCGTCCAGCGTCCGGACGGCAAGCGCCTGATCGTGCTCGTCACCACGGACCGCGGCCTGGCCGGCCCACTCAACACGAACACCATCCGCTTCGCCGCCCGCGAGATCACCGAGCATCCCGGCGACCTGGCCGTAGTCACCGTCGGGCGCAAGGGGCGCGACGCGATGCGCCGGGCCCAGGTACCCATCGAAGCCCACTTCAACGGGTTTGGCGACCGCCCCACCTTCGCCGACGTCCTGCCCCTGGCTCGGCTCATCACCGACGACTACCTGTCCGGCGAGTACGCCCGGATCGATATCGTCTACAACCACTTCGTGTCGACACTCACCCAGCGACCGACCCTCGGCCAGCTCCTGCCGGTCCAACCGGCCCCGGACACGGAGGGCATTCCCGGCAACCAGTTCCTGTTCGAGCCGAGCGCCGGCGCCGTGCTGGAGCAACTCCTGCCCCGCTACGTGGCCACCCGCCTGTTCCAGGCGGTGCTGGAGGGCAAGGCCAGCGAGGAGTCCAGCCGGATGGTGGCCATGAAGAACGCCACGGAGAATGCCGGCGACCTGATCGAGGACCTGACCCTCAGCTACAACAAGGTCCGCCAGGCCAACATCACCCGAGAGATGATCGAGATCGCGTCCGGCGCCCAGGCCCGCTGACGCGCCGTACCCAGGAGGCTACACAAACCATGGCGAGCACCGCCCCAGCCGCGACCGGTCGGGTGATCCAGATCACCGGCCCCGTCGTCGA
>JANMQO010000274.1:0-4931 GCA_031370565.1 Chloroflexota bacterium
GAGCTGGCGGCTCGATGGCCGACCCCGATTGCCGTGGACCAACCCGGCGGGGCCGTCCCGCTCGAAAGCGACCCGCAGGCGCCAGAGCTGGCGCTCGGACAGATCGAGCGAGGCAGCCCCCGCGGCCATCGTCAGCTCACCTTTCAGGATCCTGGCCAACAGCCAGGCTCGTCGTTGCTCGGTCGAGGACATCGTGATCGTCTTCTCCATCTTGGGAGACTGACAGAATCACCTTGCAGTTAGCCCTGACAGATTCACTTGGCATCGAGACTCGGGCGACGGCCATGCCTGGTCGAGGGCGAAGATGCAGCTGTCGTCGCAGGCACAGGGACGCGCTCGAGGTAGTGTCTTCCGGATCGGCGTGGGTGCGAATGGTCTCGTGGCCGTGGGGGACGCCGTCAGTGGCGAAGGCTACGGGAGCGGGAACGCCTTCGAGTGGATCTCGTCCAAAGGGACAGATTGGAGTCTCGTGACCGCGTCCGAGTTGTTCCCCGGCGCTTCGATCACCTCGGACGGTGTTCACGTCGTCGCACGAGCGTGGATCTATCGTGATCGCCTCGCCTTCGCGACATCGCGGGACGGGCGCAGCTGGCAGACGATGTCGAATGGTGGCTCGGCCGAGCACATGCCGACTTGGGGTGTTGCGGGGTTTGTGGTCGTGACCGGTGACCTGGTTGTGGTGGTCGCTGACACCCAGCCACCAAGCGGCTCAACGGTATGGATCGGCGACGCGTCGGGTCGTTGACGGGCTACAGATGGAACCGCCTTGGACCGGGATCCCGTCGGCGAACCGAGGCCGGCCGCTACCGGGCCGGATCTGGAAGCAGGTGACGCTTCGAGGCCGGAGTCGGAGAGGTCGGTCAGCACGCGTGACCCGGACCGTGCGGCACGAGATCACGCCGTTGACGCGGTCGGCCGTGGCCGTGTAGGATCCGCGGACAACTGAATAGTACTTATCAAGAGTGGCAGAGGGACCGGCCCGATGAAGCCACGACAACCTACCGATGCTAGACGTCGGCAAGGTGCCAAATCCGGGCAGGTCCGCCTGCGAGATAAGGGAACTCCCTGGGACCCTTCCTCACAGGAAGGGTCTTTCCGTTTCCGGTCCCGACGGCACACCCAGCCCACCGCCGCGTCCTGAGAGGCGCGGCAGGACCGACCGAGGACCGACCATGACGACCCAGTTGCTGACCGGACGCACCCAGCCGATCGTGGCGCCCGGCCTGGACATGCCCGGGTCCGTCGGCGCCGCCCGATCGACGGATGGCGCGGATCGCATCGTTGGCCTGCGCTGTCGAAACTGCGGCCAGCCGGAGCAGCTCGGCCCCAACTACGTCTGTGCCTCCTGCTTCGGTCCGCTCGAGGTGGCCTACGACCTGGACGCCGTGCGTGGACGGCTCGACCGCGCCACCATCGCCGCGCGCCCGGCCGGCATCTGGCGGTACATCGAACTGCTGCCCCTGGCGGCGCGCCCAGCGCGCGGTCTGGCCGTTGGTTCGACGCCGCTCATCGCCGCCGACCGCCTGGGACCGACGCTCGGGATCGACCGCCTGTGGCTCAAGGACGACACCCGCAACCCGACCCTCTCCTTCAAGGACAGAGCCGTGGCGGTGGCGGCCGCCCGGGCCGTCGAGTTCGGCATGACTGCGCTCGCCTGCGCGTCGACCGGGAACCTGGCCGGTGCGACGGCCGCCGCGGCCGCGGCCATCGGGCTGCCGGCCTACGTCTTCGTCCCGGCCGATCTCGAGCCGGCCAAGATCGACCATGCCCTGGCCTATGGCGCCACGGTCATCCCAGTGGACGGCACCTATGACGATGTCAACCGGCTCTGCCTGGAGGTGGCCGACGAACTCGGCTGGGGCTTCGTCAACGTCAACCTCCGGCCGTTCTATGCGGAGGGCAGCAAGACCATCGCGTTCGAGATCGCTGAGGCACTCGGCTGGCGCCTGCCGGATGTCGTCGTCGCGCCGGTTGCCTCGGGCGCGCTGTTCACCAAGCTCGCCCGGGGCTTCGACGAGCTGGCCCAGATCGGGCTCATCGAACGGACACCGGTCCGCTTCGTTGGCGGGCAGGCGCAGGGGTGTGCTCCGGTGGCCACGGCGTTCGCGGCGGGCACGGACACGATCGAGCCTGTCCGGGTGCCGGACACGATCGTGCGCTCGCTGGCGATCGGCAACCCGGCCGATGGCCGCTACTCCGTGGAGCTCGCCCGGTCGAGCGGGGGATCGATCGAGTCGATCCCGGACGGCGCCACGGCCGACGCGATCCGGCGAGTGGCCACGCTCGAGGGGATCTACCCGGAGACGGCCGGCGGGGTGACCCTGGCCGCGGCCGAGGCGGCCCGTCGACGGGGTGTCATCGGACCCGGCGACGAGGTCGTCGCGCTGCTCACCGGCAACGGCCTGAAGACGCCGGACGCCGTCCGGTTCGGGGTCGAGACGAACCCGGCGCGCCCAGGACGGCCCGGACTGGCCCCGGTCATCTCGGCCCGGTTCGCCGCGTTCGAAGGGTGGCTGGCGTCATGAGCACCGTCCGGATCCCGCCCGTGCTGCGCGCCGTGACCGGCGGCCACAAGCAGGTCGAGGTGGCCGGGACCACCGTCCGCGAGGTCATTGGTGCGCTCCTCGCGATCTATCCCGGCCTGACTGCCCAACTGATGGCCGGCGATGGCGACCTGAACCGATTCGTCAACGTCTTCCTCAACGATACCGACGTGCGCCACCTCAACGCACTGGACACACCGGTCGCCGCGAGCGACACGGTGCTCCTCCTGCCGGCGATGGCTGGCGGTGCCGATGGCGATCTGGCGTTTGGCTGTTCGTGCGGCACGGACGGGGGACCCTGCTCCTGTCCGGGGCGAGTCGCGGTCCACTGACGGCAGACCTCCCGGTCGCGCCGATCCAGCCACCGCCACTCGCGTTTCTCACGTAACTCGGCGCCGAGCCGCCCGGGTTCGAGTCGACTTGGCTTCGAGACCCCTGGCTTCGAGCGGGCTGGCCTGGAGGGCCCGCCCGGCATCCGAGTCAGCCCGCCCCGCCCGGCCGCCAGCGTTCCACATCGTCACCACGGAGCACACCATGTCCCTCGCACCTCGTTCCCGGATCCGTCTCATCGACCCGCGCGGTCAGCGTTTCGGCGCTGCCCTGTCCGCGCTCCTGCTCGTCGTTGCGGTCGCCGCTGACCTGCCCGTCGCGGTCGCCGCGGTGGCCCTTGCGCTTGGCGTGAGTTCCATCTTCGGCACCCGATACTTTCTGCTCGGCCGTCCGTGGCCTGCCATCCGTCGTCTGCTCGGGATCGGAGCGCCCGCCGTCCTGGAGCCAGAGGTCGGCCCGCGGTTCGCCCAGGCGCTGGGCTCGGTCTGCCTTGCCCTGGGGTTCTTCCTGCTCGCGCTGGGAGTGCGGCCCGTGGGTTGGCTGCCGGTCATCGCCGTGATCGGTCTCCAGGCGCTCCTCGCAGGCAGCGGCTATTGCCTGGGGTGCCGTCTGTACGGTCTGCACTGGTGGGTACCCGAGCAGTTCGACCGGTTCGTCCTGCGCCGGGTGGTGGCCCGCCCGAACGAGCTGTCCTGACTGCGACCGTGGTCACGTCGGTGCGTCCGCAGACCGGTACTTGCATGGTATCCAGTGATATGCGTATTATTCCCACCATGAACCGCCGCAACGTCTCAGACGAGTCGAAGCAGAAGCGCTGGCGGCCCTGCCGGGAGGCACGGGCCCTGGGGCTCTGACGGCGCGCACAGCGACGACCGAACGGGGCCTCCGGGAACGGAGACTCCAGGGGCCGCGGACACCAACGATGGTGACCGCGGCCTTTTCGTTTGTCCGAATGCGGCAGACGAGCTCCGAACCCGAGGCCCTCCACAGTGAGGGACCAGTGACATGGACATGCTCATCCTGGGGACCGGCAACCTGGGCCGCGCGGTCGCGGCCGCCCGGCTCGAGCGCGGAGAGCCGGCGGCCCGGCTCGTCGGTCGACCCGCGTCCGCATCCGGTCGGCACGACGCCGCGACGCTGCTGGCCGGGACCGCCGGGACCGCCGGGAACGTCGACCACGCAGGCGCTGCGGACGTCGTCGTGGAGGCGTCCCTCGCGGAGGCGGTCGCGCCAAACCTGACCGCGGCCGTTGCAGCAGGTACGCGCCGATTCGTCATCGCCACCACCGGCTGGGAGCGCGACCGACCCTGGATCGAGGCGCTCCTGCGCGACCATGGGGCCGCCGCGGTGGCCGCCCCCAACTTCAGCCTCGGCGTGGTCCTGTTCGGGCGGCTCGTCGAAACGGCTGCCCGCCTGTTCGGACCGCTGCCCGACGTGGACCCGTACATGGTCGAGTGGCATCGCCGCACGAAGGTCGACCGCCCGTCGGGCACCGCCCGGGAAATGGCCCAGCGGCTCATCGCGGCGCACCCGCGCAAGCGCCGGCTGGCCGACCCCACGGCATCCGGACCGCCCGCGCCGGATGAGCTTGAACTCGCGGTCGTTCGAGCGGGGGCTTCGCCGGGGATGCACCTGGTCGGCTTCGACGCTCCGGGCGAAACGGTCGAGCTCCGACTCACGGCCCGCGATCGATCGGCCTACGCGGCGGGCATCCTGGCCGCCGGGGACTGGCTCTGGCGGGAGCCGCGGTCGGCCGGTCTCCACGCGTTCGACGTGGTTGTCGACGAGCTGCTGCTCGAGGCGGTCGCCTGAGAACGACCCGACCGACTGACGACAGCCGACCCCGGACTACCGACCACCGACCACCGATGGCCTACGCCGACCGTCCACAGCAGCCGAAGGAGACCCAGCCATGACCCGACCCGACCTCACCCGCACCGAACACCCGACCAGACCTGCCCTGCGCGGCGCCTTCACCGCCCTCGTCACCCCGTTCGCTGCCGACGGCAGGCTCGACGAACCAGCCTTCCGTCGACTCGTCCGCTGGCAGGTGCTGGC
>JANMQO010000302.1:0-14569 GCA_031370565.1 Chloroflexota bacterium
GTGATCCCGATCGTGGCGAGATCCCCCTCGACCCGGACCCACTCGTGGTCCTTCGTGTAGCGCAGTTCGGTCGGCACCATCGACGGACGATCCTCCTCCATGATCCGGTCGCCTCGCCTGGCAACGTCCTCGTTGCGCAGCGCGCTCGGGTCCGGCGTTCGGTGGGTCGGTCAGCCGGCCCGCCGATAGAACGGGAGCGGGACGACCTCCGCCGGGACGCGCTGGTCGCGGATCCCGACGGCCAGCATGGTACCGGGTTCGGCATCGGCCGGCGCGATGTACGCCAGGGCGATCGGCAGGCCGAGGGTCGGGCTGTGCGTGCCGCTCGTGACGAGACCGGTCTGGCGCTCTCCGGCGAACACGGCGTGCCCGTGCCGAGCAATACCGCGGCCGCGCATCTCCAGGCCAACCAGCGTTCGGGCGGGACCGTCCGTGGCGACCCGCTGCAGCGCCGCCCGCCCGACGAAGTCGTCCGCTCGGTCGAGCTTGACAACCCTGCCCAGGCCAGCCTCATACGGGTTCACCGTGGCGTCCAGGTCGTTGCCATAGAGGGGCATGCCTGCCTCCAGCCGGAGGGTGTCGCGAGCACCAAGACCGACCGGCACCAGGCCGTGCGGCCCGCCCGAGGCGAGCAGCGCGTCCCACAGCTCGCCCGCTCGTTCGTTGTCGATGAACAGCTCGAAGCCGTCCTCGCCGGTGTACCCGGTGCGCCCGACCAGTGCCGGAATGCCGGCCACCGTCGCCTCGAGGATCGCGTAGTAGCGCAGGCCGGCCAGGTCCGCATCGACCAGCGGCTGGACGATCTCGACGGCGCGAGGCCCCTGCACGGCGACGAGCGCCGTGGCCAATGATCGGTCGTCGACGATCGCCCGGAAGCCGACGATCCGTTCGACCAGCAGGTCGCTCACCAGCCGGGCGTTGCCCGCGTTGGCCACGACGAGGAACCGTTCGGCCGCCACGCGGTAGATGATCAGGTCATCGAGGATCCCGCCGTCGGGTGCGCAGATCATCGAGTACTGCGCCCGGCCGACGGCCAGCCTGGTCGGATCGGAGACCACGGCATGGGCGAGGGCCGCGCCGGCCTCCGGTCCCTCGATGAACAGCTCGCCCATATGCGACAGGTCGAACAGCCCCGCCCGCTCCCGGACGGCGCGATGTTCCTCGAGGATGCCGGCGTACTGGACCGGCATGAGCCAGCCGGCAAAGTCGATCAGGCGGGCGCCCAGGGCGCGGTGGCGCTCCAGCAGCGGAGTGGCCTTGGCCGGGCGCTCGACGATTTCGGTCACCGGGTCAGCGTCCCGTCTCGCCGGGCAGGTCCCATCCGACGAGCGCCGGCTGCGCAAGGCGACTGGCTGCGCGATCGACGAGCGCGCGCTCCGTGTCGAAGGTCAGGACCGCGCCGGCATCGGCCAGATCGAACCAGCGCACGTCGTCGAACTCACGGTCATGGTCCGCCAGGTCACCGCCGATCGGCTCCATGAGGAAGTAGAACACGGTCTTGTCCACCCGGGCGCCGCGCTGAACGAAGGTGTACGCGATCGAATCGACGGGTTCGATGATGCGCACGAGCAAGCCCGTTTCCTCGGTCACCTCGCGCAGGGCCGTCTGTTCGGTCGTCTCGCCCGGGGCGGGCGTGCCCTTGGGCAGCGTCCAGGTGGGCGGCTCTGCCTCGCGACGCCGACTGCCAGCCACGAACTGGGGAACGCCGCGTGCGCGTCGGACGACGATTCCGCCGGCGGACGAGGCGGTCGTCCGCCTCAGGCCAGCCACGGCGCTGATGCGGCGCTCGAGCGACCCTCGCCGACTGGCCCACTCGGGCGCGCCCAGCGCATGCTGATCGCGGGTCGCAGGCTGCCGCTCCGAGGAGCCGCGGATCGAGCGGGCTGCACCGAGCGCCAGCTGGCCCGCAGCTGCAGCAGTGGCGCCAGACCAGCCCGCCACAGAACGGTGGTTCGCGCCGGGCTGGCCCGGAATGTGCCGCCGGCCCGAAGCCCCAGTCGGCGCTCTTGCGCCCGCGCGGATGGCCGCGCGAAGCGCGGCGCCGGCCGAGCCGCGTATTTGGCGGCGATGGAGTGCTGCATGGCTGCAATCCTACCCGGTCAGGGGTTCTTTGCAAGCGCGTTTCGGAGCCGCTCGACATCCGGCGGTGCCAGCGCGCCCCGAAGCACGGCCAGTTCGATCTCGCGCTCGGCGGCGGCTCGGTAGAGCGGCAGCGCGCCGGGGGCGTGGAGCGCCAGCGCCGCCAGGTGCGCCTCGAGCGTGCCGACGTCGCCGCGGGTCATGGGCCCGGTCAGTGCGCCGGCGATGCCGAGTGCTCGGGCGTTGCCCAGGGTCTGCTCGATGAGTCGACCGTAGACGGCCAGCGAGCCGGCCTCGTCAAGGCCCGCCACCCGACCCAACTCGGCGATGGCGTCGAGCAGCGCGACGAAACCGCCGGCTGCCAGCACGGCTGCCGCGTGGTAGGCGGCCTTCGAGCCGGGCAACAGGCGCACGGCGGTGGCACCGATCGCATCGGCCATCCGGGCCAGCAGGCTGACCAGCTGGTCGTCGCCCTCGACGGCCACGGTCGCGCCGCGCAGAGCCGCCAGCGCACGGTCCAGATCGGCGAACGCGACGAGTGGGTGGAATGAGCCGATCTGGGTCCCTGCTGCCATGGCCGGCTGGAGCGCTTCCGCGCCCAGGACGCCACTGGTATGGATGAGGGCCTGGCCGCTGTACAGCCGGATGCTCTGGGCGAGCGGGACGATGGCGTCGTCCGGCACGGTCAGGATGATCAACTCGACCTCATCGAGGAGCGGTGTGATCTCGGGGAACGCCCGGGCACCGCCGACCAGCTCGCGCAACCGCTCACGCCGGCCCGGGTCACGACTGGCGACCGCGCTGATCCGCCAACCAGCCCGGCTGAGCGCCACACCCAGCGCCGTCCCGACGGCCCCCGCCCCCACGATCCCGATGAACGGCGGTTCGCCCGGCCCGGAGTGCTGGTGTGGGTGGGCGTGACCGTGCGGATCGAGCTCCACTCCGGCGGCGCGCAACGCTTCCACGCGCTTGTCGTCCTCCGACTCCCGCCATGCCCTCATCGTTCGCGGTACGCTTCCATGACATCGGAGTCTAGCGACCGCCAGCAAAGGAAGAGCGTGTCCGTCCACGATCCATTCGGCGCCCGGGAGGGTCTCGGCGACGGCCTGCCCGACTACTACCGCCTGGCTGCCCTCGAGCCGCACGGGATCGCTCTCGAGCGACTCCCGATGACCGTCAAGGTGCTCCTGGAGAACGCCCTGCGGCACGCGGGCCGGGGGATCGTGCGAGTCGAGGACGTGACGGCACTGGCGGCCTGGCGGCCGGGCTCCCGGGCCGACGTGGAGATCCCGTTCCTGCCGTCTCGGGTCATCCTCCAGGACTTCACCGGGGTCCCCGCCGTGGTCGACCTGGCCGCCCTGCGCGACGCCATGGCCGAGCTGGGTGGCGACCCGGCCAGGGTCAACCCGCTGGTGCCGGCAGACCTGGTCATCGATCACTCCGTCCAGGTCGATCGGTTCGGCACGCCGGGCGCCTTCGCCTTCAACGTGGAGCGCGAGTACGAGCGCAACGGCGAGCGCTACCAACTGCTGCGCTGGGCCCAGGGTGCCTTCCGCGACCTGCGGGTGGTGCCGCCGGGGACCGGCATCGTCCACCAGGTGAACCTGGAGTTCCTGGCCACGGTCGTGACCACGCGCGACGACGGGTTCGGGCCGGTCGCCTTCCCGGACACCCTGGTCGGGACCGACTCGCACACAACCATGATCAACGGGTTGGGCGTGCTGGGCTACGGGGTCGGCGGGATCGAGGCGGAGGCGGTACTCCTCGGCCAGCCCCTCTACCAGCCGATGCCACGGGTTGTCGGGGTGCGCCTGCATGGCCAGCTGCCCACGGGCTCCACGGCGACCGACCTGGTACTGGTCGTGACCGAGCTGCTGCGCACGTTCGGGGTGGTCGGCGCGTTCGTCGAGTTCGCCGGGGACGGGCTGGCCACGCTGGCCCTGGCCGACCGGGCCACGATCGCCAACATGAGCCCGGAGTTCGGAGCGACCTCGACGCTCTTCCCGATCGACGACGAGACGCTCGCCTACCTTCGCCTGACCGGCCGACCTGAGTCGCTCGTGCGCCTGGTCGAGCGCTATGCGCGGGTCCAGGGCCTGTGGCGCCAACCTGGTCCCGGGCCCGACTTCGACGACCTGCTCGAACTCGACCTGGCCAGCGTGGAACCGTCCCTGGCCGGCCCGCGCAGGCCTCAGGATCGAACCCCGTTGGCCGCGCTTCCCGAGAACTTCCGGAGCGCCTTTCCGCAGACGGTGCCCACGGCCGGCCAGGCCCGCATGGACGCCGAGGGCGGGCCGACGGACGGCGCGGCCGACCCGGTCGCCTTCGAGCTGGATGGACGGAGCGTCACCATCCGCTCCGGTTCGGTCGCCATCGCGGCCATCACGAGCTGCACGAACACCTCCAACCCGACCGTCATGGTCGGGGCCGGGCTGCTCGCCCGCAACGCCGTCGCCCGCGGGCTGACCGTCGCCTCGACCGTCAAGACATCCCTGGCACCCGGCTCGAAGGCCGTCACCGGCTACCTCGAGGCAGCCGGCTTGATGACTCCCCTGGCCAGCCTGGGGTTCGCCCTGGCAGGCTACGGCTGCACCACCTGCATCGGCAATTCCGGACCGCTTGACGCGCCGATTGCCCAGGCGGTCGAGGAGCACGACCTGGTGGTCGCCGCGGTGCTCTCCGGCAACCGCAACTTCGAGGGTCGCATCCACCCGCTCGTCCGGGCCAGCTACCTGGCCTCACCGCCGCTGGTCGTCGCCTTCGCCCTGGCCGGACGGGTCGACATCGACCTGACCACGGAACCGCTGGGCCACGATCGTGCCGGTCAACCCGTTTTCCTGGCCGACCTGTGGCCGGACGCCGAGGAGATCCGCTCGGTCATCGGCGCATCGATCTCTCCGGCCCTCTTTCAGGCGACCTATGCCTCCGTATTCGAGGGTGATGAGCGCTGGCAGGCGCTGCCGGTGCCACAGGGCGACCGGTTCGCCTGGGATGCGGCTTCGACGTACATCGCCCGACCGCCCTTCCTCGATGGGCTGCGCGCGGAACCCGAGCCGGTCAGCGACATTGTCGGCGCGCGAGCGCTGGCAGTGCTGGGCGACTCAGTCACCACCGATCACATCTCGCCGGCCGGATCCATTGCCCCCGGATCGCCCGCCGGCCAGTGGCTTCAGGCGCGCGGGGTCGGGCCGCTGGAATTCAACTCGTACGGCGCCCGGCGCGGCCAGCACGAAGTGATGATCCGGGGCACGTTCGCCAACATCCGCCTGCGCAACCGGCTCGTCGACGATCGCGAGGGCCCGTATACCGTCCACCTGCCGGATGGCGAGACCTGCTTCATCTACGACGCGGCCCAGCGCTATGCGGCAGCAGGCGTGCCACTGCTGGTCATCGCCGGCCGCGAATATGGCTCAGGGTCATCCCGCGACTGGGCGGCCAAGGGTACCCGCCTGCTCGGCGTCCGGGCGGTCCTGGCCGAGAGCTACGAACGGATCCACCGCTCCAACCTGGTCGGCATGGGCGTCCTGCCGCTCCAGTTTCTGCCCGGCCAGAGCGCCGCGTCGCTGGGCTTGACCGGGCGCGAGACGTACACCATCGAGGGCCTGGCCGGCGGCATCGCCCCGCGTGCGAGCTTGTCCGTGCGGGCCCGCGAGGACGACGGCCGGGAACAGCAATTCAGCGTGATCGCGCGGCTCGATGGGCCGATCGAGGTCGACTACTACAGCCACGGCGGAATCCTGCCGGCCGTGCTCCGTCGGCTGGTCGCGCTGGGCGAGGCTTGAGCGCGGCCGGAGTGCGGCCCGGGTGCGCGCGCCGAGACGCACGCCCTGCCAGCCCTGGCGAACGGTCAGCCCGACGCTGAACGACAGTCCCGTGGCGAACAAACCGGCGTAGAACGCGATCGCCCAGGAGCCGCGACTGAGCGCCACCAGGCTCGTTCCCAGATTGAGCGTGACGAGCAGGGCCTCGACCAGGACAATGGGATCCATGGCCGGCTGGTAGCGCAGGTGCAGCCACTCCACCCGGGCAGGGCCCAGGCCGAACTTGGCAGTGCGCTCGAATTCGGCCGGAAGATTGCGCAGCGCCTGCCAGGCCGCCCGGGCCGTGTTCACCATCATGCCCGTGCCCAGCACCGTCAGCAGCAGGGTACCGGGCAGGGTCCGCCACCAGCGGCGGCCCAGCTCGCGCTGCGCGGCGGCGAACAACACCGCGGGGGCAAGTGCCGTCAGGTTGAACACCGTGATCACGCCGAACAGTGAGAGGACCGCCGGATAGCGCTCCGAGACAACCAGCAGCACCGGATAGAGCAGCGAGAGGGCCAGGAGCAGCAGGTGGATCGAGTAGCCCAGCAGATGCAGGGTGGCCTGCAACCGGCGGGCGATCCCGGCCGGACTGCGCCACACCGCGGGCAGGTGCCGGATGGCGCACTCGAAGCTGCCGCGGGCCCAGCGGTGCTGCTGGCGCCGGTAGGCGTTGAAGCTGACCGGCACCTCCGCCGGGCACTCGAGGTCGCGCAGGAACGCCGCGCGCCAGCCGCGCAGGAACGCTCGGTACGAGATATCCAGGTCCTCGGTCAGCGTCTGGTGGCTCCAGCCCCCGGCGTCGACCAGGGCCGCGGAGCGCCACAGCCCGGCGGTTCCGTTGAAGTTGAACCACTGGCCGGCCCGCCAGCGAGCGAACTGTTCGATGGCCATGTGCCCGTCGATGGCCAGCGCCTGCAGGCGGGTGAGCACGGAGAACGCCGGATTGATGTGACCCCAGCGCGCCTGCACGAAGGCCAGGCCCGGGTCGGCCAGCAGGACCGGCACCGCGCGCCGGAGGAAGTCGCTGGGCGGCACGAAGTCGGCGTCGAACAGCGCCACGAGTTCGCTCTGGGCAAGCTGCAAACCGTAGGCCAGGGCCCCGGCCTTGTAACCGGTCCGGGCGCCCCGTCGAACGTGCCGGATGTCCACGCCCGCTGCACGCCAGCGAGCGACGGCCACGGCCATGAGCGCGACCGTCTCGTCGGTCGAGTCGTCGAGCACCTGGATCTCCAGTTTGCCGGACGGATAGTCGAGCGCGACGGCAGCGGCCACCAGCCGTTCGGCCACATACAGCTCGTTGAAGATGGGCAACTGCACGGTCACCGCCGGCCAGTCCACTGGCGTCACCGAGCGCGGCGTCTCGGTTGAGGATCGGAGCGCGACCCAGGTCAGGTACAGGAAGTTGAGCCCGAACACGAACAGAGCCAGCAGGATCGCCAGATAGAGCAGCGCGGCGGGCACGAACAGCAGGTCAAGCATCGGCCGAGCCGAGCCGCGCGCTGGAATAGGCCGTCGCCCATAGCCCAAGCAACAGCCAGGCCCAGATTCGGCCGGGACTGAAGGTCCAGGTGTAGTAATCGAACAGGCCGACTACGCTGATCGCCGCCAGCGCAGCCGAGGCTCCAGCCAGCTCGCGGGTCCAGCGGGCGCGCTGGCGCCAGAGCGCGATCCACGGGGCGATGAGGACGACCGCGTAGCTCAGCGCGCCGAACACGCCGATCTCGGCTGCCGCATCGAGCAGGACCAGGTGGGCGGGCTGGTAGTCGATCGGCAGCGCGCGGTCGGCGGTCAGCATCGCCTCCGGCAACCCGCCGAGCCCGACACCGAGCAGTGGATGCGCGACGAAGACCTCGTTCGTCAGGCGCGCCAGGACCGACCGACCGCCGAGCGACATGACCTCGGCCGGGACAGGATCGTTGGGCAGCTCGGCGCGCACCGCCAGGAACCGTGCGTACGGCGCGAGGAACGCGGCGCACACCAGGCCCGCCCCCAGGCTGACTCCGATCCAGCGCCGCAGGGCGGGCCGATCCCGCCGCCGGGCAAGCATCGCCACGGCCACGACCAGCCCGACGGCCAGGGAAGCCCAGGCGGACCGCGAGAACGTGAGCAGCAGGGCGAGTGCCCCCAGTGCCCAGACGACCGAGCCGGTCATGAGCTGCGCGGCCCGGGCACGCCCCAGGCCGACGGCCAGCAGCAGCAGGGCGAAGGCGAGGAGGCCACCCAGGATATTCGGGTGGTCGCTCAGGCCGTATGCCCGCAGCAGTCGCTCGCCGCCAGCCGAGACGACGACACTCGTGCCGCGCACCAGCGGATCCAGGCCGAGCTCGCCCAGCAGGCCCAGCCCGAGCGAGCGCTGGCTCACCACCTGGCCGATCCCGACCACGGCCTGGATGGCGATCATGACAGCGAGCGGGCCGGCCAGCCGAGCGATCCGGTCGATCTCGTTGTGGACGTACAACGCCAGGGCTGCCAGGAGGACGAGCCGCACGCCGTTGTATGCCGTCAGTGTGGGATCGACCGACGACGGCACGCCGACCCAGACCAGGAGGAGCAGGGCGACCAGCGGCCAGCGCAGGAAGGCGGGTCCGAACGAGAGAGTTCGCGGCTGCAGCACGAGACTGGCCAGCCACAGGCCGAGGGTCAGCAGGACGGCGACATCGCTGGCCGACAGCACGATATCCGTGTAGCCGCCGTAGACCTGCCCGATCGGTCGAGCGACGAGCACGACCTGGGCTCGGACCGGGCTGAGCACGATGACCGCCCCCAAGGCCCACCGCGCCAGGCGTCGCATGACCGCCGCGGTCCCGACGGGTCCGACGGTCCCGACGCGCGGCGTCGCCCCGCGAGCGGGCGCGGTGCCAGGGGCGGCGGGCAGCACCCGCGGGTCAGGCGGCACGATCCGGTCCCTCCTGACGATCCGCCCGGTCGAGCGTCCCTTCGATCGACTCGACTCGACGGTCGGCCGCTGCCGCAACGAGCCCCGTGATCGCTGCCCGGAAGACCGCGACGCTGAACCGCGCCGCCGAGCCGACAAGCGCGTCCGCATTGAGCGGCTGGTCCGCGGCCCGAGCCATCGCGGTCGCCAGCGATTCGGGCGTCGGCTCGGTGAACAGGAAGCCAGTGACGCCATCGCGCACGATCTCGGTGGCCCCACCGACGCCCAGTGCGATCGGTGGCCGGCCGCTCGCCTGCGCCTCGACGAGGGTCATCCCGAAGTCCTGCCTGGCGGGCACCACCACCCCGACAGCGCGAGCCATCGCGCCTCGAACCGCCTCGTCCGACAGTGGGCCGAGGAACCGGACGGTCGGACCGGCCAGGCGACGCAGCGAGGCCAGCTCTGGACCCTCGCCGATGACGTCCAGCCCCAGCCCGTACCGGTTGGCCGCCTCGATGGCCAGATCGATCCGTTTGTGGTTGCGCAGCCGCGACACGACGAGAAAGCGTTCCGACCGCTCGGTCGAGGGTCTGCACGCCAGCGTGTCGACCGGCGGATAGACGACCGTCGCTTCTCGTCCGTAGACACGCCGGATGCGAGCCGCGATGTGCTCGGAGTTGGCGACGTAGAGATCCACCCGCCGCGCCGCGGCGCAGTCCAGCCGACGCAGGATGGCCAGTGCGGGGGACAGGATCAGGCGATCTGCCGGGCGCCCGTGGAAGTAGTCGTCCGGTTCCCACAGGAACCCCGGCGGCGTGTGGCAATAGCACAGGTGCACGGCCGACGTCGGCGGTCGGACATGGTGGGCGAACGAGGCCGAACTGGACACGACGACGTCGGCAGCGGCCAGGTCGAGCCGTCCGAAGGCAGCCGGCAGCAACCCGGCCAGGGCGGTCAGCGGCATGCCTCGGTCCACCAGCGGCTGGGCAAACGTGCTGCGCAGCTCCCGGCCACGGATCGAGCTTGGCAACGCCTCGGCCCGCTGGGCGCCCACGTAGATCGGCGCATCGCGAAAGAGATCGGCCAGCTGTGCCGCAACCCGTTCACCGCCGCCGACGCACAGGAACGAGTCGTGGACCAGGGTCACCTTCATCGCGACGGACCCTGCACGGTCCGTCGAAACAGGAGCAGCAGCACGGCCAGCGTCAGGCCATAGGCTGCCACGCTCGCCCACGCGCCGCCGACGATGCCGATCGCCGGCACGAGCAGAAGCGCCAGGCCCGCTTCGATCGTGACCGACAGCCCCGCCAGAGCGAGGGCGATGGCAGGACGGCCACGTTGGACGACGAAGTAGGTCGTCAGGACGGTCTGCGGTGCGAGCAGCACCGCGGCCAGGCACATGACCCGCACCGCTGCCGCCGCCGGCAGGTAGGCCGAGCCGAACAGGAAGACGAGGGCCTGCGGAGCGACGAATGCGAACAGCGACGCCGGCACGGCCACCGCCACGAACGCCTGGCGGGCGCCTACCGCAGTCAGCGCGGCAGCCTGCCCGGCCGACGAGCCGCCGATCCGTCCGTACAGGCTCACCGAAATCGCGATCCCGGCCGCACCCAGCACGTCCAGGATCGAGTTGGCGCTGGCGTAGAGGCCGGCAGCCGTCCGGCCCGCGACCGTGCCCACGATGAGCAGATCGACGCGCGAGTTGAGCACAGCGACGACGGCGATCGCACCGGCCGGCAGCGCAAAGCCCCGCAGCGCGCCCAGCGCCGCCACCCCACGGCGACCGCTGTGCACGGCCTCGACAAGCCAGTCCGGAGCCAGGACGGCCACCGCCACCAAGGCGCCGTACTGGGCGATGAGCCAGGCGGCAACGGCCCCCGCCACCGACAGGCGGCCCGTCGCGGCGAGCAGCGCTACCAGGAGGGCGACGGTCGCGAAGGCCGGACCGTGGGTCGCCAGATTGAACAACCAGGCCCGCTCACGGGCGAGTGCCACGGCGCCGATGGCCGACCGCAGACCGACGGCTGGCGCGCTCATCGCGGCGACGACGCAGGCCGCGCTCAGGAGACCAGCCTGCGATCCAGCCAGGGCCAGGCCGAGCCCGAGCCACGAGCCCATTGCCAGCAGACCAGCCCAGCCGGCGGCCGCCACGGCGACCCCCGGAGCCAGGCCGTGACGGAGGACCGCCTGGCCGGCCGCCGCGGCAACCCCCGTGAGCAGGGCGAGCAGGACCGATGCAACCAGGATCGTCAGGGCGTAGGCGCCTCGATCGGACACGGGCAGCGCCCGGGCGACGACGATACCGGCCACCGCCCAGGCCGCCATCGCGGCCGCACGCATGCCCAGCGCGACCACACTGGCCGGTACCGCGCGCACCCATGCGAAGCGAATCGCCGTGACGGTCATCGAGGCGGTCGGCGCGGACGATACTCCAGAGTGATCACGCAGAAGTCGCCCATCGCCCGGAACGGCCAAAGCCCGCCGAGGCGTTCGTCGAGCCTCATCCCCAGCCTGGTCAGGCGCGGATGGCGAAGCGGGAAGCGCTCGAGCAGGAGGGCCGGTGCGAAGAGGCACAGACTCCGGATCTCTCGCACCCGGAAGTCGGGCCCGAAGGCCGCCGCCACCCGGCCTGGTGGGTGGTACCACGTCCGGACCCCGACGCCCTCGATGTTGGCCAGGACGCCGCCTCGACGCCAGCGCCGGGTGGCGGTTGCCCGGTGACCGCGCAGGATCTGGACGTGCTCCCAGGGACACAGCGGCGGCATGACCACGAGCACTGCCAGCCCACCGGATCTGAGCACGCCCGCGATCCCCCGTGCGACCGGGCCCAGCGAGTCCGTGCAGTTCAGACCGCCGAAGTTGGACAGGACAAGGTCGTACGGAGCGCCCGGCACGCCCGCCAGCTGGCTGTAGGCCCGGATCTCCGCCGTGAACGACTCGGGCGATCTGGTCGCCTCGATCTTCTGGCGGATCGCCGCCACCATCCCTGCCGCGATATCCGTGGCATGGACGCGGAAGCCGAGCGCGGCAAGGTAGGCGGCGTCTGCGCCTGTCCCGGCGTTGATTTCGAGGATTGCCGCGCCGGGCCGGAGCGCATCCACCACGAGCCGGCGGATCTGCCCGCGCGCCCAGATATCGACGGGGTGTGTCCGCAGGCGCGCGTCATAGGCCATCGCCTTGCGCGAGAATCCGACCCCGATCGCGTCGAGATCGACCGATCCGCCGCGCGTGTCGGGTCGATCGGGCGAAGAGGCCCGGGACTCCCCCAGGGCATCCGGCGAACGGGGCAGGGAGCCGGGCATCAGATCTGCCGGGCCGGGCCGGGTGTGCGGCCACGCGGGTCGGGACGCGGCCGCTCCAGCCGAGCCAGGGCCGCCAGGACGGCGCGATCGAAGGGCAGCGTGAGCGCGTCGCGGACGCGGGCCAGGTCCCGCCGAGCGCGCGAGCCGCCCAGGATCCGCCGCAGGTGGGCCGCGAGCGCAGCCGTGCCCGCGGCCCGGTACAACCGAAACTCCTTGTGGATGGCCGTGTGGAGTCGGCGATAGAAACGGGTCGAATAGGGCCCTCTGTAGAGCATCGCCAGGTCAGCCGAGTCCTGCCAGTTGCGCCGGGGGCCGAGATCGGCCTGGACGCGCGCGAAGAACGGCGTGCCCGGCAGCGGATAAGAGACCGAGATCCCGATGTCGTCAGGCAGGCAGCGCAGGACCAGCTGGCGAGTCGCCTCGATGTCAGCCCGGTCCTCGCCCGGATAGCCGAACTGCAGGAAGAAGCCGAACCGAATTCCCGCTTCGCGCAGGCGCCGCGCGGCTTCCACGATCTGCTCGACCCGGGTGCCCTTGTCCATGGCGTCGAGGATCTTCTGCGACCCCGATTCGGCGCCCATCCAGACCATCTCGCAGCCCGCGGTTCGGAGCGCCTCCACCTCGCCGTCGCGCAGCAGCAGGTCCGCCCGGCTGAGGCACTTGAACGGGAGCAGCACCTCCTGCGCACGGACCAGCCTGGCGAAGGTCTCCAGCCAGCCCGGCTTGAGTCCCAGGATGTCGTCCACGAAGGAGATGTGATCGACTCCGTGGACCCGCTGCAGCCAGGCCATCTCCGACGCGACGGCCTCGGGGCTGCGCACGGCGTAGCGCTGGCCCCAGATCGGCTTGGCGCACCAATTGCAATGGAACGGACAGCCGCGGGTGGTGGCCACGTTCATGGAGAATCGGCCGTGCTGTGCCCAGGCGGCTCGATAGCGCTCCATGTCGATGAGGTCCCAGGCCGGCGGCGGCAGCGCATCCAGGTCACGCATGCTCGGCCGGCGGCCCGTTTCCACCAGTCGACCGTCTGCGTCATGGAAGGCCAGGCCAGGGATCTCGGCCAGCGATGGCCCGCCCGGCCGGACCCCCGCCTCGAGCACCGCCGCCAGGGTAATCTCGCCCTCGCCCACGATGACCACGTCTGCGCCGCCGGCCAGGTAGCGCGCCGCATTGTCGGTGGCGTCGCTGCCGCACACGATGGTGACGCAGCCTCGGGCACGTGCCAGGGCGAGCATCCGCAGGGCCGCCTCCCGCATGGCCAGCAGGCACATCTTGGACAGGTAGTTGAAGCTGTCCTCGTAGAGCACCGCGTAGTCGGGACGCTGCACGTCGATGGCCGCGGCCCAGCCATCTTCCGAATCGGCCAGCATCGCGTCGAACAGGCTGACCACGTGGCCTTGCTCGCGCAGACAGGCCGCCGCGTACAAGGTCCCGAGCGGCGGGTAGGGCTGCATCGCCGCCAGAAGCTTCGGGTCGAAGCGCAGGAAGTAGGACTGGCCGAGGAGCACGCGGGCCATCAGCGTCGCCCGTTCAGTCGCACGACACGATCGTCGAAGGCGGCCAGGATCCGGCGGCCATGCTCATCGGCGTGACCCTTGCAGCAGGCTGCGTCATAGCGGAGCTCGGTGGAGCGCGACAGCGCCGATAGCCGCGCGATCTTGCGGGTCATCTCCCAGCGCTCCAGCCGGTCTCCCAGAGACGAGCGCAGCAGCCGCTCCAGCAGCTGCCGCACGATCCGATCGGGCAGGCCGGGCGAGGTCGCTCCCCGCGCGGCCTGCCCGCGGCTGTTGGGCAGGAACGCGGCGGACCAGCGGTTGCGCCGGACCAGCTCGGCATGGACCGACAGGCCCACGACCGGGACCATCTGGAGCAGCTCGTGGGCGGTGTACAGGCTGCGGTCGTCGAGTTCGAGAGCGCTGTCCGCGACGAGGTAGTTCGGGCACAGCCGCAGCCCGCCGACGGCCGCCGCCCGAACGACACCCATCGTCAGCGCCCGACTGAGCCACAGCCGTCCTGTGTCCGTCACCAGGAACAGGTCGACGTCCGCATCCGACTCGGCCGCATCCACCGCCAGCGAACCGGTGATCGCCACCATCCGCACGAAGGGCAGCGTGCCGACGAGCCGACCCAGGCGGATCGCCTGTGGCCAGAGCCGACGTGACGCGGCGGCTCGACGGCGCCGCACGGCCGGCAGCGACTCCCGGCCCGCCAACATGACCAATCCGTCGACGACGTGGACGAAGTCGGCCAGACCCGGCTCCGCCAGGGCGAACTCGACGTCTCGCAGGCTGGCCCGGATCGGGAGCTGACGATGGATCTCGGCCATCGTCAGCGGGTGGTCGAAGACATCGCCGTAGGCGACGGCCTCGATCAGCGCCGACTGGACCGGCGTGAGCTCCGGCAGCCACAGGCGACCGACGCGACCCTTGTCGAGACGCCCAGCGCTCCGCCCCTGGACGGCATCCGCGGAAACGGATCGCGCTACGGCGGCGCTCATCCGACGGTCCGCC
>JANMQO010000324.1:0-6316 GCA_031370565.1 Chloroflexota bacterium
CAATTTGACGGCAGTCGCCCAGCTCGCGGGCGTCCGGCGCCATGGCGTACCGAGCGCGGCGATCCGGCACGAGACCATCGACGTCACCACCGACGCCTGCGAGTCCCGGGAGCCGACCACGGCCGGCTTCCCGACGAGACAAGATCCGCTCCAACCCGATGGAGCGGCTGAAGCGGCGGCTGAACCGTCCGTGGCGTGACGGAGGGCCAACGTCGTACGCCTTCGTTGTCACGGACCGAGCGCGGTCGAAAGAGGCTTCAGGTCGACGAGAACCGATGAGCTGCACGAACCCAGATCGCGAGGCCCAATACCAATGCCGCCGGGAGAAGCCCGGCTAGGGCTATGCCAAGCCAGCTCGCGCCTGGATCCGTCTTGACGTAGTAGACGGCGGGACGTGACGTTCGTGGCGTGAAGACGGAGAGCACGTCGGCCTGGACGTCCACACCGCTGGGAACAGCGACCACGAACCGCTCATCGCCGAGTGCCACCACGAGGATGTTGCCCGTCTGAGCGATCCTATCGACGCGACCGGCCTTGACTTCCGACAGAAACTGCGGGTAGCTCAGGCTTGGGTCCGCCAACGGGGTCAGTCGGCCAGACCACAGCGCCACGAGCACGACTAGGAGACTCACACCGGCGAGACTCGCCGTGAAGACCAAGGCGCGCCTCCCAGTCCGATTCTGAAGCATCACGACTCCCTCGTACTGCGGACGGTGAGTCGCCGCTCACCGTCCCTGTGATCATGGCTGCAGCGCCCCCGTCGCGCAACGGTCTAACGGCAGGAGCGGCACCGCCCGAACCGGTCCAGCGCCCGCTCGGCGACACTACGCCACCCAGGTCGTACCGGGGCGAACCCGGCGGATCGTCTCGGCGAGGACGGCCGGGAGGAGCGCGATGAGGGCGACCAGCGCCCAGTCGAGGGGATCGAGCGGTGAGGCCCGGAACGCCGAGGCGAGCGGCGAGACGTACGGCATAAGGAACTGGACGGCCACGACGAACAGGCAGGCAGCGACCAGGAACCCGTTGGGGCGGAGGCGGCTGACCGGCTCGCGGATGCTCCGGTTGGCGTAGGCCCGGACGGCCTGGCCCACGACCAGCGCCGTGAACGCCAGCCAGCGGGCATGCTCGAGCCCGCCGCCGTGACTGGCCATGAGGTACAGGGCAGCGACCGCGCTGTAGCCGCCGGCAAGAAGGATCCGGACCAGCAGCCCATTGGTCAGGAGCGGCTTCCGGGCGGTGCGCGGCGGGCGAGTCATGAGGTCCGGCTCGGCCGGCTCGCGCTCGAAGGCGACCGAGGTGGACAGGTCGATGAACAGCTCTAGCCACAGGATCTGGATCGGCAGGAGCGGCTGGTCGAACCCGGCCAGGGTCGCGATGAGGATGAAGCCGAGCAGTGCGACGTGGGTCGAGATGAGGAAGACGAGGCCCTTCTGCACGTTGTCGACGATCTTCCGGCCCTGGCCGATCCCGTAGATCAGCGTGGCAAAGGCGTCGTCGCCGAGGACGAGATCGGCAGCCTCCTTGGCCACGGCCGTCCCGCTGCCCATCGCCACCGCGACGTCCGCCCCGTGGAGCGCGGGCGCGTCGTTCACGCCGTCGCCGGTGACCGCCACGATCCGGCCCGTCCGGCGGGCCACCTGGACGATCCGCCGCTTCTGATCCGGCGTCGAGCGGGCCACGATGTGCAGATCGCCGAGCTCTCGGGCCAGTCGCTCGTCGTCCCAGCCGGCAAGCTCGTCGCCGGTCACCACCCGATCGACATCGAGCCCGGCCGCCCGGCCGACGGCCGCCGCAGTCAGGGGATGGTCGCCGGTCACGATGAGCGTCCGGATGCCCGCCAGTCGGGCCTGCTCGAGGGCATCCCCCGCCCCGGCGCGGAGCGGATCGGCGAAGCCGACCAGGGCTCGGACGCGCCACGGTTCATCGTCGAGCCGGCCGGCGAGCAGGAGGAGCCGCTCCCCGCTCCGGGCGCCGGCGTCGATACGAGCGCGCCATTCGGCCGCCTCCGCGCCAACGGCTGAAGGCTGCGCCACGCCCGAACCGAGCGCCGCGGCCGGGCCAGGCGCCGCTTCTGAGCCGACCGCAGCAGCCGAATCCCCGGCAAGTGCCAGCCGCAGCACCGCCTCCGGCGCCCCGAGCGCGAGCTCCTCCACCCGGCCGCCACGACGCGCCCGGGTCCACGCGATCGCATCGCCGTCGCCGGCCGGCGACGCTTCGAGCAACTCGTCCCGAGCGAGCGTCACGACCCCGCCGAGCTCCGCCACAGCCCGGGAGAGAGCCAGGGTGAACGATCCGGGCAGCACGCCATCGTCCAGCTGCCAGGCGTCGTCCTCGGCCCGCAGGGCGTCGACCAGGAGGTCCCGTCGGCGATCATCGTCGCCCACCGGTCCGTCGAGATCGCGGACGGTGGCGACGTCGAGCCGGTTGAGCGTGAGCGTGCCGGTCTTGTCCGTGACGATGAGATCGACGGCGCCCAGCGTTTCTTCGGCGTTCAGGCGCCGGACGAGGACACCACGTTTGAGCAGCCGATACGCACCCAGGCCCAGGATGACCGCCAGCAGGATCGGCGGCTCCTCGGGAATCGCCGCGATCGCGGCGGAGATCCCGGCCAGCACGTTCTCGCCCGCGGTCCGGCCGCGCAGGAAACCGCTCAGCGTCGTGATCGCGATGAGCGCGATGGCCACCACCAGGAGGATCCGGACCAGCCGATCGAGTTCGAGCTGGAGCGGCGAGCGGCGACGCTCTCGGCCGGCCAGGCCCCCGGCGATCCGACCGACTTCCGTCGCTGCCCCGATGGCCACGACGATCCCCTCCCCTCGCCCGCCGACGATGCTGGTGCCGGCCTGGGCGATCGAGCGGCGTCCGCTGAGCGAGGCATCCGGCGGGTCTGGCTCCACTCGACCGGGTTCCGGCACGGACTCCCCGGTCAGCAGGCTCCGGTCCAGGAGCAGCCGCTCCGCGCGCCACAGGCGCAGGTCGGCCGGGACGACGTCGCCGGTCCGGAGCAGGACGACATCGCCCGGAACGAGTTGGTCCGCCGGCAGGTCGGCCACCGTGCCCGACCGACGCACGCGGGCCGATGGGGCGCTGGCCGTGCGCAGTGCCTCGAGCGCGCGCTCGCCGCGGTACTCGGTGACGACATCGGCGCCGACGATCGGGACGAGCGCGATGAGCATGAGCAGCCCGTCGCGCACCTCGCCGAGCAGGACGGCCAGGCTGCCGGCGATAGCCAGAAGCACGACGAACGGCTCGGTCGCCGCCTCGAGGACCATCCGCCAGACCGGCTCCGATTCCGCCGCGTCGAGGGCGTTGCGGCCCAGCGTGGCCGCGCGCCGCTCGGCTTCCTCGGTGGCCAGCCCGAGCGCGGGATTGACCCCGAGTCGGTCGCTGAGTTGGGCGATCGTCAGGCCGTGCGCGTCGGGGAGCTGGCTGTCATCGACGGTGGGGGCTGTGGTCGGTCCGGGCATCGCGACCATTGTCGCCCCGACGGACGTCCGGCGCCGAAGCGACCCATCCGGGAGTCGCCGGTCGGGCGTGGCGGCCGTACCTGCGTGCGTGGCGGCTGCGTGGCCGCGCGGCGCCGTCGCCTTCGCCGCAGGTCATCGTGTCGCCTGAAGGTCGTCGCCTCGAACGGCACTACAATCAGCGCCATGACCACCGAGCGCCCCGCGTCGCCTGCCGATTCCATCGCTCCGGCGCGGATCCATGCGGATCGCTCGTTCGGGACCCTGCAGATCGAGTGGCGCGACGGCCACCTCACGACCTACGACGTCATCACCCTGCGCTGGCTCTGTCCCTGCGCGTTCTGCCGCGGCGAGGCGGGCATGCCCGGTTGGCTCGATGCCGCACCGACGCTCAGCCCGGAACAGACTCGACTGACCGACCTGGAGCTCGTCGGCCAGTACGCCGTCGCGCCGACCTGGGGTGACGGTCACCACACCGGCTACTACACCTTTGCCGTGCTCCGCGACATGTGCCCGTGTGACGAGTGCACCGCCCGCCGCAGCGCCGAGGGTCGCAGTTCGATCGGTCGGCGCGACCACGCCGCCCACACCGGCGGAGCGGGCTGAGCCGCCTTCGATGTCGGCTGCCAGACCCGCCCGGATTGGATCGCGCTCCCGGCGCACGCGCCCCGCGGCGACGTCGGACGCGGCCCTGCGCTACATCAACCGCGAGCTGTCCTGGCTCGACTTCAACGCCCGCGTCCTGCACGAGGCCGTGGATCAGCGCAACCCACTCCTGGAACGGGTCAAGTTCCTGGCCATCTTCGCCGGCAACCTGGACGAGTTCTTCCAGGTCCGGGTCGCGGGACTGAAGCAACAGGCAGCCGCACGATCTGCCCGGCTCTCGCCCGACGGCCTGTCCGCGGCCGAACAGCTGGCCCGCATCCGGCCGGAAGTCCAGCGCCAGGTCGCCGACCATGCGGCCGCCTTCGCCGACCTACGCAAGGCCCTGGCAGACCAGGGCATCTCGATCGTCAAGTACGGTCGACTCACGCAGCACCATGCCCGCCTGCGGGAGCGGTTCCTCGACGAAATCTTCCCGGTGCTCACCCCGCTGGCCGTCGACCCCGGCCATCCGTTCCCCTATATCAGCACGCTCAGCCTGTCAATCGCGGTCGGCCTGCGGGTGCCGGAGACCGGCGAGCGCCGGTTCGCCCGGGTCAAGGTGCCGGCGGTGCTGCCCCGGCTCATGGAGGTCGAGCCCAACACGTATGTCCTGCTCGACCAGGTCATCACCAACAACCTCGACGCGCTGTTCAGCGGCATGGAGATCACCGACGCGCACCTCTTCCGGGTGACCCGCAACGCCGACCTGGCGATCGAGGAGGATGAGGCGGACGACCTGCTCCTGGCCATCGAGGAGGAGCTCCGACGGCGCCGGTTCGGCGAGGCCGTACGGCTCGAGATCGAGCGCAGCATGCCCCCGGCTACCCGCAGGATCCTGCTCGAGGGGATCGGCCTGACCGAGGACGACTGCTACGACGTCAGCGGCATGCTTGACCTGACCGGCCTGTGGGACATCGCCGGACTCGACCGCCCCGATCTCCAGGTGCCCGCCTGGACCCCGGTCGTCCCGGCCCGCCTGGTGCCGCCCGATGAAGACGAGCCGGCGGACACCTTCGCCGCCATCCGGGCCGGCGACATCCTCGTCCACCACCCGTACGAGTCGTTCGGGGCGTCAGTGGAGCGGTTCGTCGCCCAGGCCGCCCAGGATGCCGAGGTGCTCACGATCAAGATGACCCTGTACCGGACCTCGGGCGATTCGCCCATCGTCCAGGACCTCATCCGGGCGGCGGAACGGGGCAAGCAGGTCGTCGTCCTGGTCGAGATCAAGGCCCGCTTCGACGAGGAGGCGAACATCGTCTGGGCGCGCAAGCTGGAGCAGGCCGGCGCCCACGTGGTGTACGGGCTGGTCGGACTGAAGACCCACTCCAAGGTCGCTCTGGTGGTGCGCCGGGAGGGCTCCCTGCTGCGCCGCTACGTGCACATCGGGACGGGCAACTACAACCCGAAGACGGCCCGGCTATACACGGACATCGGGCTGCTGTCGTGCCGACCGGAACTCGGGGCGGACGCGACAGACCTGTTCAACGTCCTGACCGGACTGTCCCGCCAGCGCGAGTTCCGACGGCTGCTCGTGGCACCGCACAGCCTGCGCTCCCGGATCCTGGAGCTCATCGAGCGCGAGATCGACTGTGCCCGGGCAGGGCGCGAGGCGCGGATCGTGTTCAAGTGCAACGCCATCGTGGATCCGGCCTCGGTCGAGGCGATCTACCGGGCCAGTCAGGCCGGCGTCGACGTCGAGCTGATCGTGCGCGGGATCTGCTCCGTCCGGCCGGGCGTGCCCGGACTGTCGGAGCGGGTCCGGGTCCGCTCGATCGTCGGTGAGTTCCTCGAGCATTCGCGGATCTTCGGCTTCTTCAACGGCGGGCAGCCCGAGTGGTATATCGGTTCGGCGGACCTCATGGAGCGCAACCTGGACCGGCGGGTGGAGGCGGTCGTGCCCATCGAGGATTTCGAGTTGCGCGCCCGCCTGGCCGAGACGATCGCGATCATGCTGGCCGACGATCGCCGCTCGTGGCAGCTGGCGGCCGATGGGAGATGGCGGCGTACCGAGCAGCTCACCGGGCAGGCGGGCACGGTCGACACGTTCGCGGCCATGCGCCTCATCGCGCTCGAGAGCGTTCGCGAGCTGACCGCGCCGCACCGACCGGGAGCCGGCACGGGCTCCATGGATCCTCGGGCATGACGGTGCAGCGCCCGATCGAGATCGAGCTGAAGTACGCCGTGGCGGACCGGGCGAGCGGCGAGCG
>JANMQO010000340.1:0-3405 GCA_031370565.1 Chloroflexota bacterium
TTCTTCGCCGGCCTGTACGGCGTGAGCCGGACCGACGCGCTGCGCACGATCGGCGAATGGCTGGAGCGGCTGCGCATTCCCGATGCGGCCGGCCGACGGACCGACGAGCTGAGCAAGGGCAACCAGCAGAAGATCCAGTTCATCGCCGCGATCGTCCACGATCCGGCGGTGCTGATCATGGACGAGCCGTTCTCCGGCCTCGACCCGGTCAGCACGGCGATTCTGCGCGCCGCCCTGCTCGAGATGCGCGAGCGCGGCAAGACGCTCATCGTGTCCACCCACCAGATGGAGACCGTCGAGGCGCTGTGCGAGTCGATCGTCATCGTTGACCGCGGTCGGGTGGTGATCGGCGGGCCGGTCCGCGACGTCCAGCGGTCGTCCGGCCGGCAGGTCGTCCGGATCGCGCTCGAGGGCAACGGCCGGGCGGACGACCCGGCGCGTCTGGCCTGGCTGAGCGACTTCCCTGGCGTCCGGGTGTCGCGGCCCGGTGCCGACTACGTGGAGCTGGCGGTGCCGCGTGCGCTCGACCCGGAGACGATCCTGCGGGCGGCGCTCCAGCGCGGCGACCGGGTGACCCGGTTCGAGATCGCCGATCCGTCGCTCGAGGAGATCTTCATCGAGCGGGTGGGCCGACCGGCCGGCGACGAGCGCGACGGCGAGCGCGACGGCGAGCGCGTTCGCGAGCGCGACGGCGAGCGCGTTCGCGAGCGCGACGCCGGGCGCGACACGTGACCAGGTCCCCGCTCCCTGCCGGGCCACGGAACGCCCTGCTCATCGCCCGCCGCGAGTACGCCGACCGGGTCCGGACCAGGACGTTCGTGGCGGCCACCGCGATCATCGCGCTGGTGGCCGTCGGCCTCGCCCTCGCGCCGATCGGCCTGCGCGCGGTCCAGCACGACGCAGTGGTCCGGATCGGGGTGACGGCCCCGGAGGCGTCGCTGGCCGGGACCACGATCGGCCTGCTCGACTCGTACCTCAACCATCCCCCGCAGGGCGTCGACCCGGCGACCTGGCTCAAGCCCTACCGGTTCGAACAGGTTCCCGACCCCGTGACGGGCCTCAGTCAGCTTGCCGACCGCCAGCTCGATGTGCTGCTCGAGGTGCGCCGGCAGGCCGACCTCGGGCTGGCGTTCCAGCTGCACACGGCCGACTCCACGACGAGCCCGCTCAGCCAGCGGATCGGCTTCGCGGCGCAGGGCATCGCGATCCTCGACTGGCAGGCCCGTCTGCCCAGCGACCCGACCGTCGGCGCGTTCCATCCACCGGCCTACGAGGTCGTCTCGTCGAGCGCGGCCACGGACCGCGGCACGCCCATCGACCAGGCCGAGGCGTCGAGTCGGTCGATCGTCGCCACGGTGCTCATCGTGCTCATCTTCATCAACCTGACGATCTACGGGATGTGGGTCGCCACGAGCGTCGCGGCGGAGAAGAGCAGCCGAGTCATGGAGTTGCTCATCAGCGCAGCCACGCCGCGCCAGCTGCTCCTGGGCAAGGTCCTCGGGGTGGGTGGTGCCGGGATGACCCAGTACCTCGCGATCCTCGTGCCGGCGGGGGCGATCGTCATGCTCCAGGACCGTATCCAGGCGTTCCTGCTCGGGCCCGCGACCGGCACCGGCCCGGCGCCGCTGGTCGGGCTGACCCTGCCGATCCTGGCGGCGTACGGCCTGTTCTTCCTGCTCGGCTTCGTCTTCTACGCCCTGCTCTACGCCGCCGCCGGGTCGATGGTCAGCCGTCAGGAGGATGTCCAGCAGCTGGCGCTGCCCCTGAGCGCCCTCACGATGGCGAGCTACTTCGCCGCTGTGTTCGGCCTCGGTTCGATCGGCTCGCCGGTTGTCGTCGTCCTGTCGTTCGTCCCGTTCTCGAGCCCGTTCCTCATGCTGGCCCGGCTCATGCTCGGCCGGGTGGCGCCCTGGGAAGTGGCGCTGTCGGCGGCCATCCTGGTGGCCTCGAGCGTCGCGGTGCTCCTGCTGGCCGCCCGGATCTATGCCGCCGGTGTGCTGCTCTACGGTCAGCGTCCGGGCCTGCGGGCGTTCATCCGGGCCGCTCGCTCGGTGGGCCGGTAGGGAGTCGAGTCAGTCGGCGTCCTCGAACGGCAGGCGCTGGATGAGCGCGAGGATGGGTCCGGCGCCTGCTGGAGTGGGTTCGGCCGCCAGCGCTCTCGGTCCGGCTGTCGACTCCGCCGCCGCGGGGACGAGCCGCCAGAGCCGGCTCCGGACCCCGGGCAGGTACGGACTGCGCCGGTGGCGCCCGATAGTCGCCGGGATCCCCTGGGCAGTGGCCGCCGCGTGGAGCGCCCGACCCTCCCCCGGGATGGCTGGCACGACGACGATCGAGCCACCCTGCTCGACCGTCTGCTCGAGGCGCTCGCGCCGCCTCTCGAGAGGTTCGGCGAGGAGCGGCCGCCCGTCAAGGCCGACGATGTCGAAGGCGAGGTAGACGACCGTCGCGCCGGTTCGTCCGGTGAGCCTGGCCGCGAGCGCCGTCGGGTCCGGCCGCCCGCGAGCGTCGACGACGACGAGGCAACCGTCGAGGACGACGGAATGGCCACCCAGTCGGTCGCCGAGCCCCTCGGGTCCGGCCAGCTCCGGCAGGACCGGCGCCAGGTCGCGGCCCCGCCGGTCGACGATCCGCAGCGCTCCGGCGCCCGCGCCAGCTGCTCCGGACGCGTCCCCCGCCGGCTCGACGGAGGCGAACGCTCGCTCGCCGCCCCACCATGGCTCGAACAGGTACTCTCCGTCGTCGAACGGGGCGGCGCTGGCCCGGGGGAGCATCGGCAGCAACGGGGTCGTCAACCCGGGCCGGGCAGGGTCGAGCCGCAGGCTGAGCTGGTCGTCGGGGGTCATCGCCCGGCGATGGTAGACCCTGGCCCTCGTCCAGGGTCTACACCGCCGCGTCGGCGCCAGGATTGCGGTTGACGGCCAGCACGCCGATGCCAGACTTCGCTCGATGGACCACAACCACCCGACGCTGAGATCCCTCCTCGAAACGCTCGTCTCCGACATCCGGGCCGTCCTCGGCGGTGATCTTGTCGGGATCTATGTCTATGGGTCGTCGGTGTCGGGCGGCTTCGATCCGGGGGTGAGCGACCTCGACCTCGTGGTCGTGACCTCGGCGGAAGTCGAAGCGATCGACCTCGCCGGCCTCGAGCAGCTGCAGCTCGGCATCGTGCGCCGCCACCCCGAGTGGAGCGACCGACTCGAGATCATCTACATCGGCACGACGACGCTCGGGTCGTTCCGCACCAGCGGTGGCTCGCTCGCGGTGATCAGCCCGGGCGAGCCGTTCCATGTCGTCGGCGACGTGGCCGACTGGCTCCAGAACTGGTATCTCGTGCGGGAAACAGGCGTCACCCTCTATGGCGTGGCCGCGGCTGACGTCATCCCGCCCATTGCGCGGGTCGAGTTC
>JANMQO010000345.1:0-3856 GCA_031370565.1 Chloroflexota bacterium
ACCGGCGCAGGTCTGCCAACTGGCCGACCGGCGCTGCCACCTCGATTAGACTGATCCGGAGCATGGACGACCTTTACCGCGACTACATCCTGGAGCACTACCGGCGGCCCCACAACTTCGGGGTCCTCGAGTCGCCCACGGCTGCCTATGAGGGCGCCAACCCGCTGTGCGGTGATCGGATCACCATGCAGCTGGGGATCCGCGACGGGCAGGTCGCCGAGGTGGCGTTCACCGGCCGCGGCTGCGCGATCAGCCAGGCGAGCGCCAGCCTCCTGACCGACGAGGTAAAGGGCATGACGGTGGCGCAGGCGACGGCCTTTCGCCCGGCCGACCTGCTCGAGCTGCTTGGGATCGAGATCAGCCCGGCCCGGATCAAGTGCGCCATGCTCAGCCTGGATACGTTCGGGCACGCATTGGCCGAAGCTGGCGACTCGACGGGCGAGTCATCCGGCCCCACGGCTGCGACCGCCACCGCCCCGGTGGCCACCGCCCCGGCAGCCACCGCTCCCACGGCCACCGCTTCGACCGCCGTGGAAGAGCCCGTCTGATGGGCCGAACGTCACCGCTGGGCCGCTGCATGTGTAGCGCGCCGGCCTGAGGCCGGCTTCGCTCGTCCACCCCGTTCGCCCTGTCGCCATCGGCGACAGCTCGTCGCTCCCGGAGCCACCGTATCCCATGCCAACGTCCTATTCCGACCTCCTCCGCGAGGCCCGCTCGCAGGTCCGCGAGGTCAGTGCCCTCGAGGCGGACCTGATCCGCCAGGGTGGTGACGCCCTCATCGTCGATGTCCGCGAGGACGCCGAGTGGGAGCAGGGCCACCTGCCCGGCGCCCTCCACATCAGCAAGAGCTACATCGAGATGCAGATCGAGGCGGCTGCCCCGGACCGGGACCGACCGCTCGTGCTGTATTGCGCCGGCGGCATCCGCTCGCTGCTCGCCGGCCAGGCGCTTCAGGCGCTCGGCTATACCGACGTCGTCTCGATGGCCGGCGGCTTCCAGGCCTGGAAGACACAGGGCCTGCCCTGGTCCGCGCCGGTGCTTCTCTCGGCCGAGCAGAAGCAGCGCTACAGCCGCCACCTGCTCATCCCCGAGGTCGGCCTGGAGGGTCAGGTCAGGCTGCTCGGCTCCAAAGTGCTGTTTATCGGTGCGGGCGGACTCGGCTCGCCGGCCATGCTCTACCTGGCGGCGGCTGGCGTTGGCACCATCGGCATCGTCGACTTCGACATCGTTGACCTGTCCAACCTCCAGCGCCAGATCGTCCACACCACCGAACGGATCGGCGAGAAGAAGGTCGACTCGGCCCGGCGGACCATCCTGGCGCTCAACCCGGAGATCAATGTGGTCGGCCACGAGGAGATGCTCGTCGCCGACAACGTGGCGCGGATCATCGCCGGCTACGACGTCATCGTCGACGGGACGGACACGTTCGAGACGCGCTACCTGCTCAACGATGCGGCCGTCGCCGCGAACATCCCTGTGGTTCATGCCAGCGTCTTCCGCTTCGAGGGGCAGCTGACGGTCTTCCAGCCGTACGTCGGCCCGTGCTACCGATGCCTCTATCCCACGCCGCCGCCGCCGGAGCTCGCCCCGGGCTGCTCCGTGGCCGGAGTGCTGGGAGTCGTGCCCGGGATCATGGGCATGCTCCAGGCAAACGAGACGATCAAGCTTCTGCTGGGGATCGGTGACTCGCTGGCCGGCCGGCTGCTCCTGTTTGATGCCCTCGATGCGACGTTCAGCGAGCTGCGCCTGCGGCGTGATCCGGCCTGCCCGGTCTGCTCGGATGCGGCGGTGGAGGCGCGTCGGGCCGGCCGTCCATTGGCCGTCGCCGCGGTGGGCGATGGTGGGACGTTCGCGCTCGGTGGCCGCGGGCTCGGCAGTCCGGTCGGGCTCGCCAGCCAGGCTGGGCTCGACGGTCCGGCGGGGCTCGGCTCGGTCGGCTCGATCGGCTCGGCGTCATGAGCGCCATCCGGATCCCCCCGGTGCTCCGGGCCAACGTGGGCGGGGCGAAGCAGGTCGAGGTGGAGGGGGCCACCGTCGGTGAGCTGCTGAGCGGGCTCGTGGCGGCGCATCCGGGCCTGCGCGACCAGCTGCTGACCCCGGACGGGGAGCTGAATCGTTTCGTCAACGTCTACCTCAACGACCAGGACGTGCGCTACCTCCAGAACGGCGCCACCCCGGTCGACCCGCGCGACACGCTCATCATCCTGCCAGCCATGGCTGGGGGAGCCGGCTCGTTCTGTGGCCGAGCCTCGTTCCGCGGCGCAGTTGGCTGCGGCGCGGCCTCGACTCGTGGCGCGGTCGCCCGCCGCGCCCGGGACTGAACCGATGGGCGCCCTGCGAGCCCTCCGAGCGGTCGAGATAGCCGCGTCCGAAGCCCCGGAACAGCCGCACCTGCACACCCGGGACCACACCCGGGACCACGCCGAGCTGCCGGCGCACGGCGGCCGGTTCGGGAGCATCCTCGAGGCGGTGGGCCATACTCCACTCGTCGAGATCCCGCGCATGTCGCCCAGCCCGGACGTCCGGATCTTCGCCAAGCTGGAGATGTACAACCCGACCGGTTCGGTCAAGGATCGGGTGGCCAAGGCGCTCGTCGAGGACCTGGAGGCGTCCGGTCGGCTGAAGCCCGACTCGATCATCCTCGAGCCGACCTCGGGCAACACCGGGATCGCCCTGGCCATGATCGGCCGACGCAAGGGCTACCGGGTTGCCCTGGTCATGCCCGACAACGTCACCCAGGAACGCCGCCAGATGGCGGCACTGTTCGGGGCGGAGGTGATCGACTCACCCGGGGAGCTGGGCTCCAACGGGGCGATCGCGCTGGCCAAGCATCTCGTGTCGAAGGACGAGCGGTTCGTCATGCCGTATCAGTACGGCAATCCGGCCAATCCGCGCGTCCACGAGGAGACCACGGGCCCGGAAATCCTGGCCGATTGTCCGGAGATCGACGCGTTCGTGGCTGGCTTGGGGACGAGCGGCACGCTCATGGGCGTGGCCCGGTTCATGCGTCGGGCGAAGCCGGGCGTGAAGATCTACGCGGCCGAGCCGTTGCCCGGCGAGAACGTCCAGGGCCTGCGCTCGCTCGACGAGGGGTTCGTCCCGGAGATCTTCGACCCGAGCCTGCTCGACGGCAAGATGCTCGTCTCGAACCGCGACGCCGTGGCTGCCCTGCGCGAGCTGGTCTTTCGGGAGGGCATCTTCGCCGGGCCATCGTGCGGGGCCGTGCTGGTCGCGGCGGCGCGGGTGGCCGAGCGTCTGGGCCGGGGCACGATCGTCGTGCTGCTGCCGGACGGCGGCTGGAAGTATCTGTCCGCGGGCACGTTCTCGCGGGACCTGGACGAGATGGAGGCCGATCTCGAGGGCGGCATCAGCTGGTGGTAGGCGGGGAGCGAGCCCCCGGCGCGACGAGTCCAGCGGCTGCGACGAGTCCGGCGGGCGCGGTCGGTGTCGCGGTTCCAGCGGCTGCGACGAGTCCGGCTGTAGTGAATCCGGCGGCTACGGGTCATCCTGGTCCGGAGCGCATCGGACTCCCCGGCCCGATCCGGACGGCCATGATCGACCAGGCCCGGCGCGAGTATCCCAACGAAGCCTGCGGCCTCATCGTCGGATCCGGCCCGCCCTCGGAAGGGGGCACGGCGCTCCGCTTCGAGGCGACCCGCAACGCGGCCGCTTCCCCGTCACGCTACGAGATCGACGCCACGGAGTTGCTCCGGATCAGCCTGGCCGCCGACGACGCGGACGAGGCGATCTGGGGGATCGTCCACTCGCACGTCCGGTCCGCCGCCCGCCCATCGCCCACCGACATCGGCCTGGCCTTTTACACGGATGCGCTCTACCTGCTCGTGTCGCTCGCCGA
>JANMQO010000058.1:0-3591 GCA_031370565.1 Chloroflexota bacterium
CCGCCGAGCGGCCACGCAGCAACCTCAAGGTGACCGATGTCCGGCAACCAGGCCAGGCTCGAGGCGTCGTAGCGCAGCGTGCCCGTCCAGTAGGCCACCCACTGGCCGGTCGGATCGACCACCGGTCGCCAACCGATTGAGGGCGGCAGCACCTGCTCCTGCCCGGTGTCAGGCGCGAGCAGGAACGAGACCGGCGACGCCGTCGGCCCATCCGGGGTGGCACTTGGGGCGAGCAGCGCGAGTGGATCGGACGATCCGGCGGCAGCGGGTGCGGTCGGCACCGGTGTGGGTGTGGGTGTAGGTGTCGAGGTCGGGGTCGGGCTGGCTGTGTCACCGGGCGCCAGGGACGGGACGAGGCGCCCCGGGGCACTCGCCGGACGGCTGCCCAGGATTGACATGCCGATCCACGATGAGAAGACCGAATGATGGTCGGCGGTCAGCAGTCGGGCAGCCGGATCGCCCATGTGCCAGACGTAGATGTCCGGACCGGCGCTGCCGTCGGCCGGTCGGGCCGAGAAGGCGAGCCAGGTTCCATCGGGCGAGTACGCAGCGTCGCCGACGACAACGACCCCGCTGATGATGGCAACCGCGGCGACGGGACTGGCGAACGGGCTCTGGTCGGGGCTGGATGAGCCGGCCACGCCCGACGCAGCCAGCGAGGAAATACTCGCCGGTGCAGACGCATGCAGCGTTGGCGGCGTCCGCGTCGGCTGCGGCGAGGAGAGGAGAGCCGCGTGGGTGGGTGTCACCGGAGTCGGCGAAGCGGTCGCCTGGCCGAGTGGCGTGGGCAGCGCGCCCGGCGAGAGGGCCGGCGAGAGGCCCGCCGTGGCGACCGGCTGGCGCAGCGCGACGACGAGAACCGAGCCGCCGGAGCTGCGCGCCGAGGTCTCGACGACAACCGCCTGGCCGCCAGCTGGCGCGAGCAGGACGGAGGCCGGCTGCTGCTCGAACGAGACGACCTGGTGGGCCGCGCTGTCGAGCGTCGCACAGTCGGGCGCGACGTCCCGGGCACAGACCTGGGCGACGCTGGCGATGTTGACGGCATAGCGCCCATCGGACGCACGAGTCACCCAGGCCACGTCGCTGGCCAGCACGACGAGTGGCGTGGCGAGGCTGCCCGGCGTCGCACCGGGGACGCCCGTGGACTGGCCCGGCCCGATCGCCGTCTGCGTGCCGCTGATCGGCAGCAACAGCCGACCCCCGAACAGCGCACCCACCAGGAGCACCGCCAGCCAGGCGTATGGTCGACGCCGCCGAATGGGCGGACGGCTGTCCGGCCGAGTCCGGCTGGAACCGAGGCGTCGGGTGCGCGGGCGCTCGCGGTCCAGCGCGGCGGACGTGCGCGCCCACAGATCGCGAGGTGGCTCGGCTGGCGGCAGGCTGCGCAGCAGGGCACGGTTGGTGGCGTAGGCCGCGGCGATCGCGGCACAGGCTGGACAGCTGGCCAGGTGGTCCCCAAGCCAGTCCGCGTCGGCCGGCGCCAGCTCGCCATCGAGTCGATCCGAGGCGAGCAGGCGGGCGCGCTCGTGCGGATCGAGCGGATCGTTGTGACGCCGGTTCATCATGGCCTGGTCCCGTGCCGGCCAGTCCGATCGAGCGGATCGCCGGGGTGCGTGGGACCGGCGCCAGCGCGGCGGGCGGCCTCGGCATCGGCGGCGTCCTCGACCGCCTGTTCTGCGGCCAACGCCTGACGCAGACTCTCCCGTGCTCGGGTGAGCAGGGCACGGGCAGCGATGTGACTGACCCCCAGGGTCGCCGACAGCTCAAGGCCGGTCAAGTCGTGCACTTCGGCCAGCAGGAGCGCCGCACGCTGGCGCTCGGGGATGCGCTGCAGTGCCCGCTGGAGGGGCCCGGACAGGCGTCCAACCATCGCCAGGTGTTCGGCGGACGGGGCGGATCCATGTGATTCGCCGGTCCACGGCAGGAACCGGACGATCTTGCGGCGACGGAGCTCGTCGAGCGCCACGCGGTGGGCGATCTGATACAGCCAGGCCCGACCGTGGGCCGGGTCCTGAAGCGACGCATGCGCCCGATACGCCTTGATGAAGGCGTCCTGGGTGAGATCGGCGGCCAGCTCCGGATCGCGCAGCATGCGCAACAGGTAGCCGTAGATTTCGCCGTGGTGGCGAGCGAACAGATCTTCGATGAAGGCGTCCGCCGCGGTCCGAGCCGATACGGTGGTCATCGGACGGTCAAAGACACGGGTGAGTTGACCGATGGGGTGCACGGCCGGCAGACGACGCGCGCGGCGCCCGTGTGACGCTGGGCCATCAGTCCGATGGAGTTCCGGCCCCGGCGGCCCGCAGCAGTTCCTCGACGGCATCCTCCGGCGAGACCGGGTTGACCGGCAGGCCCGTGCCCAGTTCCAGGCCGGCGATCTCGCGCAGGCGAGGGTGAATCTCCCAGTGCCAGTGGTACGTCGCGTCGATCCGTTCGCCCAGCGGCGCGCTATGGAGGACCAGGTTGTGGGGCGGTCCGTCCAGCCGGGCAAGCCGGCCGAGGATTTGGGCGAGCGCCTCCGCGGTCGCCCGCAGGTCCTGGTCACTGGCATCGCCGAAGTCCGCCGCGTGTCGGCGCGGCACGATCCAGACCTCGAACGGGGACCGCGAGGCGAAGGGCGCGAAGGCGACCGAGTGCGCATCTTCCCAGACGAGTCGATCGCGTCGGGCCGATTCGGTCCGGACCAGTCGGCAGAACGGGCACTCGCCCTCACGGATGACGAAGCGGGCCGCGCCGCCAATCTCCTCGGCCACCCGGTGCGGGACCTGGGGTAGGTCGTACACGTCCAGGCACAGGTGGTTGGTCCGGGCGCCCGCCTGGGCGCCCCAGTTCTGGACGACCTGGACGTAGGCCGTGTCGCCCGCCGTCCGGCGCTCGGCAATGAGGTCTCGACAGCGGCCGAGCATCTCGGCGACGATCGCGCCACCGACGGCCTGCAGCGGCCGGTGCTCGCGCGGCGGCGCGACGACGGTCCGCCACGATCCCGAGGCGCGCGCCTGGTCGAGGGCGACCTGGGCGAGGTTCCCGTCAAGCCGGCGGGCTTCCTCGTCCGTGCCCACCACGTGAAACGCGAAGTCCTTGAGGGTCCGCAGGCGCACCCCACCGCCGGCGGGATCACGGCAGTTCTGGCAGTCACCGTCGTCGTCGATCTGGGAAGCAGCCAGCTTGAACCGATCTCGATGGAAGGTCCGGTCGACGACGGTGGCCACCCACCAGCCGGTAATCGGGTCCTTGCGCAGTTCGAACAGTCCCGCCGCCATCCGGTCAGCCGGCTCCGGCAGAGGCGGGCGACGGGTCGGTCTCGTTGCTGACGCCGGCGCCGACAGCGAAGGTCTCGTTGCTGACGGTTGCCGCCCCCAGACGGGCGGCGAGCGCGGCGGCGAACAGCTGGGCAGCTCGCTGGACGCTCTCCGTCGAAGCCGGATCGGCTGATCGGCCGAGTTCCCGGGCCACGGATGTCGAGATCACCTCGGGCATGCCGCACGGATCGATGAGCTCGAAGTCGCGCAGGTCCACGCTGACATTCAAGGCGATGCCGTGGTAGCTCACGCCACGCTCCACGCGCAGCCCGAGGGCGCCGATCTTGCGCGG
>JANMQO010000071.1:0-12475 GCA_031370565.1 Chloroflexota bacterium
TAGCTCATGTGATGCTGCTGCACGCCGGCCTCGAGCCGGCTGTTCTTGACCTCGGCGTAGTTGCCGATCCGGGATCCGCGCCCGATGGAGCTGCCTGGCCGGAGGTGGGCGAACGGCCCGATGGTGACCGCATCTTCCACCTCGGACGACTCGAGCACGCTCGCCCAGATCGTGCAATCGCGACCGACCACGGCGTTGATCAGCTGGCTACCTGACCCGATCCGCGTCCCCACGCCGACTCGGCTGTGTCCGCGCAGGATGACGTTCGGCTCGAGCACGACATCGGCCTCCAGCTCGACGGTCGCATCGATCCAGGCGGTGGATGGATCGAGCATGGTCACGCCGGCCAGCAAGTGCCGCCCGTTGATCCGTTCACGCAGCCGGTAGGTTGCGTCGGCCAGCTCGGCCCGGTCGTTGATGCCGGCCAGGGACCCGTCGTCGCCCACCTCGACGGTCGCGATCTGGCGGCCGTCGGCCCGGGCGAACGTCACGAGCTCGGTCAGGTACAGCTCGCCGGTCGCCGGCGACGGGCGCAGGTCGCCGATCCGACCACGCAGCCAGGCCACGTCCAGGGCATACAGCCCGGCGTTGATCTCGTCGATCTCGAGTTCGTCCTCGTCGGCGTCGCGGACCTCCACGATGCGCTCCACGTCGCCTTGGTCGTCGCGGACCAGGCGGCCCAGGTTGGCCGGTTCGAGGGTGACCACGCTCACCAGCGAGAGCACCGCCGAGCTGGTGCGGTGCTCGAGCAGAAGGTCCGTGAGCAGGCCCGGCTCGAGCAGCGGCACGTCACCGGACAGGACCAGGATCTCGGCCGTCTCGGGCGGCAGCGCCGCGAGGGCTGCGCGCAGCGCATCACCGGTGCCCCGCGGCTCGTCCTGGAGCGCGAAGTCCGTCTCCTCGGCGAAGACCTGGCAGATCGCCGCCGTCGCGGGCGAGTAGACCACGAGTGGTCGCTGGCCGGTGGCCACGCGCGCCGCGTCCAGGACGTAGGCCAGCATGGGACGGCCACACAGCTCGTGCAGCACTTTGGGGGTGCTCGACTGCATCCGCGTCCCCAGGCCAGCGGCGAGAACGACCGCGACGGTCCGAGGCGGGAGCGGTGCTGCGTTCATCAGGGCGGGGGCATCGTAGGGGCGGCTCAGCGGCGGTGTCAAACCGGCCGACCGACTCAGGACCGCCTCAGGACCGCCTCAGGACCGCCGGGCGATCGCTTCGATCTCGATCCGGCCACCCTTGGGCAGCGATCCCACGGCGAACGTGGAGCGGGCGGGCGCCGGGTTCGGCATGAACCCCGCGTAGATCGCATTGACCGCCCCGAAGTCCGCGATGTCGGCGAGGAAGATCGTGGTCTTGACGACATCGTCCCAGCCCACGCCGGCCGCCACGAGCACGGCGCTGAGGTTGCGCAGCGCCCGCTCCGCCTGGGCCTCGATACCGGCCACGAGCTCGCCCGTGGCCGGGTCGAGACCGAGCTGGCCGGAACAGAAGACCAGGTCGCCACTGGCGATGGCCTGGCTGTATGGGCCGATCGCGGCCGGTGCGTCGCTGGTCGAGATCGCCTGGCGGGTCATCGGTCGCTCCTTGCTGGGATGGTCGTGGCGGCAGTGAACGGGGCGCTCCCGCCGGGGACGGTCAGGCTGCCATCCGCGTACGCCTGGCGGACAACGCCGGCGGCGGCCTCGGCCTCGTCCAGCGAAGGATAGAGGACCCACAGCGTCGGGCCGGAGCCGGCCTGGCCGACCGGTCGAGCCAGCAGCCGGGCCAGCCCTCGTCGGAGCGCCACCAGCTCGGGCAGGACGGCGGCCGTGGCGGACATGAGATCGTTGGCCATTGCCAGGATTCCCGCCCGATCGAGCAGCGCCTGGGTCGACAGGCCGGTCCGGAGCTCCTCGGCCAGGTGCCCCGAACTCGTCCGGGTGGCGCCCACGTTGCCCCGTACGCCGCTGGCGTAGGCGGCGTACACGGCCGCCGTCGGGACGGCCACCGGCGGCGTCACGAGCAGCACCCCGGGCGGCTCGCCCCGGATGCCCTTGAGCGGCGTGACGGCCTCCCCTCGACCCTCGACGAGGGCCATGCCGCCGGCCAGAAAGAAGGGCACGTCTGAGCCGAGCTGCAAGGCGATCCGCAGCCGTTCGTGGACCGAGCGCTCGGCGCCCCAGGCCTCCAGGGCGCCATCGAGCGCAGCCGCCGCATCGCTTGAGCCACCACCCAGCCCGGCGGCCACCGGGATCCGCTTGTCCAGGCGTACAGCGAGACCTGGTGGTGGCCCGGCCGGACCCGCCCAGCCCGCGCCGACGGCAGCCCGGGCGGCGGCCAATGCCCGCAGCACCAGGTCATCCGCCCCGGCGCCGGTCGGGAACCCGGCGCCGTGCAGCGAGTCTGCCGGTCCGCCGCTGGGGGTCAGGCTGAGTCGATCGGCCAGGCCGAGTGGCGCCATGATCGAGTGCAGCTCGTGGAAGCCGTCGGAACGCCGTCCGACCACGGCCAGGGTCAGGTTGAGTTTGGCCGGAGCGACCCGAACGACCGGTGTCAACCGGCGGGCCGGATCGACGATCGGCTCAGTCATCGGCGACCGGCGTCCGTTCCGTGGCGCGCCTGCCACGCTCGTCCGAACCCAACGGCCCGAGGACCTCCGCCAGGTGCAGCCACTCCCCGACAGCCAGCGTCTGGGGCCGCCGGTCCGGCGCGATCCCAGCGGCGGCCAGTCCGGTCGTGACGCGCTCGGCGGGAATCGGCAGCTGCCGGACGAGGACGTTGTGGATCATCTTGCGGCGTTCGCGGAAGGAGGCCTGAACGAGGCGCCACAGGCGATCTTCCTCGGCCGCGTCGAGCCGATCGTCAGCCGGGTACGGCTCCACGACGATGACCGCCGAGTCGACCTCTGGCGCCGGCTCGAACGCGGCCGGCGGCACCCGCAGCGCGATCCGCACGGCCGCGTGGTACTGCACGAAGACGGACAAGTAGCTCATCTTGCCGGGCGGCGCGGCGATCCGTTCGGCCACCTCGCGCTGGACCATCAGGACCAGCCGGCGCGGCCGGGGCGGCGCCTCCAGCAGGCGGTGCAGAATCGGGCTGGTGATGTGGTACGGGAGATTGGCTACCACGTCGTAGGGCGGCGGGCAGAGGTCGGTCAACGGTTGATCGAGCGCATCACCCTCAATGAGCCGCAGGCCGCCTGGCGCGCCGGGGTCCAGGCTGGCCTGCTCGATCGCGGCCTCGAACCGGAGGCGCAGACGAGCGGCCAACCCCCGGTCGAGTTCCACGGCGGTGACCGCCGCCCCGGCCTCGAGCAGCCCTCCGGTGAGGATCCCGAGGCCCGGCCCGATCTCGATCACCGGCCGCCCGGGCACTGGGGCCGCCTCGGCCAGGATCGCCTCGAGCACGCCGACATCGACCAGGAAGTTCTGGCTGAGCGAATGGCGCGCCCGTAGTCCTGCCTCGCGCAGGGTCCGCCGGACCTCGAGCGGATCGAGCCGGAACGGGCCGGCGGTCATCGCGCGGCCAGTGGCAGGCTCGGTCGGGCGTCCAGATCGAGCCCGGCCCGCTCCCCCGCCGCAAACCGCAGAGCACCGGCCGCCCCGATCATGGCCCCGTTGTCCGTGCACAGCCCCGGCCGCGGCACGACCACGTCGATGCCACGGACCGCCGCCTCGCCCTCGATCCGTGCCCGCAGCACGGTGTTGGCCGCCACCCCGCCGCCAACCACGATGGTGCGCGCACCGAGACCGACCGCCGCCCGGATCGTCTTGGTGACCAGCACGTCGACGACCGCCTCCTGGAACCCATAGGCGAGCTCGGCCGTCGTCGCCTCGGAGAGCGTGGCCGTCGGGTCATCGGCGGGCAGACCCTCGTCGAGACGTGCCCGGGTCACGATCCGGCGGGCGGCGGTCTTCAGGCCGCTGAAGCTGAAATCGAAGGTGTCGCCCAGCCAGGCGCGGGGGAAGACGATGTCACGTCGGGTCGCGCCGGCGGCCGCCCGCTGGATTGCCGGTCCGCCCGGATAGTCCAGGCCGAGCAGCCGACCGACCTTGTCGAACGCCTCCCCCGCCGCGTCGTCGAGGGTCTGGCCGAGCAGGCGGTAGGTCAGCGCGTCGCGCATCTCGACCAGGAACGTGTGTCCGCCGGACACGACCAGGGCGACGATTGGAAAGGCTGGTGCCGGCCGGTCTGCCTCGCCCGGATCGAGCAGCCAGCCGGCGTACACGTGGCCCTCGAGGTGGTTGACCCCGACCAGAGGCTTGCGTCGGACATGGCTGAGCGCCTTGGCGAAGTTGATCCCGACCAGCAGCGAGCCGGCCAGGCCAGGACCGTAGGTGACCGCCACCGCGTCGATGTCCGTCCAGCCGACCCCGGCATCGGACCAGGCGGCGTCGAGTGCCGGCACGATCCAGCGCAGGTGGGCTCGAGCGGCGACCTCGGGCACGATCCCGCCGGTCGTGGCATGCAGGGCGACCTGGCTGGCCACGACGTTGGCGTGGATCCGCCGGCCGCCCTCGACCAGAGCGATCCCAGTCTCGTCACAACTGGACTCGATGGCCAGGATGAGCGACCCGCTCACTGACCCGCCTCTGGGGGCGGGCCGGCGCCGCGGCGCACCTCCGGCGCATCTGTGCCAGAGGCCGGGTCCCGTGCCACCTCGATCTCCACGCGCAGGCGCGCGATCCGTTCGACCATGGCCGGGCTGTCCAGTCGTTCAGTGGTCATGATCAGGGCGTCTTCGTGGTCATCGCTGTAGTAGCCCGCCCGGATGCCGACCGGACGGAAGCCGAACCGCTCGTACAGCCGACGGGCGGCCAGGTTGGACGGACGAACTTCCAGCGTCGCTTCGACCGCCTGACGCTCGACGGCAACATCGAACAGCGCGAGGAGCAGCCGGGCACCCAGCCGACGCCGGCGCCAGTCTGGGTGGATGGCGAACGTCGTGATGTGCGCTTCGTCGACCATGAGCCACAGGCCGGCGTAGCCGACGACGTCGCCGCCGGTTCGGACCACCAGGTAGTGGGCCAGCCGATTCGAGGCGAGCTCGGCCCGATAGGCATGAGCCGGCCACGGCGTACTGAAGCTGGCCAGTTCGATGGCCTGGACGGCGTCCACGTCGTCGGGCAGCATCGGCTCGACGACGACGCTCAGCGGGGATCGCGCGACCATGCCACGTCCTGTTGGCGGGGTTCCCGGCCGACGCCGATCCCGCGCGGCAGCGTCACGTACTCGGGTACGAGCCGGGCGAGGTCATCGGGGTCGCCGGCCGCGAGGCGTTCTGCGCCGATCCGGAGCAGGGTCTCGCCCAGGTGGGCGCGGGTGAGCTCGCCACGTTCGCAGGCATCCGCCGGGGCACGGCCGACGAGGTCGATCGCGATGACTGTGGTCCCCGGGGCAAGCTCCGGCTCGGTCCCGGCCGGCAGCAGACGAACGGCTTCGTTGGCCGCCAGGACGCGGTCCGACGGACCGGCGGGAAGGAGCAGGGCCCAGCCCGACTGGACGGCACCGAGCGCGCCGGCAGCAAACGACGACATGGCACCGACCGTGCCGGACCCAGCCGGCGCGCCGATACCCGCCGCGAGAGCCGCCCGCAAGAGCGCCATCGAGGTCGGCACGCCAACGATCGGGATGGCCAGCCCATGGGCCAACCCCTTGGCGGTGGCGAGACCGACTCGCAGCCCCGTGAAGGCGCCGGGGCCGGTGCCCACCACGATCGCGCCAAGATCGCCCAGCGCCGTCGCGTGGTCCGCCAGGAGTCCATCGATCCGGGCCAGGAGCTCTTCGCCGTGGCGGTAGCCGGCCGTCCAGCTGACCTGGCCGACGAGACGTCCATCCGCCTCGCCGAGGGCCACCGCAGCCACCGTCGTCGCGGTGTCCAGAGCCAGGATTCGCCGAGGCACCGGCCGCGGACCCGCGTTGCTCATCGGGCCACCTCGAGGTAGTGCCGAGCGGCGCTGCCCGAAGCTCGCAGTTCGATCCTGCGCGGTTCGTCGGCGCTGCCCTCGATGCGCACGGCCAGGTGATCCCCGGGCAGGGCTGCACCCAGCCGCTCCGGCCACTCGATGAGCGTGACGCCGGCCGCCTGGCGGTCGTCGATCAGCCCGCCGGCGAAGGCGTCGACCGCGTCGGCCAGCCGGTACAGGTCGAGGTGGAAGAGGGGTAGCCGACCGACATATTCGGCCATGAGCACGAAGCTCGGCGAGGTGATCGTGGCGACCACCCCGAGACCCTCCCCGAAGCCTTTGGCGAACTGCGTCTTGCCTGCCCCGAGCTCCCCGCTGAGGGCCAGCACGTCGCCCGGTCGAGCGACGCGGGCCAGACCGGCGGCCAAAGCACGGGTGGCCTCCGGGGTCCGACAGACCACGAGTCGGGACTCGTTCGGTGGGCTGGACGCTCGCATGGCGCACTGGCGGGGCATGGCCGGAGGGTAGCCGACTCTGCGTTCGTCTGTCGCCGGAGATCGCCTCAGCTGAACCGCTCGAGATCCGCGATCGGCACGACCACGACCTCGCCGTCCTCGAGCGCCACGGCAGCCGCCTCGAGATGTGTCCCGGCCGAGAACCGCCGAAGGCCCAGGCCGCGCAGCCAGCGACCCTCCACGCCGGCCAGTCCACCGCCTCGGATCCGCACCCAACCTGGCGGTGGGCTGGGCCAGGCGCCCTCGGGAGGGTCGAACACGAGCATCGGCGGATCCACCAGCAGGGCGACCTGCTGGCCATCAAGCGCGGCAGCCAATGCCGCCATCGGACGGGCCAGCGGGCGACGAATGGCCCCGTCGAGAACGAGCACGGCGAACGGGGCCGGCGACTGCAGACTCGCCCGCTGGCGTGCCTCCGACCCGAGCAGGTCGCGCAGGTCCTTGCCGGCCAGGCCGCTCACCACCACACCACGGACGCCCATCGCCCGGGCCCGGATGATACCCTCGGAATCGATCCGGCCCTCGACGACCAGGATGGCACCTGCCCGGCCGACGTCCAGGGCGCCGCGCAGTCCGGCTTCGCCGGCGATCCGCTGCAGCCTGCCGCTTGTCGGCAAACCTGCCGCAAACGCGCCCACCAGGGCCCGTCCGGCCAGCTCGACCTCGATGCCCCGGCCCGCTGCCACCGTCCGGACCGTACCTTGGGCCGGCGTCTCGACGACATCGACATGGTCGCCACCCGCGGCCATACGCCAGCGTGAGCCGGCGGGATGGAGCAGCTCACCGGCCGCTGTCCGTGGCTGTCGTCGGCGCAGCGGCCCGGCCGACTCGTGACCGTCTCCGGACCACCAGTCGCCAGGTCGCAAGGGCTGACCGGTCCCGGTCGCGCCGCGCAACGGCGGGCCGTCCTCGAGACGCGGGTCGCGCTGATGCTCCGCGAGCACCGTCCCAGGGCTCACCAGATCGCCCGGCGCCACGAGGATCCGGTCGCCCGGGGTGAGCGCGAACCAGGCGACCGGATTGGGCTCGATCAGCGTTCTGACCGGGACCAGGCCGTAGCCGTCCGACGCTGGCGCAACTTCCGATTCGGCCTCAGCCCGGGCCGCATCCTCGGCGGCCGCCGCCGCGATCGTGTGACGACTCATCCGTCGAGCCCCGCCCAGAACGCGGCTTGCCAGCTATGCAGCAGCGCCCGTCGCGGCTCCGCGCGTTCCGGCAGTCGAAGCGGGATGTCGCGCGTGTCGATGAGCAAGCCGCCGAGGCCACCGGCCACCTCGATCCTGACCTGGCGCACACGGGTGCCAAGCTGCACGGGGTCGCGGAAGTGGAGCTCCGCCATGGCCAGTTGCCCGGGCGGCAGGTCCACCAACCGGAGGTCGCCAGCCGCCAGCTCGAGCTCCGTCTCACCGGCCGAGCTCCGCACGACCAGCTGACCGGCGCTCCGTCCTGGTCGCATGCCCTGCGGCATGATCACCGTTCCCAGCGGTGTCAGCAGGTCATCCGCAAGCTCACCCACAAGGGCCAACCGGGCATCGGCATCCTCGATCGTGCCCAGCGGGCCCAGCAGCCGAGCGTGGTCGAAGGCGAGCTGGCTCGCGCCCGGACGGCGCACCAGGTCCGCCAGGGCGAGCGCGATCGCCGGTCCGGGTGCTGCGGACCAGGCGCCGCCGGCCACCACGATGACGTCTGGGGCCGGCAGCGCACTCAGCTCCGGGGTAGCTCGAACCAGCCGCTCGAGCGCCGCCCGGGCAGCTGCCAGGCGAAGGAGCGCCCCTTCCCCATGGGCATCGACCCAGGGCCACAGTCGGAGTTCGCGCAGCCGATCGCCCATGCGATGCCGATCGAGCGCCAACGTGGACCAGGCGAGAACCTCATCGATGACGATCTCGTCCAGATCCGTCGGGACGAGCGCAGCCTCGGGCAAGAACGCCGGCAGCGCCTCGACTCCGCCTGGACCAACGACCGCACGAAGGCCGCCGTCGAAGCCGATTTCGACCAACTCGATGCGCCGGTCGAGTGCAATCGCCAGGTCGATCGTGGTCGCGACCATGGCTCGACGGGCCGCCTTGGATGCAGGATCCAGGCGCAGCAGGAGGCGGCGCAACGGTTCGCCCGGCGGGTCGCCCGCATCGGGGCCGGGTGCCAGCAGCGGACCCTCGCCATTTTCGCCGACCGGGAGCCCGCCAAGCGCGCGGGCCGCACCACCGACGAGCAGCATCGGGACTCCGGGCGCACGTTCCACGATGCCGCCGGCCAGCGCGGTCAGTTCGGTCAGCCGCGCCGTCTCCTCGCGACTGCCTGGCTCTCGGGCCGCGACGGCGATGGCGGCGCAGGTCCGGCTGAGACCGAGACGGGTCAGCTCAATGGCTCCGTCGACCTCCAGCGAGCCACCGGCCGTGCGCCAACCAGCCAGCCCGGCCAGTCGTGCCACCGCATGCTGTTCGCGGGCCGTCGTCGCCAGCACGACCAGCTCTGGCGGCGGGCTGGAACGGGCGACCAGCCTGGGCCACGTTGCAATGGCGCCGGCAAGCGCGATCGGACCACCGGTCGGGCCAATCCCAAGGAGGGCCGCAAGGTCCGGATCCGCCGTGCCCAGACGGGCGAGGAGGTGCCCCAGCAGGTCGTCCGGGTCGATCCCGGCAGGCATCGAGGTCGAGGCGAGGAGGCGTCGCCGACCGTCGACCACAGCGATCAACGCGGCGGATGTGGTGGCAGCGCCGAGGTCGAGCGCGAACGTGGCGCGATGGTCGCTCGTCACCGGTCCATGCTAGCCGACCGGGCGCTTCTGGCGTCCGGCGGCTCAGGCGTCGTACAAACCGTCGTCGTCGAACTCCTCGAGCCGCTCGATCAGCTGCTCGATTCCAATGTCGTCTGCGAGGATGGCTGCGGCCGACGGTTCGTCGCCGCCGAACAGGCCGTGCAGTGACGGGTCGAAGAACAGCATCGCGCTGCTACCCAGCGGGCGATACGGTCGACTCGCGTGCAGGAACTGCACAGCCCCCGCTGTCAGGCCGCGGAGTTGGATCTCGCGGGCAACCGCCTCCACCAGGTCATCGCGTTGCTCGTCCGTTCGTTCGCGCGGAAAGCTCACGCCAGGACGCCCGGTTCGCGCGGGCTGCCGACCTGCGGCGCACTCGATCCGACGGGCACACCGACGGGTTCACGGAGCGCTGCCTGGAATGCCGCCAGGGGTCCCTGACCACGCACGGCGAATACGACCGAGGCAACCTTGGGCGACCGGGCGAGTTCAGCCCGCACGGTGGCCACGGACACTCGGGCCGCCACTTCGATGGGAAAGTTGCCGACCCCGGTTCCGAGCGCCGGGAAGGCAATCGAGGTCACCCCATGCTCGCGTGCTCGGGCGAACGTACTGCGAATGGCGGCCTCGATGGCAGGTGCGCTCGTCCGCCGATCGCGGTCGAGCGACACCGCATGGATGACCAGCCGAGCGGCCAGCCGGCCAGCCGAAGTGGCAACCGCGTCGCCGACCGAGGCCGGGGCCTGGCGGACAGCCGCGAACTCGATCTCGTCGCCCCCGGCCAGCTTGATCGCACTGCCCACGCCGGTGGACATCCACAGGCTGGGGTTGGCGGCCGTCACAATCGCGTCGACCTCCAGATCGCAGATATCGCCTTGCCAGAGCTGGATGCGGGTCACCGGTATCTCCCCGTCACGAGCGTGCGGATGTCCGCGATCGCCGAGTCGGCATGGTACACCCGGGGCAGTCGTCGGGCCATCGCGGTGACCGTCTCCCAGCTGTTCGTGGTGCGCAGTCGCGCCACCTCCTCCACCGTAATGGCCTCACTCCCCTGCTCGCCGAACAGCACGAATTCGTCGTCCACGGTGATCGGCGGTCCGGCCACCGTGGTGACGTCGACCATGACCGCGTCCATCGCCACGTTGCCCACGAGTGGTACCCGCTGGCCGCGGACCAGGACCTGGGCCCGGTTGGACAGCAGGCGCGGGAAGCCGTCGCCGTAGCCCAGCGGCAGTGTGGCGATCCGGCTCGGTCGGCTGGTCGTGAAGCTGGGGCCATAGCTGATCCCGGTCCCGGCTGGCATATCGGCCACCCGGACCGGACGGGCGTGGAGGGAGAGGATCGGTAGGAGCCGGCTGGCGGGCGGGCGGGCCGCTTCCACCGGGTCGATGTCGTCGGGCAACAGGCCATAGGTCGCCAGGCCAATCCGCACGCCATCGTAGCCGGGCACCGCCCGACCAAGCAGGCCCGCGCTGGCCGCCAGGTGTCTGTACGGCGGTCGGCCGACAGCGTCCCGAAGGTGGCCCAGGGCCAAGGCGAATCGGGCGTCCTGGGCGTCCGTTCGGGCCGCGTCGTCGGCCGCCTGGAGATGCGACCAGACGCCGGCCAGGCGCGCGCCGGGCGTCCGTGCGATCCGGTCGGCCGCGGCCGCGACGTCCTCCGGCAGGAGCCCCGCCCGACCAAGTCCGGTCTCGACCTCGAGTTGGATCCGGAGCGCGGAGCGAGGCCGTCGGGTGGTCCCGCTCTCAGCCCGGGACGCACCCGTCCAGGCAGCGGCCGCCGCGCCGAGCATCCGTTCGAGATGGGTTGGATCCGATGCGGCGATCGCGATCGCCTGCCGCATGGCACTCGCGACGACTGCCGGCGGGACCGAGTAGAGACACAGAATCGGGGCACGGATGCCAGCCGCCCGAAGCTCGAGCGCCTCGTCGAAGGCGGCCACGGCCAGGCCGTCCACGCCAGCGGCCACGAGCACGCGGGCCAGCGGTACCGCTCCGTGCCCGTAAGCGTCGGCCTTGACCACGGCTTCCAGCCGAGCGCCCGTCGGCAGGGCCGCGCGCAGCGCGGCGACGTTGCCGCGCAAGCGGTTCAGGTCGATTTCCAGCCAGGCACTACGCGGCAGCGGCGGCAGGCCGGCCCGCGCGAGTCGCGCCTCGATGGATGCTGGGTCGGCCGGACCGGTCACCGTCCGACCGACGGGTCCGGATCTGCAGCCCGTCCGGCTGGGCCGCCTCCCCGGGCGCCGAAGCCGAGCCGGGCCGCACCGGACCGTTGCCTGGCCAGGACGGCCAGGCGGCGCCGGGCGAAGGCGATTTCCAGGGGCAGATCGCCGGCCAGCAGCCCCGCGTCACCAAGTCGCTCGCGCAGAACCTCACCGGCCGTACCGTGGAGGTAGACCCCGAGGCGGGCCGCATCGTACGGCGCCAACCCTTGGGCGAGCAGCGCTCCGATCGTGCCACTCAGCACATCGCCGGTCCCGCCCGTGGCCAGGGCAGGGTTCTCGAACGGTGCCCGGGCTGCCCGTCCGTCCGGCGCTGCCACGATCGTCCGAGCGCCCTTGAGGACAACCACCTGACGCCATCGCTGGGCCGCGTCGCGGGCTGCGGTCGCGCGGGCATCGTCGTCCGCGTTGAGGTCGCCATCGCTGGTCGTTGGGGTACCGCTGGCCGAGCGCAGCCGGCCAAACTCGCCGACATGCGGGGTGAACACGCAGGCCCGCCCGATCGATGCCCACCAGTCGTCGACCGCGGCCAACGCACGTAGCGCCTCGGCGTCGACCACCGCTGGGGCCGGACCCATGGCAGCAGGCACCGCGAGCAGACCCAGGATCAGGGCGGACGACGCGAGACCGGGACGGAGCCCGGGCCCGATGACGAGGGCATCGTGCTCGTCATCCAGCAGCCGGGCAAGTGCGTCCTCCGGCTCGACCTCTTCGACATCGTCTTCGGGCAGGGCCATCGTGGTCGCCTCGACCACCTTGGCGGCGAACAGCGGCTGGAGCGACTCAGGCACGGCCAGGCTGACCAGACCGGCTCCGGCCCGACCGGCGGCCGTGCACACCAGTAGCGCCGCACCGGCATAGTCGAGTGAGCCGGCCACGACGAGCAGCCGACCGAACGTGCCCTTGTGACCGCGCACGGGCCGCGCCGGCAGGAGCCCGGCGGCGATCCGATCGTCCAGAATTTCGAGCTCGGCCGCTGGCCCACGCTGCGCGTCCGGTGACCGTTCCGGCGACCGTTCCGGCATTGGCTCCGGGAGCCCGGCCGATTCGGGCAATGGACCCTTGTGGCTCACGCTCGCCCACCGTCCGGGCCGTC
>JANMQO010000099.1:0-1866 GCA_031370565.1 Chloroflexota bacterium
CACGTTCGTGGTCATCCCCGAGTATGTGGCGCGCCACTGGTGGGAACGGATCCTCTACAACCAGGCGTCCAAGCGGCTGCGTACGGTGCTCCTCGGCCGGCCCCACACGGTCGTCGTCAACGCCCCCTACCGGCGCGAGGATGCGTCGGTATTCGAGCACCCGTCGGACGCGCCGGCGGGCGACATGCCGAGCGCGAGCGACGCCCGTCTGAGTCGATGACCGACCAGCCACCTGCCAGCCCGGGCCCTGGAGCCAAGCACGAGCTCAGCGGCCGCAAGGTTGCCGACCGTCGCGTCCGCGTGGAGCAGCGCCAGCAACGGCGCTTCCGCTACGCCGGTCCGGGTGTCGTCACGGCACGGCCCTCCGCGCACGAGAGCCTGACCCCGGCTGGCCAGATCGGGGCGCTCGTGCGCCGGCTCGTCTTCGGTCGGCCGCTGAGCACGGAGGAGGAAGGCGAACAGCGCCTGTCCAAGGTCAAGGCCCTGGCGGTCTTCTCGAGCGACGCCCTGTCGTCCGTCGCCTATGCGACCGAGGCCATCCTGTTCACCCTCGCGCTGGCCGGCTCGACCGCGCTGGGACTGGCCATGCCGATCTCGATCGCGATCGTGACCATCCTGGCGATCGTCACCATCTCCTATCGCCAGACGATCCGGGCCTACCCGAACGGCGGCGGGAGCTACATCGTGGCCAAGGAGAACCTGGGCACGCTGGCTGGGTTGATCGCGGCCGCGGCGCTCCTGACGGACTATGTCCTGACCGTGTCGGTCAGCGTGGCGGCCGGCGTGGCAGCGCTCATCTCCGCCTTCCCGGTGCACCTGCTCGAGCACCGCACGGTGCTCAGCATCGTGTTCATCGGGCTGGTCATGCTGATCAACCTGCGCGGCATGCGCGAGAGCAGCACAATCTTCGCAGTGCCCACCTATGTGTTCGTGGGCGGCGTGCTGGCCCTCATCGTGGTCGGCTTCGCCCGCATCGCACTGGGCATGCCGCCGCGGGTGGAGGATATAGCGCCACTCCACCAGGCGACGCAGTCGCTCGGCCTGCTGCTCATCCTGCGAGCATTCGCCGACGGGTGCAGCGCGATGACCGGCGTCGAGGCGATCTCCAACGGCGTCCCCGCCTTCAAGCCGGATGAGTCGCGCAACGCCCGGGCCACGATCGTCTGGATGGCCGCGTTGCTGGGCGTCATGTTTCTGGGGATCAGCGCCCTGGCCGGCCTGGTCGGCGCGCTGCCCAGCGAGCACGAGACGATTCTCTCGCAGGTGACCCGGGCGACATTCGGGACCGGCCCGATCTACTTCGTGATCACGCTGTCCACGACCGGCATCCTGGTGCTGGCGGCCAACACGAGCTTCGCCGACTTTCCCCGGCTGGCCTCACTGCTGGCCCGCGACGGGTTCATGCCGGCCAGGTTCGCCTTCCGCGGCGAGCGGCTGGCCTTCTCGGCCGGGATCGTCGCCCTGGCTGTGCTGGCGGCGCTGGTGATCATCCCCTTCCATGGCCGGGTGGATGCGCTCATCCCGCTGTACGCCATCGGGGTGTTCACCTCGTTCACCCTGTCCCAGGCCGGCATGGTCCGCCACTGGCGCCGCGAGCGCGGGCCCGGGTGGCGCCGCAGCTCGATCGTCAACGCGATCGGGGCGGTGGCCACGGCGATCGTGGCGATCATCTTCACGGTGGCCAAGTTCAGCCTTGGGGCATGGGTCGTGGTCATCGTCATCCCGATCCTGGTGGCGGCCATGCGCTTCATTGCCCACGAGTACAAGCGGGCGGAGCTCGAGCTGCACGTCCGTCCAGAGTCGGTCATCCCGGCCCCGGGCCGCCGCCAACGCGTGTACGTTCCGTTCCCGGCCATGCGTCGCGAC
>JANMQO010000114.1:0-1532 GCA_031370565.1 Chloroflexota bacterium
CTGTCGCCGACGGCGTCGGGCGAGACCGTGCCGACCGGCGGTGTAGTCGCCGGCCGCCCGGCCGCCGGCGGTTCAGTCGCCAGCCGCCCGACGACCAGCGGTTCAGTCGCCAGCCGCTCGGCCGCCGGTGGCTCGGTCGCCCGCTCGTACCCGATGGCGGAGGGTAGCGTCGACCGGGACCCAGGGACATGATCTTGCCGCAAGTGCCTGGAGGGACACAATGGTCAAGTTGATCGCGCTGCTCAAGCGGAAGCCGCACCTGACTCCCGAGGAGTTCGAGCGGCGCTGGCTGGATGGCCACACGCCGATCTCGTCGAAGCTGCCGGGCCTGCGTGACTACCGGATCAATATCGCGACAGCGCGCCAACCAGGCGGCGCCCACGCTGAGCCGCCCTACGACGGCAGCGCGGAGATGTGGTGGGACAGTATCGAGGCCATGGAAGCCGCCTTCGACAGTGAGATCGGAGTAGCCGCCGGGGCTGACGCCGATCAGTTCGCGGAGGTCAGGATCCACGTGTACACGGATGAGCACGTCGTCATGCCCGACCCTGAGGCGACGGCCTGACGGGCCGCAACCCGAGGGCGAGTCCACAGGAACATGAGGTGACCCGAGGTGACCCATCGCATGGCAAGCCAGCCGCGCATCTGTGTTGTCGGCAGCTGCATGATCGACCTGATCTCCAGGGTCCCGCGCCTGCCGACGCTTGGTGAGACCCTGGTCGGCCACTCGTTCCACATGGGCTACGGTGGGAAAGGGGCGAACCAGGCGACCGCCGCGGCCCGCCTCGGCGCGCGTGTGTCGATGGTCGCCAAGGTGGGTCGCGATGTCTTTGGCGAGGGGACCGTGGACAACTTTCGGGCCAACGACATCGACACCCAGTTCGTGCTTTCCGACCCGGATCGCTTCTCGGGCGTCGCGCCGATCTTCGTGGACGACCGTGCCCAGAACGTCATCGTGATCGTGCCCGGCGCCAACGACGGCCTGACGCCCGACGATGTCCGTGCGGCCGGCGCCGAGATCCGGGCCGCGGACATCGTATGCTGCCAGCTCGAGGTGCCCGTCGAGACCACGCTCGAGGCGTTTCGCATCGCGCGCGCTGCCAACGTCATGACCATCCTCAACCCGGCGCCCGCCGCGGCGTTGCCCGATGAGCTCCTGACGCTCACGGACATCTGCGTGCCGAACGAGGTCGAGGCCCAGATGCTCACGGGACGGTCCGTGCACAGCGTGGAGGACGCCGAAGCCGCCGCACGGGACCTCCTGGCCCGTGGTCCGCGCAGCGTCATCGTCACGTTGGGCAGCCGTGGTGCCCTGCTTGTCAGCGGCGATACCCGGCAGCATGTGCCGGCGCTGCCAGTGGATGCCGTCGACCCCACCGGTGCTGGAGACGCATTCATCGGCGCGCTGGCGGTGTTCCTGGGTGAAGGTCGTGTGCTGGCGGAGGCGGTGCGCCGCGCAAGCGCGGCCGCGGCGCTGTCGGTCACGCGGATCGGAACGCAGGTCTCGTTTCCGCGACGCGCGGAGGTCGATG
>JANMQO010000123.1:0-10516 GCA_031370565.1 Chloroflexota bacterium
TCCGCCGCGTCGATGCCGGGGATGCCCGGCGACGAGCCGCCGGCCGACGCCAGCGAGGCTTGGACGGCTCGGCCCGACTTCGTCCGCCTGAGCGCGCAGACCGAAGAGGCGTACGCCTACGCGATGTACCACCCGCAGATCGTCAAGTGGATGCCGTGCTACTGCGGCTGCGGCGGGATGGGCCATCGCAGCAACCTGGACTGCTACCTCAAGCCTGGGCAACCGGGCGGCGAGACCGTCTTCGAGGAGCACGCGTCCTACTGCGACGTCTGCGTCAAGACGACGCTGCTGGCCAAGAAGATGTTCGCCGAGGGCAGGACGCTGCGGGAGATCAGAGACGCCGTGGACCAGACGTTCGGCGGGTCGACGCCAGGCACGCTGACAGACCTGCCGCCGGCGTGAGGACGTGAACACGATGACCGCAACCGTGAAGCCGGCCGCTGAGGCGGTCGAACGCGAGCTGCTCGGTCGCCTGGGCCTCAGGGCCGACGCCAGCTCACAGGACGTCGAGTCCGCGCACGACCAGCTGATCGAGTACCTCGAGGAGGCTCCCGCGGACCTTCGTCCGTGGGCCCAGCGCGAGATCACGAGGGTCGACGAGGCATATGCCCTCCTCTCGGACCCGACGATCGACCGATCCGCCCTGGCCGGTGCCGTGGTCGCCACCGCAGCGCCCGTTCCCGCGACCCCGGCCGCGAGGGTCGCCGCCATGAAGGGGCAGTCGGCGGCACGGCCCACCGCCGTGACCGGCAACGGGCTCACCAGGCGCGTGGCGATCGGCGCGGCCGCCATCGTCGGCGTCGTCGCGATCGCCCTCGCCGGCTACAACATGAACGGCGGCACCGGCGTCCCGCCCATCACCGGGACGCCCGCTCCGGAGGCGGCCGCCTCGCCCGGAGTGGACACGGCGCAGGTCGCCGCACTGATGAAGAAGATCCAGGCCGACCCCAGGGACATCGTGTCGCTCCAGTCGCTCGCCGATCTGTACTACCAGGCGAGTGACTTCAAGACGGCCGGAACGTTCCTGGCGAAGATCCTCGCCGTCGACTCGAAGAACCTGACCGCGCTCCTGGCCCTCGGGGCGGTCCAGTTCAATCAGGGCAACTCAGCCGACGCCGAGAGGCAGTGGCGGGCGGTCCTGGCGATCGACGCGAAGAACATCGAAGCCCACTACGACCTCGGCTTCATGTACCTGAGCAAGAACCCGCCGGACGTGGCCAACGTGAAGCTGGAGTGGGGCGAGGTCATCGCGATCGACCCGAACTCGGCCGTCGCGAAGACCGTCGCCACGCACCTCAAGAGCCTGGACGCCTCGCCGGCACCGGGCGGCGCCGCGCCCGCGTCGGGTGCCCCCACCGGCTCGGCGACCCCGGCCAGCCCGACCGCCCCTCCGAACGCCGCGCCCTCGCCGAGCGGGAACTGACGGCATGACCACCGGCATCGGCATCGGGATCCTCATCGCCTTCCTCGGCGGGATCGTCTCGTTCGCCTCGCCGTGCTGCCTGCCGCTCGTCCCGGCGTACGTCGGCTACATGGTCGGCACGACCGCGGACGACGGCACGGCCCGGCGTCGGGCGGCCCTCTACCAGGCGCTCGCGTTCGTGCTCGGCTTCTCGGTCGTGTTCATCGCCCTGTGGGCGTCGGTCGGCCTCATCGGCTACGTGCTCCGCGACTACGTCGGGATCCTCCGCCAGCTCGGCGGCGCGGTCCTCGTCTTCATGGGCCTCCACGTCGCCGGCGTGATCAACATCTCCGCCCTCTACCGCGAGGTCCACCTGTCCATCGGCCCCATGGGCGGGGCGTCGATGGGCTTCGGTCGGGCCGCCCCGTCGACCCCGAGCTACCGGCGCTCCGCGCTGCTCGGCATCGTCTTCGCGGCCGGCTGGACGCCCTGCATCGGCCCGATCCTGGGCGGGATCATCGGCCTCGCCTCGGTCAGCGCGAGCGTCGCGGAAGGCACCGTCCTGCTGGTGGCCTACGCGGCCGGCCTGGCGATCCCGTTCATCCTCGTCGCGGTCGGCGCCACCGCCGTGAGCCACCGACTCGGCTGGCTGCGCGACCACCACACGGCCGTCTCGACGGTGACCGGGACGATGCTCGTCCTGGTCGGCTTCCTGATGATCACGAACACCTTCGCTCGCCTGTCGGGCCTCTTCGTACCGTTCGGTTCCTGAGGGAGATCGCGCATGACCCAGACAGCTCGGACCCAGGCCATCCCGCGGACCGACCGCGAACTGATCGACGAGTTCGACGAAGGCCTCGCGGTCTCGCCCGCGGACATTGGCGAGCGGCTGTGGCACTTCTTCATCTCGATGCGGACGGGGCTCGTCCTGATCCTTGCGCTCGCCGTCCTGGGCCTCATCGGAACGCTGCTCGTCCAGGCGCCCTCCGGCCTTCAGGCCAACCCACAAGCCTACGCGACGTGGCTCGAATCGCTCCGCCCGAAGTACGGCGGCTGGACGGGGATCCTGAACACGCTCGGCCTGTTGTCGATCTTCGGGTCGGTCTGGTTCAAGGGGATCATGGTCCTCCTGATGACGAGCGTCCTCGCCTGCTCGGCGAACCGGGCCCCGCATCTCTGGAAGCTGGCCGTCCACCCCCGCACGAACATGAGCGAGTCGTTCTTCGGACATGCGCCGCTCAGCATGAGCGCCGTGGGGTCCCTCGAGCCGCTGGCGGCCGTCGCCAGCGTGCAGTCGGCCTTCCGCAGCCGCCACTTCCGGACGATCGTCAACGAGGACGCCGGCGGCGACACGATCCACCTCTACGCCGACCGGTTCCGCTGGGGCCCGTTCGGGACGGTCATCGCCCACCTCAGCCTCGGCCTCATCCTGATCGGCGCCCTCGTCGGCTCCAGCTTCGGTTTCCGCAACACCGGGCTCGCGGTGTCGGTCGGCTCGCGGGTCGATGTCGGGAACGGCACGGGCCTCTCGGTCGAGGCCAGGAACTTCACCGACTCCTACTACACGAACGGCAGCCCGAGCGACTACGCCAGCGACCTCGTCCTGTACCGGGACGGCAAGCAGGTCGACGCCGCGACGATCCGGGTCAACCAGCCCCTGCGCGCCGGCGACGTCACCTTCTACCAGTCCTTCTACGGCGCGGCAGCCGCGATGAAGGTCGTCGACGGGACCGGCAGGGTCGTCTTCGACCAGGGCGTCCCGCTGGAGTGGGGTTCGGACGACGGCAAGCACCGGGTCGGCCAGATCCTCCTGGCGGACGCCGGGCTGACGGTCTACGTGGTCGGGGCCGCCTCCGGCGAGGTGGATCCCCAGATCCGGCCCGGCCAGATGCAGCTCGAGGTCTACCGGTCCGGCAGCGAAGGCACGCGGATCGCCACCCAGATCGTGACCCAGGGCCAGCCGATGAAGATCGCCGGACTCGAGTTCACCTTCGTCCGGGAGCGCCAGTTCACCGGCCTGATCGTGGCTCGGGACCCGGGAGCCATCTTCGTCTGGCTCGGAGCCATCCTGCTCGTCGGGGGCATCGCCCTCGTCTTCTTCTTCCCCAACCGCCGGGCCTGGGCGCTCATCCGCCGCGGATCAGACGGCACCGCCGTCCACGTCGGGGCGATCGTCCGCCACGACGTCGGCTTCGAGGCCGATTTCAAATGCCTCACCGACGACATCAAGCGGGCCCTGGCCGGGCCCAGCGCAGCCTGAAGAAAGGGCGGAGATCCCATGTTCAAGATGTCGGAGTACAGCTTCATCGCCGGCGTCCTGTCGGTCGCCCTCGCGCTCGGCTGCTACGTGATCGCCTTCGTGGCCGCTCGCGTGATGCACCAGCGGACGGCGCTGGCCGGGGCCGGCGCGGGTGGCGGGACGGTGGCGGTCGATGGGCGTGGCGGGGTCAACCTCGGGGCGTACGGCACCCTCCTCGTCTACCTTGGCCTCACCTTCCTGACCGCGTCGCTCATTTTCCGAACGGTCGCGACCGGCCACGGCCCGTTCGCCAACATGTACGAGTTCTCGATCGCGTTCGCCTGGGGCACCCTGGCCATGTACGCCTACTTCGAGCGGCGCTACCACCAACGCGTCCTCGGGCTCATCGCCCTTCCGGTCGCCCTGGCCATGCTGCTCTATGCCATGACGATCCCCGCGACGATCGACCCGCTCGTCCCGGCCCTCCAGAACAACCTGCTCCTGTCGGTCCACGTCGCCGTCGCCATCGTGGCCTACGGGACGTTCAGCGTCGCCTTCGCCGCGGCGATCCTGTACCTCGTCCAGGGCGAGAACGGCCGACGCGGGCTGCCCAGCCGCGAGCTCCTCGACGAGATCTCCTACAAGGCGGTCGTCGTCGGATTCCCGTTCCTGACCCTGACCATCGTCCTCGGCGCCGTCTGGGCAGAGGTCGCCTGGGGCACGTACTGGAGCTGGGACCCCAAAGAAACCGCGTCGCTCGTGACGTGGCTGATCTACGGCTCCTACCTCCATGCCCGGGTCGTTCGCGGCTGGCGTGGCGAGCGAGCCGCCTGGCTGCTGCTCCTCGGCTTCGCCGCCACGCTGTTCACCTACTTCGGGAACCTCTTCTTCGGCGGTCTGCACAGCTACAGCGGCCTCAACAACCAGTAAGGCCACCGGTCGACAACAACGGTCTCGCGCTGACGCGGGAGGCAGGAGGTCCAGGATGGAAGCACGCGCGGTGACCGCCAACAGCGGCCGAACGGCGGGGGCGGGCCAGAGCAGGAGCGCCACGCTCGCGATCATGGGCGTGACCGCGGCGATCATCGCGGCCGTGGCCTTCATGGTGAACCAGCCCGCCGCAGGTACCCAGGGTGTCACGTCCGTCACGCTCACCGGCGCGGCGGCCGGCGAGGCCCCCACCGTCGGAAAGCAGGCGCCGGATTTCGCGGCGACCACGGTCGACGGGAAGACCGTCAGGCTGAGCGACTTCAAGGGCAAGCCCGTCTGGCTCACGTTCGGGGCGAGCTGGTGCCAGCCCTGCCGGGCGGAGAACCCCGACATCCAGGCCACCTCCCAGAAGTTCGCTGACCGCGGCCTCGTGGTTCTGGCGATCTTCATCTCCGAGGACGCCCCGGCCGTCAGGGACTACGCGGACCGGGTCGGGCTGACCTACCAGAAGGTCGCCGACCCGGACACGCGGATCGCCTCCGAGTACCGGATCATGGGCATCCCGTCGCACTACTTCATCGACAGCTCCGGCGTGCTTCGCCTGATGAAGATCGGCAGCCTCGACCCGGCTGCGATGGAGGCGGCGTTGCGGGGGATCGTCAGATGACGAACAGCGGGGGGCCGATCGAGCGATCCTCCCCGGGCAACGTCGAGCCGGAGGCGCCCGCCAGCGTGGCGGCCCAGGCGCAGCCCCCTCCGCCGCGACGCGGGATCCGATCGCTGCTCGGACTCCCCTTCGCCCCGTTCAGGAAGCTCGTTCGGCGCGCCCGCCGGACCCGACGGGGCATGCTCCTCCTGCTCTTCCTCGTCGCCGGGATCGGCTCGGCGGCCACCGTCGGTGGCGTCGTTGCGGTCAGCTGGACCGAGACAGCCGACTTCTGCGGCCGCTGCCACACGATGGGCCCCGAGCTCAAGGCCCACGAACTGTCAGCGCACCGCGAAGTGGCTTGCGCCGAGTGTCACGTCGAACCGGGCATCGCCGGTTGGGTCCGGGCCAAGGTCAATGGGACGCGTCAGCTCGTCCAGCTGCTCACCGGCACCTTCCCGGAGCCGATCCCGCCACCGGATCATGGGGACCTGCCGCCGACCAGCAAGACCTGCGTCCGCTGCCACGCCGTGGAGCAGCTGGTGGCCAACGGCGGACCGGTGAAGCTCGTCCTCCAGGCGCGCTACCGCAGCGACGAGGCGAATACCCGCGACACGATCGCGCTCGTGCTCCGTCCGGCGGGGTTGGGCGGTACGACCGCGATGCGCGGCGTCCACTGGCACATCGACTCGGAGGTGGAGTACATCTCCTCCGACCCGCGAGCCCAGCAGATCGACTGGGTCGGCATCAGGCACAAGGACGGCACCACGGAGGAGTTCATCGCGTCGTCCCAAGTGGGCATGAGCACGGATGTCCGGCCCGACATCGACCGCATGAAGTCGACCGAGCGCGAGCGACGCATGGACTGCATCGACTGTCACAACCGGATCGGCCATGGCATCCCGAGCCCCGACCGGGCCATCGACGACGCGATCGAGAGCGGCCAGATCGACCAGAAGCTACCGTTCATCAGGCGCGAGGGCGACACGCGGCTGATCGCTGACTACACGTCGGTGGCCGAAGCCGACTATGCGATCGGGGGGATCCGGGATTTCTACGCGGGACAGTATCCGCTCGTGGCCAAGATGAAGGCGTCGGAGATCGACGCGGCGATCGCCAGCCTCCAGGGGATCTACCGACTGCTGGCCACGCCGGAGATGCGCGTGACAGCGGCAACTTATCCGGACAACCTTGGGCATCAGAGCGCTCCGGGTTGCTTCCGCTGCCACGATGGCGCCCACTACAAGGTTCTGAACGGCGCCATCACCAAGGACACGATCTCGTCGGCCTGCGCGACGTGCCACACGTTCCCGCAGATCGGCCCGACCGTCTCCGGCGTGCTGATCGGCCCGCGGCCGGTCACCCACAGCGATCGGCTGTGGGTCTTCAGTCACAAGGCCAGTGCCTCGACATTGGACCCGGCGGGGACGAGTTGCGGCGCCTGCCACACCCGGACCTACTGCGAGAACTGCCACAAGACCGCCGCGGTCAAGGTGCCCCACGACGGCATGGTCTACAACCACGCCGCGGTGCTCCAGAAGACCGGCGTCCAGGCCTGTGCCTACTGCCACCAACCGGCGTATTGCGCCCAGTGCCACTCGAACCCGGTCCTGCCCAACCCATTCCCGGACCTGACCCCGAGTCCGTCACTCTCGCCGTAGGCGATCAACGGGCCGAACGGCCCGGGGAGAACATGCTCGATGGCTTGCCCTAGATCCGATGCCCGGTGCGTAGATTTGAGCGAAATCTCCGACCGCGGCGCGATTGCGTGTGGAATGAGGGTTCTGTGGTGACAACCCAGGGTTCGCCAGCGCCAGCCCGTCACGAGTGGATGAGCATCCACGAAGCGTGCGGGCTCATCGGCGTGTCGCCCGCAACCCTGCGCCGCTGGAGCGACGCCGGCGATATCAAGTCCTTCACGACGCCCGGCGGGCACCGGCGGTTCTCGCGCGCCGCGGTGATCGGGCTCCTGCCGGCCGACTGGCGGGGACGCCCGAACCTCGAGCTCCTGGGCGAGACACCCGAACGGATGGCGCGGGTCTATCGCCGTGACCTGCAGGGCGTCGCTCGGTTGGCGCCCTGGATCGGCCAGCTCGGCGACGAGGATCGCGAGCCGCTGCGTGAGCACGGCCAGCGGATCATCACCGCCATCCTCGAATTCTTCGACGCTCCGACCTCGGATGCGCGCCAAGCATCCATCGCCACGGCCGAAACCTCCGCCGCCGAGTGCGGCCGGATCGCCGGCGGGCGCGGCGCGGCCATGCGCGAGACCGTCGAGGCATTCCTGCGCTTCCGGATGCCGTTCATCCATGAGCTCGCCGGCGTCGCGCGGCGTCGGGGGCTCGACACGTCCGCGACGACCGAGCTGCTCGAGACCGCGACCGAGGCGTTCGACCGGCTTCTGGTCTCGGCGATGCGCGGTCACGAGGGCACGGCCCGGATCGAACCCCCGGGCGCGTCGGCCACGCCGCCCGGACGCGAGGCGACGACGCTCGAGGTCACTCACCCATGACGCTCACGATCGCCGCATCGACCCACGGCGTCGGCGCGCCACCCGCCACCGTCGTGGCCCTCATCGCCCACGCCCGCCGGGTGCCCAGCGGCCGGCGCGAGGCCTTTGCGGCCGAGCTCGCGACGCTCGAACCGAGCGCGGGCATGATCGTCATCCACACCTGCCATCGCGTTGAGCTCTACGTGGCTCCCGGCTGGTACGGGGACCGGCCGCTGCCGGATCTCCCGCCCGGGGGCGAGTGGCTCGAAGATGTGGACGCGGCTCGCCACCTGATCGCGGTTGCCTGCGGGCTCGACAGCGTCATCCTGGGTGAAGGCCAGGTCCTTCACCAGGTCCGCGAGACGATCGCCGCGCGGCATGCCGAACTGCCCCTCGATCCGGTCCTGGAGCGGCTCTTCCAGGTCGCACTCCGGGCCGGCCGCCGGGCCCATACCTGGTTCGCCGGCTCACCGCGATCGCTGGCCGACGTCGCCCTCGACCGGATCGCCCGCGATGCGGGGTCGCTCGAGGGCCGGACGATCCTGGTCGCCGGGGCAGGCCGGATGGGCCGCCTGGCGGTGCTCGCGACCAGTCGACGCGGGGCCCAGGTGGTCGTGACGAACCGCACCGACGAGCGCGCCGCCGCCCTCGCCCACGAGATCGGCGGAACGACGATCCCGTTCGACGCGGACGATGTCATGCCCCGGATCGACGGCGCGGTCGTCGCGCTGTCGGGGACCTGGCGGCTCCGTGCCGGGAACGCCGCGAGGCTGGCCGCGAGCGGCGCGGTCGTCGTCGACCTGTCGTCACCGCCATCGGTCTCCGCGGACCTCCAGGCCGCCCTCGGCGACCGCTTCGTGTCGGTGGACGACCTGGCCCAGGCGCCCGAGTCCGAGCCGCACGACCGTCTCCGGCGGCGGCTCGAGGGCCTCGTCTCGGACAGCGGCCGCGACTACTGCCAGTGGCTGCGGACCCGCGACGCGGTGCCGGCGATCCAGGCCATGGCCGAAACGGCCGAGGGACATCGCCGGGAAGAGCTCGAGTGGCTTTTGCGACGCCTGTCGGACCTGCCGACGGAGGATCGCCAGCTCATCGAGCAGATGAGCCACCGGCTCGTGGCCGGGATCCTCCATGCGCCCCTCGCGGCACTCAACGCGGACACGAGCGGAGACCTGGATCGCGCCGCCCGAGACCTCTTCGGGCTGTGAGCGACGTGCGTCCCCTCCGGCTCGGAACCCGGGCCAGCGCGCTCGCCCTGGCCCAGTCCGGCACGATCGCCCATGCGCTGCGCGCCCTGGGCATCGCGGTGGAGCTGGTGACCGTCCGCACACTCGGCGACCAGCGCCCACCCGACACGACCTGGGGCGAAGGCGCATTCGTCGGGGCGCTCGAGACCGCCCTGCTCGAGGGCGCGGTGGACCTCGCAGTCCACAGCGCGAAGGACGTCCCCACGACGGAGGACCCTCGCTTGGCGATCGCCGCCTACCCGCAGCGGCAGGATCCGCGCGATGCCCTCGTCGGACGCGAGCCCGGCCTGACCCTGAACACGCTGCCCGTGGGCAGCCGGGTGGGCACGGACAGCCCACGCCGGACCACGTTCCTCCGGGCGCACCGGCCCGACCTGCGTGTCCATCCGCTCCACGGCAACGTCGACACGCGGCTGCGCCGCCTCGATACGGGCGAGACCGACGCGCTCATCCTGGCGGTCGCGGGGCTCACCCGATTGGGGTTGGCCGATCGGATCGGGATGGTCCTGCCGCCCGACGTCGTGCCGCCGGCGCCCGGCCAGGGTGCACTCGCGGTCCAGTGCCGGGCGGACGACGACCCCACTCGTTCGTGGGTCTCACGGCTCGACGACCCGGCGACGCGGGCCACGGTCGAGACGGAGCGGGCATTCCTCCGCGCGAGCGGCGGGGGCTGCCGGGCGCCGATCGGCGGCCTCGCGCACGTCGAGGGGGACCAAATCGTCCTCGTCGGCGGCTCGGCCGGAATCGAGGCGCTCGACGAGCGGACGCCTGCCGGCGAGCGCCCCACCGTAGCCTGGGGCGATGCCCGGGGCCCGGTCGCGGATCGGCTCGCGATCGCCGCCGGTCTCGCCGTGCGCCTGAACCGCGAGCTCGCCGCGACCATGCCGGCGACGATCCGGAGTGGCGCCCCGCGCGTCCTCGTCACCCGGGCCGCGGCCCAGGCCGGGCCACTGGTCGAGGCCCTGACCCGGGCCGGCCTCGATGTCGTGGTGATCCCCACGATCGAGCTCCAGCCGGTCGCCGCCGCCGGCCCGCTCGACGAAGCAGCCGCGCGACTCGACCGCTACGCGTGGGTCATCGTCACGAGCGCGAACGGCGCCGAAGCCGTTCTTGCCGCCGCCGCCCGCGTCGGAGCGGAACCGACCCGGGCGCGCTTCGCGGCTGTCGGATCGTCGACGACGGCCGTCCTCACGGCGCGCGGGGTCCCCGTCGAGTTCACGCCGGCACGCTCGAGCGGCGACGGCATCGCCGATGAGATCCCGCTGCGACGAGGCGAGCGCATCCTGCTCGCCCGGACGGACATCGCCGATGGACGCCTCCCCGAGCGTCTGCGCAAACGCGGGGCGGTCGTTGACGAGGTCGTCGCCTACCGGACCGTCGAAGCGCCGGGTGCTTCCCGCGCGCCCCTCGCCGAGGCCTTCAGCGCCGGTCCCTTCGATGCGCTGATGTTCACGAGCGCATCGACGGTCCGCGGCCTGCTCGCACTGCTGACGCCGCAGCAGCGGCGGGAGGCACTCCGCTCGCTTGCCTGCTGCATCGGGCCGACGACCGCGCAGGTCGC
>JANMQO010000137.1:0-17775 GCA_031370565.1 Chloroflexota bacterium
TCGATCAGTGCCTCGGCTCGGTCTCCTCGGCGTCCGCGGTTCGGCCGAGCCGGAGCAGAAACCTGGTGAAGAGGGCCGCACCGGTCAGGGCGAACAACACCAGGCTGATCTCGAGGATCGGCCAGGCCAGGGGATTGGTGACGACCGGATCGCCGCTCGAGGCGCGCAGCGCGCCCGGCAGCCAGTCAAGCCCGACACCCTTGAGCGCGTCGACCTGGTCGGCCGACTCCAGCCCGTAGATCTGCGGGACGATGTACAGGATCGATGCGACGACGTAGAGCACGCTCACGATCCGGTAGGTACCCGGATCATCATCCGCGTCTCGGATGAGTTTGACCACCAGCGCCCAGAACAAGACGACCACGGCCAGCGGCGCGGTCAGGGGCAGCCCCAAGCCGATATACAGATTGGGCATGAGGAAGATGAGGCTGAGCGCAAGCACCGCGACAAGCAGCGCATCGCGCATGAGCACGTAGGAGAGCCACCAGACGTCTCCGCCAAACCGCAGGGTCAGGGACTGCAGGAAGCGCACCACGTAGGGTCGCGCGAAGTGGAGGATCAGGGCGAAGGCCCACAGGATGGGCAGGATTGCGGCGAGGGACAGCACCATCCAGCCGGACCCGCCGGAGGTCAGTGCGGTCGCGAGTTCATCGGCGCTCATCGCGTGTGCTCCCTGGTCTGACTATCGCGCGCCGGGCCGCTCGCCTGGCGCAGGTTGTAGATGACGGCCACCAGGCCGAGGAGGCCGGCCAGCGCACCGGACAGATAGGACAGCGGCAGCGCCCAGGTGGGGTTCAGGCTGCTGACCAAGATCGAGGCGAGCTGGTTGGAGGTGTCCGTCCCGATCTGGGTGACCTGCACGCCGAGCATGTACGGGACGATGTACAGGCCAGCACCCAGCCCGAGCAGGGCGACCTGCAGCCGGAACCAGCGCAGGTCCGAGTCCCCCTTGATGAGCTTGATCACCAGGACAGTGAAGGCACAGACGGCAGCCAGGCCGCCGGTGATCGGTAGTTCCTTGCTCCCGACCACGTCCGGGAAGAAGAAGATGAAGCTGCCCAGAAAGACCTGGACCAGGAAGATATCGCGGATCCCCACGTAGATGATCCACCACAGGTCAGCGCCCAGCCGGAGGGTGAACTTGTGGAGGTTGGCCAGCATGTACGGCCGGGCCATGTAGAGCGCCAGGGCAAGCAGCCACAGGACGACGAGCGCCGCGGCGATCGTCCCCTCAATGAAGCCTTCGCCGGCACTGAACAGGCCCGATACCTGGTCCGTGGTCATCGATCTCCTCCTACGGTTGCGCTTGGCAATGGGCTGGTCGATGGGCTGGTGGAAACGATCGCGCGCAGGTTGGGGGGCCTGCGGTCCGGATTGTCGGCCGGTCCTCGGCCTGCCACGACCTGGACCGTCGTGCAGTCGTAGACCGCGTCACAGCGGAAGCAGCGTGCCGCTTCCGAACGAGCCAGCGCCTCGCTGAACCCGGCTTCCGTCGCCTTGAACGTGCCGATCTCGACAATCGGGAGTGGCTGGCGGGCCCGGGCGCGCGGCTCGAGATCCAGCTGCAGGCTCGTCTCCGGGGCCGTCCGATAGCGGACGGCAGCCAGGATCTCGACCTCGCCATCCCGAGCGCCGGCGAGGTATTCGTGGATGGCTCCCGCCGCCCGTCGACCGGATGCGACCGCGTCGATGATCGTCTTCGGTCCGGAGACGACATCGCCTCCGGCGAACACGCCGGCTCGGCCGGTGGCGAGGGTGCCCGGATCGGCCACGATCCCGGCCCACGAGCTGATCTCGATGCCGGCCCCCTCGGGCAGGATTGATGGATCCGGTTCCTCGCCGACGGCGACAAGGACAGTCGTCGCGGCGACCACCGCCTCCGAGGCCGGAACGGGCGCCCAGATGGCACGGCCGCCCTCGATGACTCCGGTGGGAGCCTGCTCGACCGTCCGAACTCCGGCGACCCGGCCGCCCTCGGCGACTACTTCGGTCAGCGTGATCCCGATGCGGAAGGCGACCCCTTCACGTTTGGCCGCTTCGACCTCCTCGTGTTGCGCAGGCATCTCCTGGAACCCGCGCCGGTACAGGACCGTGACCGAGCTCGCGCCGCTGCGCAACGCGGAGCGGGCGGCGTCCATCGCGGTGCTGCCGCCGCCAATAACCACCACGTCGCCGGCCAGCCGAGGGCGCTCGCCCAGGTTGACCTGCTTGAGGAAGACGGTCGCCGGGATGACACCCAGGAGGTTGTCGCCCGGGACGTCGAGGCGTCGACTCTTCGACGCACCGGTCGCCAGGAAGACGGCCTTGAAGCCATCCCGCTCGAGCTGGCTGAGCGTGAAATCGCGGCCCATCACCGCATCGAGCCTGAGCTCGACGCCGAGCCCGACGATGCGCTCGATCTCCTCGCGGAAGACTTCCCGGGGCAGGCGGTACTCGGGGATACCGATCGCCATCATCCCGCCCGCTACCGACATGGCCTCGAACACGGTGACCGGATAGCCCAGCCTGGCCAGGTAGTACGCTGCCGACATGCCCGCCGGGCCGCCGCCCACGATCGCGACCCGCTCTGATCGATGCACCTCGGGCGGCGCGATCTTCGGCAGTGTGCCGTGCTCGGCCGCGAACCGCTTGAGGGTTCGAATCGAAATCGGTTCGTCGAGGACTCCCCGCCGACAAGCTGTCTCGCACGGTGCGGTGCAGATCCAGCCACAGACGGACGGAAACGGGTTGACCTCGGCGGCAACGGCATAGGCATCGTCATAGCGGCCTTGGTCGATGAGGCCGATGTACCGTCCCGCATCGGTGCCGGCCGGGCAGGCGGCCTGGCACGGAGCGCCGGGTGGTGGCACATCGGGCTCGACCATGGTCGACCAGACCTGCCAGGCCTTCGGCCGGCTGTGCGTCTTCCAGGTTCCGAACGCGTCGAATGGCGATACTTTCGTCGGCTTGAGCACTTCCCGGGTGGCGGCCGACAGGGGGATCCAGCCGGTCGCCGGCTGGGGCCGCTCGATGTGACCCTGGCGCGGCAGCAGCGGCGTCGGCCCATCAACATTGTTGAGGGTCATCACCACGACGGGGCATTCCTGGATGCAGATCGAGCAGCCGATGCACTCCCCGACCTGCACCGGATATTCCATCATCCATGGCAGCGGCCCGCCGCCCTGGTTGGCCTCGACACCCGGCCGATCCGGTCGACTCATGTCCAGGGCCTGCACCGGACAGACGTCCATGCAGACTCCGCAGTTGATGCAATTTGCCCGGTCGATCTCGATCCGGTACCCCATGACTGCCTCCGGTACGGCCTGATGCGCTCAGCGTCGCGGCTCGCGGCTCGAGGCACCACCCGCGATTGGGCAGGCGGACACGCTCGATCGGGTAGGTCGGCAGGGCCGAACGGCAGGGCCGAATGGCAGGGGTGGCTCGGCCCGGGTCGGCGCTAGTCGCGGCGTCCGCGGTCCGGCTCGGAGATCAGGCCCTCGCGGATCGCCCGGGTGGCGAGCTCCGTTCGGCTCTGGGCGTGAAGCTTCTGCAGGATGTTCTTGAGGTGGTACTTGGCGGTGTTCTCGCTGATCCCCAGCTCCGTCGCGATCTCCTTGTTGCGAAGTCCGGCGGTCACCAGGCGCAAGACGTCGAGCTCCCGCTCGGTGAGTCGATCCGGGTCCGCCAACGGACGTTCGGGAGCCCGCTCACGACGGAGGAACTCCTCGATGATCCTGGCGGCCGTGGCCGGACTGATCGCAGCTTCTCCCCGACCGACCGCCTCGATCATCGCGCGGAACTGGCTGGCCTCCAGATTCTTCAGGAGGTAGCCCTGGGCACCGGCCTTGATCGCGCTGAACAGGTCGTCCTCATCCTCACTCACGGTCAGGATCACGATGGACGTCCCGGGCCGACTGGCCTTGATCCGGGCAGTCGCCTCGAGTCCCGACCCGCCGGGCATCCGGACGTCCATGAGGACGAGGTCCGGATCGAGTCGAGCCGCCAGCTCGACGGCCTCGACGCCGCTCGAGGCCTGACCGACGACATCGTGGCCCCATGCTCGGAGCAGCGACGCGACGCCGTCCCGGAACAGCGCATGGTCATCCGCCAGTACGATCCTCATCGAGTCGACCCGGCCGCCGCGTCGGAGGAACGGGCCTCTGCGGTGCCACCGATCCCCACTGGGATGACCACGTGGACAATCGTCCCGCCCGACGGCGCGGCGTGCCACTGGATCGTCCCGCCCAGCGAGGCAGCTCGCTTGCGCATTCCTGTGATCCCCACCCGCGGCCAGTCCGACGCTTCTGGCCCGACCCGCGCCGGATCGAATCCCCGCCCGTCGTCCGCGACCTCGACGACCAGCCGCTGCGCATCGATGGCCAATCGAATGGTGACGCGACTCGCCCCGGCGTGCTTGCGAACGTTCGTGAGCGCCTCCCTGACGATCCGGAACACCTCGTCGTCGACGGCGGGGTCCAGGTCGATCGAGTCGGCGCCTCCGACGACTTCGACCCGGACGGCGAGCTTGGACGCTTCCGCGAACCGTTGCCCGTAGGCGCGCAGCGCCGTCGACAATCCACCGGCCGGAGCCACGGGGCTGTTCAAGCCCAGGATCGCCTCGCGGATGTCGACATAGGTCGAGCGGGCCGCCGCCGCCAGTTCGGCCACCTGACCCCGGGCTTCGGCCACCCGATCCGCGGCCAGCAGTTCCTCGACTGCCTGCGACTTGGTGTTCACGTAGGCCAGGACCTGGGCGATGCCGTCGTGGAGTTCTCTGGCGATGCGCTCACGCTCGTCGCGCACCGCGAGTTCGCGCAGCTCGGCCTGGAGTCGATCGTGTTCGATGGCGATGGCCGCCTGGCCGGCCAGAGACGAGAGGGTTTCGGCGTCGTGGATCCTCACGACATCCGCCTTCTGGCTGCCCACCGCCAGCGTCCCGATGGTGGCGTCTCCGCGCTGAAGCGGCGCCTGGAGCAGGATCCCGTCCCGGTCTCGACGGAGAAATCGGTGGACGCCGTCCCCAGGCTGAGCACCCGTCGTGTCGATCGCGCCGGACGGGTCGTTGGCGGCACGGACGCTGGCAGATCCCCCCGGACCGACCACGACGAGGAACGCGACGTCGGCCCGCAGCAGCGTCCGGGCGTTGTCGACGGTCGCCTGCAGGACGGCATCGAGATCGACGAAATTGGTGATCGCCGCGCTCACTTGCTGGAGTCCTCGCTCGGTCGCGTATCGAGTCTCCAGCTCGACGCGGCCCTGGCGCAGCGCGACCTCCAGACGATCCACTTCCCCGAACGTGCGCCGGCTGAACACTGCGACCACAGCGAACGCAACGAGCATCAGCAGCAGCGCGTCGACCGGGAACGGCAGATAGGCATCGAGGTATGAGTCGCCCACCAGTTCGACCGCGCCGATGGCTGCCGCCGCGAGCAGGACGGCGCGCCAGCGCGACCGCTTCACGGGTCCGTCGGCGTCGAGTCTGGGAGCGCCGTGGTCGTCGGTGGCGCCCCCAGGAGCATCGCATCAACTCGATAGGCCGCCGCCGCCGCGCGGGCCATGAGCGCCACGATCCGCTCCCGATCCGGCGCGGACGGCTCCGCCGACGAGGCGTCGGCCAAGTCGCTGGTCGCCGCCTCGGTACTCGGCGACTCGCTTCCCGTGTGTACCATCGGGAGGGGCGTCGTGCCCGGGGAGTCCAGCGCGGCGAGGCTCGCGACCACGCCGGCGAGTGCCGCAAAGGCATCGCGCTCGAACCAGGTCGTGCCGTCCGCCTCGTGAACCCGGAGCAGGTCGCGCAGCGCGGGATCGCTGAACCATCGGTTGACCTCGACGTCGTCGAGCCCGCGCAGGGTGGCTGGTGCGAGTGCCAGGCCACGCACGATCCGGGTGCCCAATTCGGCCGTTGTCGGGTCGAGCCCAGCGTCGAGCAGTGCCTCCTGGACGACCGGCCACAGGCGCCGATCGTCGAATGGGTCGCTCGAGACCGCTCGGACGGCCGCGGCGACCAGCCTGAGCCGACGATCGCCCAGACCGCCGGGCGACGCGGCTGGAGACGACGACGGCGTGGTGGCGGCAGCGTCATCGATCCCGGTGGACGCCGCGGCTGTCGGGACCGGCTCCGACGCCCTCGCCGTCGTCCGCGCCGCCGTGACCCCAGCGAACGCCGTCGCAAGCCGTGCTCGGACGTCCGCGTGGACAGCCTCCAGCTCGATCATCCGGAGCGCTTCGTCGATCGACGGAACACCTCGCCCGGCGAGCTCAGCGCACAGGCGCGCAACCGGTCGCGGCCCATCGGTCATCTCGAACAGGTCGATGAAGACATGGCATGCGTATGGCCCCAGGTCCACCCGCAGTCCGTCACGGGCGATCTCGACCGACGATCGCAGATGCTCGAGCCCGGTCATCACGTCGCGCAGGAAGAGATAGCTGTCCGCTCGGCCGGACAAGCCCAGGCCATCTGCCAGGCGCTCGCGCCGAATCATTGGCGTATCGTCCGGCCCGCGGACCATGAACCCGACCGACTCGCCGACGCGGCCACGGGCTTGGCCGTAGCGATTGTGGAAGAGCACGAGCGAGTGCTCGCCGGCCGGTCCGACGTTCGAGTAGGCGAACACGTCCTCGCTGGTGCCGCCCTCGTCGGCGAGCACGTCATAGAGTCGGAACCCAGCTGAGCCGGCGAAGATCGCCCGGCGCCGCAGCAGCGCGACGATCGTGCGCTCGTGGTGCTCGAGGAGCGGGTGGTCGACCGCCTCGTCGAGGCGCGCCCGGCGGAACTCCATGCCGTACTTCTCGGCGAACCCCTCGAACTGGCCATGCCCGAACATCGGCAAGCCCGGCATCGTGGCCAGCAGGGCGGCGACGCCGAAATAGCGCTCGCCCGTGCCGAACTGATCGATGGCCGTCCGCTCGTCCGGGTTGCTCATGAAGTTGACGAATCGTCCCAGGATCGCCGGATCGAACTCCAAGGTGTTGCGCAGGACCAGGCGGTAGTCCGCGTTGCGCTCGTCGCGGAGCATTGTCATAAACGCGCTGTTGTACACGCGGTGCATGCCCAGGGTTCGCACGAAATAGCCCTCGAGCAGCCAGAACGCTTCAGCCAGGAGCAGCGTCCCGGGCACCTCCTGGGCCACCCGGTCGACGACGTCGCGCCAGAACTCGCGGGGCATCGCCCGCTGGAACTCGGCCCGGGTGAGGCCATGGCCGGCCCTCGACGGGATCGCCCCGCCGTGGCCGGGTTCCGGGAACCACAGCCGCTCGACATGCTTGCGGGCGAGGACCATGGCCGCATCGAAGCGAATGATGGGGAACTGGCGCGCGACCTCCAGGATGGTCTGGATGACCGCCTCGCGGACCGCCTCCTGGGAATAGTCGAGCTGGGCGGTGTCGTTCCAGGGGAAGCTGGTGCCGTCGTTGCCGTGGTAGACGTAGCGCACGTCGCCCGTCGCCCGATCCACCCGCTGGAAGACCACGGCGGCGTCGGTCGCGTCGTAGTAGTGGTCCTCCAGGACGATGCCGACGCGTCCATCCGAGGACAGGTCGGGACCCTGGAATGTGTAGGCGGGGAACGGACTGTCGGGCAGGGACAGGAATCGCTCGGGATGCTCGATCACCCAGTGCGAATCGATGCCCATGTGGTTGGGCACCATGTCGCTGGCGAGTCGAATGCCGCGTGAGCGGGCTCGGGCCGCCAGGTTGTCGAGGGCGGCCGGGCCGCCCAGGTCGGCGGCGATGACGTAGTCGTCGAGGGCATAGGCCGAGGCCACCGCGTCCAGGTCTCCGCGCAGCCGCTTGATCCGCTCCGACGCGCGCGATCGCTCCCAGAGGCCGATCAGCCACAGGCCCGTGATGCCGCGACTGGCAAGCTCATCGAGCTCCTCGTCCGGGATTGCATCGAGCGTCCGGATGTCGCGACCATAGGTCCGCGCGAGCTGGTCGAGCCAGACGTAGGTGCTCTTGGCGAGCAGGACCACCTGCGGCATCCAGTCGCGATCCGGGCTGAACCGCTCGGGCTCGTCCACGGCATCGGAGAATTGGTAGACCTCGGCTGGTCCGCCGGCTCCTGGATCGTGGCTGGCGTGCCAGGCCCGTTCCGTGGCCAGGCGCTCCTCATGGAGCACGTCGAGTGCGACGAGCAACTGCTCGAAGAGGTCCTCCAGCAGGTTGCCCAACAGGCCGGCCCAATTCGTCCGGATCCAGCGCAGCTGCTCGAGCAGGGAGTCGGGCGCAGCCGCGGCCGGCTGGCGCAGGAGCTCCACCAGCGAGCGGCCATCCGGCCCGACTCCGGGTCGGCCCCGGAAGAACGTCTCGAGCGTCGTCGCGGCCATCGCCAGGCTCGACCCGGCGCGGACGGCGCGGAGGTCGACCAGCTCGCGAAACGGATCGATGGCCGGGTTCTCGTCGAGCGCGGCGAGGACGAGCAGCTGGCGCAACGCCGTGACGGGATCGACCGGTTCTGGGACGGCCAGCCGCGCCGGAAATTCTGTGGCGAACGTCCCGACGACGGCATCGAGCGGCTGGTCGCCCAGGCGTTTGCGAAGCCACTCGTGGGCCGCGGTCAGGGCAGCCGGATCGATCTCACTGCCGTAGCGGTCGACGAGTCGGCAGAGGATGTCGACGAGCACACCGGCGGCGTGCAGCTCGCCGGTGGTCAGGGGCCGGCCCGACGGGGACCCGGGCGGTATCGGCGGGGGTGGTTGCGCTGACCCGGGCGTCGGGCTGCCCAGCACGGTCGCCGCGCGACCGGCATTGACGCGAAAGGCGATCGTTCGTGCGGTGGCGAGATCCGGCCGGAGGGACAGGTCAGCAAGTTGGTACGTCGTCCGGGCCGCTCGGGCCAGGCGGAACTCCTCCGCAGTCGAGCGGCCAGGACCCACGATCAGTGGCCCGCGATCCCGGCGCCGAGTATTCCGGCCCCGGTCTTGGTCCGGTCCATCTGGGCGCGTTCGATGGCTCGGCGGAGCAGCTCCAGGCCCGACGGGTCGAACTCGTACGTCCACTCGCGAAGACGCTCCGGGTGGGCGAAGTGGTCGCCCAGGCCCAGGGCCAGCGCCTCTCGAGAGAGCAGGATGAGGTCGGCGTTCTCTACCTGGCGGAGCTCATCGTCCGAGCCGATCGTCGCCGACACGATCTCCACACCGGTGGTCCCGGAGATGCGCAGGGTCTCGGCGATGTTGGCCGCGCCGACGGCCGAGCCGCACACCAGCCCCACTCGGGCACCTGACGGCAGCGCGCCGATCTCGTGGATCAGGTCCATGTAGCCGGGACCGACCAGCATGGCCACAACGGGAAGCCGTCCGGCGGCCTGCTGTTGCGCCTCGTCCGCGTGGAACGTGGTTGTGGCCAGGACATCGTAGTGAAACCGATCCAGGCGCTCCGGGATCTCATCGAGCAGTGCCCCCTCGGCCTCGATCATGCCGGGGAAGGCCTCGGCGATCCGCTCGGCATCGTAGCCGGCGTCCGCCTTGGTGCACTCCGCGAACAGGACCCGCACGAGGGCACCGGGGCGCTTGCGTTCGGTGGCGGCGGCGAACGTCGCAGAGGCCACCTCGTCCGGGGTGAAGCCGGCCGTGGCGGCGCGCCGGAGCATCTCGGCCACGATCCCGGCCAGTGCCTCCACGCCGCGTCGTTGGGGTGGCCGATCGGCGACGTGCGTCCCGGCTCCATGCCGGCTGGTGACATAGCCGCCGTCGGACAGTCGTTTGTACACGGCCCGGATCGTGTTCGGGTTGACCCGCAGGGCGGCGCCGAGCTCGCGCACGGGAGCCAGGCGTGCACCCGGCAGCAACCGGCCCGAATCGATCTGGTAGGCAATCTGCCAGTAGATCTGGGTCGAGATCGGGACGTCCGAGCCACGCTCGACATCGAGGTCGCCAGCGGACCGCCCCGGGCTGCCCGAGGCCGATACGGCGCCGGAGGACGTCGGGCCCTCCGGGTCAGTTGACATAGTCTGATAGTCCAACTAGTATTCCACTTGGCCTACTCAACTATAACAAGTCTCGGTGGTGAACCATGATCGTCCTCGCGTTGGTGCTGCTCGTTGCCATCCTCGCACTTCTCGACGTGGCCGCGCTCCGCTGGGGCGTTGACTCGCGGGACCAGTCAACCGACCTCGGCGCCCGCGCGCGCTCGCTCTGACATCGAGTTCGGCTCAGATCGAGCCCCGTGGCCCCCGTCGAGGGCCGGGTGACTCGCCTCGACCGCTTTCCCAGGTAGCGCCCGTACCTCTCCATCGGGCGGCTGCCGCGACCGACCATCAGCCCGTGGCGCGCAGGCCGCGGGCTGATGGATTCTCCGGCCTTCGTCGCGGCGGCGCCCTGACGCCCCAATGCCCCGATGATCCCAACCGATCGCGCCCGGCGATCAGTCGGGCAGGCCGAGTTCCAGCGCAGAACGATCGCTGGTCGTGTGCACGAGGTGGCGCATGGCGACCGTGCGTCGCTCTCCGGCCGCCAGCTCCATCGGCCAGAGGCCAACCAGCGCGCTGCCCTGATAGACCCGCTCGAAGCCGAACTCCGAGTTCGAAACGGTCTCGATCGGCGCCCACCAGGCAGCCGCGGCCGGCTCGAACCGGGTGGTCAACTCGATACCGATGAAGGTGTTGCCGCTGATGAGCAGGGCGGTATCCGGCTCGTCGCCGGCCGAGTCGTGGCGGACGGACTCGGCGCCCACGCGATAGTAGGCGGCCGGGTTGCCGCCGCCGCCAAGCATCGTGAGCGCCCATTCGAGGCCGAGATCGAAGCGGACCGGGCGGGCCGAGCGATTCTCGACCGTCACGATCAGCTCAAGGGTCGGTGCCTGGCGGGTGCCGCTCATGGTGACGTGCTTCTCGACGCGGACGGCCGCTGATCCGGGCGATTCCGCCCACGCCACGGTCCGGCTCAGCCGAACCTCGCCTGGCCCAATCGCCTCTACCTCGTAGGCACCGTCGTGGGCGTCGCCCAGCTCGACGGCCAGGCCATTGGCATAGACCGCCGCGGTCGTGCCAGGGGCGAACAGATGGACCAGCCCGGACCGTCGCTCGTAGGCGTCGTAGTGGAGCCGGTCGGCCAGCCCTGGCTCGCGGCTGCGGACGACGTCGTGGATCGTCCCGACGCGTCCGTCCGCATCGACCCCGCCGGTGGTCCCGGATGCCGGCCCGACAGCGCTCGCCACAAGCCGGGCGTGATACGCCTCCGGCCGTCGACGCAGGACCGCGGTGAGCGCGTGCCGAACACTGCGAATGTCCCATGTGCCGATCCCGCCGCCTTCGGCTGGATCGATGACGACGAGCTGGCCGGGCGAAACGGCCAGGATCTCGTCCCGGCCGTCGAGGTCCGTGTCCGCGGCCACCGTCCGGTCGACCGTGTCCGCGCCACCGTCAGCCTGACGGGCAACCAGGTCCGCCAGGTCCTCCGCGGCGATGAGGTGCTCGTGGGTGGCCAGGCGCATGTGCGAGATGTAGATGCCACCGAACACGCCATGCCAGTAGCAGTCGTTCGACTGGCCCTGGTGGAGGTGATCGAGGGCCAGCGTCCGGGCGCGACCGGGCGGCATCGCTGCGACCCGGGTCGACACGCGCAGCATCTGCTTGTGCAGATCGTTTATCTCGCGGTACTTGACCTGGAAGTTGCGCCAGAACCCGCCGCGCAACCAGCGCAGCCAGGAGGCACCGTCCGCGGAGGCGCGCCGGTAGGTGTCCTCGAAGGCGAGGCCCTCACCGGCGGGCAGGGCCCACTCGCCCATCTCGAAGTAGGACGAGGTGGGCAGGTACACCCGCCCGATCGAGCCGTGGTTCTCCAGCCAACCGGAGGGGGTGACCGTGGCGATCGTCTCGCGCTGCGCATGGAGGGCTCGGAAGAACCGTTCCACCCAGCCGTCGGTCCCCCAGCAGTGTTCGTAGGTGTCCGGCCAGGAACCGAACTTCTCGCCATCGTCGCCCATGACCGCAAGTCGCTCGCCAGCTGCGGTCACGTTGGCCAGGAGGTGGTCGATGGCGTCCTCGACCCGGCCGAATGGGATGGCGTAGCGAAGCTGCCTGTCCGACCCGAAGACGGTCAGCAGGCGACCCTGGTCCTCGGTTGTGTAGGCGCCCCACAGGGCCGAGTCGTCGACCGCACCAGCCCGGAAATGGGCGTCATCGAGGATCGTCCAGCGGTAGCCCGCGTCGACGATGGAGGTGGGCACGTCGGGTTCCCAGACCCGCTCGGCCAGCCACGCGCCGGCCGGCCGACGCCCGCCGATCTGTTCGATCGCGTCCGCCATCCGGGTGAGCTGGGCGAGCCGGTCACGTTCGGGCAGCGAGGCCAGGACCGGTTCGTAGAAGCCGCCCCCCAGCAACTCCACCTGATCGTGCTCGACGAGGATCCGGAGGCGCTCCAGGAAGTCCGGGCGTTCTGCCCGCATCCAAGCCAGCAACGGGCCGGTGTAGTGCAGCCCGACCCGGATCGAGGGATGCCGCTCGAGGGCCGCGACCATGGGCAGGTAGGCGCGCTCGAACGCCTCGGCGATGACCCAACCGAAGTTGCCCACCGGCTGGTGATTGTGGAACACGAGCGCGAGCGAGATGCGGTCGCCCACCTGGTTCCTGCCCTCCCTCACTGTCCAGCGACGGCCCGGCTGGGATGTCGCGCCGCGGTCGTCTCGCCGCCCACGAAATCGTTGACGTTGACGAAGCGACCTGCTAGCGTGCCCTAAACCGGTTTGCTAAAGCGGTTTGCGCATCATACATACCCGATCGGTCCGCCGATAGGCCTCAGGGTATCAAGGGCGTTCGACAGCGAATCGGTCGAGAGGCAGGGAATGACCACATCGCGGCCAGTGCGGATGCGCATCGCCGACGTCGCCCAGGCAGCAGGGGTCAGCAAGACCGCCGTGTCCTTCGCCTTCAACAGCCCCGAGCGGCTCAACGATGAGACCGCCGCCCGCATTCGCCTGATCGCCGACGAGCTCGGCTACCGACCCGATCCGGTCGCGCGGATGCTCACCCAGGGCCGGACGCGGACGATCGGGATCCTGACTCCGCAGCCGCTGGCGGTCGTCTTCTCAAACCCGTTCTTTGGCGAGCTGTCGGCCGGGATTGGACTGGCCGCCGAGGCGGCCGGCTTCGGGGTGTACCTCATCTCGCCGCTGCACGGCTCACTGGCCCAGGCGGTCAGCCGGGCGAGTGTCGACGGGCTGGTGGCGATCGGCTTGTCGTCCGGACACTCCGAGATCGAGCAGGTCCGGCGGACTGGGCTGCCGATCGTGCTGGTCGACTCGCTGGCCATGCCGGAGCACTCCTCGGTCACCATCGACGACGCGGCCGGGGCGCGGGCGGCTGCCAGCCATCTGCTCGAGCTGGGTCATCGGAGCTTTGTGGTCATCGCGGTTGAGCCGCCGATGTCACTGGTCGACCCCAGCCCGGACAGCGTCACCGCGCTGCGTCTGGGCGGCTACCGGAGCGCCCTGGCCGAGTCGGGCGTCAGCCTGCTCGATGACCAGGTCGAGACGGGCTCGGCCACGGTCGCCGGCGGGGCGGCGGCGTTCGCTCGGGCCTGGGCCCGAGGGCTGCGACCGACTGCCGTCCTGGCCATGAGCGACGCGATGGCCATCGGCGTGCTGCGCGCCGCTGATGACCTGGGCTTGCGCGTGCCGGCCGACTTGAGCGTCATCGGCTTCGACGATGTCGACATGGCCGCGTTCGTCAATCCGCCGCTCACCACGGTTCATCAGCCAGTCCGCCAGAAAGGCGAGGACGCCGTCCGGCTCCTGCTTGCGGCGATCGAGCACCGTGCCCCCGAGCACGAGCAGCTCCGACTGGAGACCCACATCGTCGTCAGGGCGTCGACCGGACCGGCGCCCCACAGCACCGGGAGGTGATCGGGGCCGAAACCGTGTGATCGCCGACGCATGCGGCCGCGTCGGCACGACTGCACCGCGCAATGAGCGCACTCGCGCCATCGTGCCGCAATGCGACGCCGCCTTCGGCGGCACTGGCCGGCCCCGCCGGCCGTCAGCGCCCGGATCGAGCGCTGATTTCCCAACAGTGGAGGAGGAAGTACCAACCATGCAGTCCAGGTTCAAGTTCGCCGCCCTCGTCGCGGGCCTCGCCATCGTGGCGTCCGCCTGCTCGCCGACCGCGGCCAGTCCCTCTGCCGTTCCGGCCAGCGCGGCTCCCTCGTCGCCCGCCAGCGTGGCTCCGAGCACGGTACCGGCGCCGGCCGGCCTGACCGGCAAGCTCACCGTCTGGCACTCCTACGGATCGTCGGGTGGTGGCGCAGAGTTCAAGGCGTTCTCAAGGATCCTCGAGGGGATCAAGGCGGCCAACCCCGGCCTCCAGGTCGAGGCGCTCGACGTGCCCTTCAGCGACATCTTCAAGAAGTTTGAGACGGAGTCGGCCGCCGGTGGCGGACCCGACCTGTTCATCGCCCCGAATGACAGCCTCGGCTCGGAAGTTCGCGGCAAGTTCCTGAGTCCGCTCGACGGCAAAATCGACGCAACTGTCGGCAACTCGTCCGACGTGTCCGTCGCGGCCAGCAAGGTTGCCGGCGTGCTCTACGAGGTCCCCGAGTCGCTCAAGGCCGTGGCCATGGAATACGACGCGGACAAGATCAAGACCCCGCCGACGACCCTTGCTGACCTGCTCACCTTCGTCAAGGGCGGCGGCAAGGTCGGCATGATCTCCGGCGTCTATTTCGACTGGGGCCTGTACGCCGCGTTCGGTGGCAAGATCTTCGACGACACCGGCAAGTGTGCGGCAACCGCCAACAGCGGCGTGGCCGATGCGATGCAGTACGTGGTCGACCTCAAGAAGGCCGGCGCCCTGGTGGACGCCGACTACGGCAAGATCAACGACGCCTTCAAGAGCGGCAAGATCGACATGATCTTCAACGGCAACTGGACGCTGGGCGACTACAAGGCCGCCCGGCCGAACCTGGCCGTCGCGCCGATCCCGGCCGGGCCGGGTGGCAACGCGGCTCCGCTGGCCGGTGTCGACGGTTGGTACATCAACGCCGCCTCGCCGAACCAGGACCTGGCGATCGCCTTCGCCCAGGCCATGGTCAGCGACGCCTCCCAGACCATCTACGTCGATGTCGCCGGGCACGTTCCGGCCAGCAAGAACGTCAAGATCATCGACCCGCTGGTGGCTGCCTACGCGACGGCCATCAACCAGGGTACCCCCCGTCCGCAGACGATCGAGATGAACAACTACTGGGGCAACTTCGGCGACGCCTGGAACCAGGTGCTCCAGAAGGGCACCGACCCGAAGGCCGCCGTCGCGACGGCCTGCGCCGCAATGGACAAGGCCAACAGCAAGTAACGCCACGGGTGCCTCCGACCGACCGCACAGGTCGGTCGGAGGCAGCGCTCCCGCCGGACGCCGATCGCGGTCCGCCGGCCCGCTGCATTCCAATGGGAGGTCCAGGGCGCGATGGCGGCATCGGTGACTGCGAAGCCTGCGGTCCAGGCACGCAGCAGGGGAGGAGTTCGGTCCGGCGGTGGTCCGCGCGGCAGCCGGACGGCGTACCTGTACCTGGTCCCGGCGTTCGTGGTGATGGGCATCATCACGCTCTATCCGCTCGTCTTCCAGGTCTGGATGTCGTTCACCAACTTCGGTATCGGCAACCTGCGTGCGACGGCTCCGGATGTGGTCGGTCTGAAGAACTACATCGAGATCCTGTCGAGCGAGCTCGCGATCCCCAACTTCAGCTTCGTGCGGCTCATCCTCTACAACATCTGGTGGGCCATCAGCAACGTGGCCATCCACGTCGTCCTCGGCGTTGCGATAGCCCTGTTGCTCAACACCAAGGGCCTCTGGTTCAAGCGGGCCTACCGGGCCCTGTACATCATCCCGGTGGTCATTCCGCCGATCATCGTCGCGACCGTCTGGCGGAACATGTACGACCCGGACGGCGGTGCGGTCAACCTCATCCTGGCTGGCCTGGGCGGTTTCCTGGGTAACCCTGCCGACGTGTTCCGGATCGACTGGCTGCGCCAGGTGGCCGATCCCATCTCGTTCATCCCGCTGCCCCTGGCCTACTTCGCCATGCTGGTCACGAACACCTGGCTGGGCTGGCCGCTCAATGCCGTCGTGGCCACCGGCGCGCTGCAGTCGATCCCGGGCGAGCTGTACGAGGCGGCCGAAATGGATGGCGCCGGTCCCTGGCAGCGCTTCAAGAACGTCACCCTCGTCTACCTCCGGCCAGCCATGATCCCGTACGCCATCTATGGCTTCGTGGTCACCTTCAACCTGTTCTATCTGGCCTACTTCATGTCCGGCGGCGGGCCGTTCGGGCGGACGGAGCTGCTGGTAACCCAGGCCTATCGACTGGTCAACGACCAGCAGCTGTTCGGGGTGGGAGCCGCGTTCGCCGTCATCATGTTCTTCATCCTGCTCACGATCACCCTGATCACCAATCGGCTGGTCAAGGCGACGCAGACCGTGGAAGACCTCTAGGAGACCCGACGTGACCGCCACTGCCATCAAGGTCGCCGCCGCGGGTGGCGCGGTACGGACCCGCCGGGGCGGGCGGGGCCGGCTGTCCCTGCGTCGCCAGCTCGTCCTGCAGGCGATCGCGCTGGGCATTCTGGCCACCGTCGTCTTTCCGATCATCTGGGTCTTCAGCGTCTCGCTGGACCCGCTCAACCGATCCAGGCCGGAGGGCCTCAATCTCATTCCGTCGAACGCTTCGCTGGAGGCCTATGGGCAGGTGCTGCGCCAGCCGACCAACAACCCGGTCTCCTTCGCCGAGCTGGCTTTCAACAGCGTCAAGATCGCGGTCGGGACGTCGCTCATCAGCGTCATGATCGGGGTCCTCGCGGCGTACGCGTTCTCGCGACTCCGGTTCAGTGGACGCCAGGTGCTCATGATCGTCATCCTGGGTGTGCTGATGCTGCCCGCGGTGGCCACCCTGACGCCGCTCTTCGTCGTGCTCAACAAGGTCCAGCTGACCCTGCCCGTGTTGGGCCTGTTCAACTTGCGCAACTCGCTGCTGGGTGTCGGTCTGGCGATCATCTCGGGCTTGCTGCCGTTCGCCATCTGGAACCTCAAGGGCTATCTCGACACGATCCCCAAGGACCTCGAGGAGGCAGCCGCGGTGGATGGCGCGTCGACCAACCAGACGTTCCTGCGGATCATCCTGCCGCTGGCCGTACCGGCCCTCGCGGTGACCGGCTTCCTGGGCTTCATCGGCGGCTGGACCGAGTTCTACTTCTCGTGGATGTTCCTCAACAAGTCGTCCGACCAGACCCTCGCGATGGCCCTCTACTCGATGCAGGGTCAGTTCACGAACACGCCCTGGTCCGTGTTCTCGGCCTTCGCCATCCTGTTCGCCGTGCCGCCGGCGATCGTCTACTTCTTCGTCCAGAAGTACATCACGTCCGGTCTCGCGGTCGGCGCGGTCAAGGGCTAGGTCGCTGCGTGGAGAGTGCCCAGGTGACCGTTGATACACCCAGCTGGGTCCAGGACGCCGTGTTCTACCAGGTCTTTCCAGATCGCTTCGCCAGAAGTCCGACCGTGCCCAAGCCCGGGCCGCTGGAGCCGTGGGGCGCGCCGCCCACCACCCATGGCTTCCAGGGCGGCGACCTGATCGGCCTGACCGACCGTCTCGATGAGCTGGTCGAGCTTGGCATCAACGCGCTCTACCTCACACCGATCTTCACCTCCGCCTCCAACCACCGCTACCACGCCTACGACTACCTCGCGGTCGATCCGTTGCTGGGCGGAGAGGCGGCCCTGCGGGAGCTGCTCGACCGCGCCCACGCCCGGGGCATGAAGGTCATCCTCGACGGGGTGTTCAACCATTGCGGGCGAGGGTTCTGGCCGTTCCATCACATCGT
>JANMQO010000158.1:0-9104 GCA_031370565.1 Chloroflexota bacterium
CCATGGTCCAACGACCCCGTCAGCGACCCGGTGAGCGAGGCGATCTACGTCCGGGATGACGACACAGGCGAGCTGTGGGGCCCAACGGTCCAGCCGGTCCGCTGCGAGGAGTCAACATACGTCGCCCGTCACGGGGCCGGCTACAGCCGATTCGAGCACCTGCACGACGGCATCCAGCTCAACCTCGTCCAGTTCGTCCCCCCCGATGACCCACTGAAGATCTCGGTCCTGACCATCGAGAACCGATCCGGGCGCTCCAGGCGCCTGTCTGTGACAGCCTATGCCGAGTGGGCGCTGGGTACCTCGCGCGGGGCGAGCGCCCCCCAGATCGTCACGGCCCTGGACCCGGAGACGCAGGCGCTCCTCGTGCGCAACCCATGGAACACGGAATTCAAGGGGCGGGTCGCCTTCCTCGACCTCGGCGGGCGGCAGACGGCCTGGACGGCAGATCGGACTGAATTCCTCGGCCGCAATGGCGCTCCGGACCGGCCCATCGGCCTGGACCGTGGATACCGGCTGCAGGGAGCCGTCGGCGCCGGTCTGGATCCGTGCGCCGCCCTGCAGACCAGTTTCGAGCTCGCCAACGGAGCGCGGACCCAGGTCCTCGTGCTGCTCGGCGAGGCGGACGGAGCCACGGCTGCGGCCGACCTCATCCGGCGGGGACGCACGGCCGACCATGAGGCGACCCTGCGTGGCGTGGCCAGCCGCTGGCACGATGCCCAGAGCACCATCCAGGTACGGACACCCGACCGTTCGATGGACATCATGCTCAACGGCTGGCTGACGTACCAGACGCTCGCCTGTCGAGTGTGGGCGAGGACGGCGTTCTACCAGGCCGGCGGGGCGTACGGGTTCCGCGATCAACTCCAGGACGTCATCGCCCTGCTGGCCTCGCACCGTGACCTTGCCCGCGAGCATCTCCTGAGGGCCGCGGCACATCAGTTCGCCGAGGGGGACGTCCAACATTGGTGGCATCCACCGTCCGGTCGGGGCGTGCGGACCCGCATCTCGGACGATCGCCTGTGGCTGCCGTATGCGGTTGATCGCTACCTCGCGGTCACGGGCGACAGCGCCATTCTGGACGAGATCGTCCCGTACATCGAGGGCCCGGCATTGCGGCCGGAGCAGACGGATGCCTACTTCCAGCCCGAACGTTCAGCGGAGTCGGGGTCACTGTTCGACCACTGTGCGGCGGCCCTCGACCGGAGCCTGGCGGTCGGCGCGCACGGGCTGCCGCTCATCGGGTCGGGCGACTGGAACGACGGCATGAACCGGGTGGGTCCGCAGGGCCGGGGCGAAAGCGTCTGGCTGGGCTGGTTCCTGCACACGGTCCTGACCGCCTTCGCGCCGATCGCGGAGGCCCGCGGCGAGCGTCCTCGCGCGGAGCGCTGGCGAGTCCACACCAAGGCGCTCAGGCGGGCGCTCGAGCGCCACGGCTGGGACGGCGACTGGTACCGCCGAGCCTTCTTCGACGACGGCAGCCCGCTCGGCTCGGCCACCAACGCCGAGTGCCGGATCGACTCCATCGCCCAGTCGTGGAGCGTCCTGTCGGGAGCCGCCAATCCCGCGCACGCGGAGCGGGCGATGGCCGCCGTGGAGGAATACCTCGTCCGGCGCGGCGACGGCCTCGTCCTCCTGTTCACCCCGCCGTTCGATCACTCGGACGTCGATCCGGGCTACGTCAAGGGCTATCTGCCGGGTGTCCGGGAGAACGGCGGCCAGTACACCCACGGAGCCATCTGGTCGGTCCTGGCCTTCGCGGCACTGGGCAACGGCGACAAGGCCGGCGAGCTATTTTCCATCCTCAACCCCATTAACCATGCCAGCACCCGCGCTGGGGTTCAACGCTACAAGGTGGAGCCGTACGTCATGGCGGCCGACATCTACGCCGAACCGCCCCACGTTGGCCGCGGCGGCTGGACCTGGTACACGGGGTCGGCGGGCTGGATGTATCAGGCCGGCGTCGAATGGATCCTCGGGTTCCGCCTGCGCGGAGCGACGCTCCTGGTCGATCCGTGCATTCCCCGAGCATGGCCGGGCTACGAGATCGACTTCCGCTATCACTCGGCCAGATACGAAATCGTGGTGGAGAACCCGCGGGGGGTCAGTCGTGGGGTGGCAACCTTGCAGCTCGACGGACAGGCGCTGACGGGCAGTGCCACCGGCGCGATCCCGCTGGTCGACGACGGTGCCACCCACCGGGTCCGGGTCGTGCTCGGCCAGGCCTCGTCGGAGGCGAGGGATGACACGGCCCAGCCCAGCCCAGCCAGCCCACCCAGCCGGTCCGATCCACGTCTGGACGGGACGCTGCCATGACCTCGCTTCGACCTACTTCACGGATGGGACTGGTCCTTCGCGCACGCCGAAGACGTCGCCGTCCGGGTCCTTGAACCAGGCCGCCCGGGCCGGGCCGATCTGGGCGATGATCCCGTCGAGCAGGGAAGAGACGAGGCTGTAGGCATCCGGCACTCGTCCGTCGGCGAAGGCGTCATCGCCCGTGCACCAGATCCGCGAGCGCGTCCCGGTCCTGCCCGCAGTCCGGACAGGCTGCCAGGTGCCTGGCCACGTCCGGAAAGAGCGTCGCGGCCGGTCGGCCGGCAACCTCATGCTCCACATATTGGTCGAGCACCCCAAGGGTGCCTTCGCAACCGGCATCGTCGCCGGGCGGGCCTACCAACCGACGCAAGAGCTCCTGGGCGCCGTTCATGAGATCTCTCCTTCGCCGGCCCGGGGGCCAAGTCCCTGTGCCTCCAGGCTCGAGCGCAGCTGTCGCCGTGCGTCGTGGAGGGCTTTGTAGATCGCCCCGCGAGTGCTGTCGAGTCGATCCGCCAGGACGTCGATCGGAACGTTGTGGACGACGACCGCGACGAAGATGTCGCGCTGCCGCGCCGTCATGTCGACCGCGACGGCCCGCTCGATGGCGCCGAGCAGCTCGCGGATCTCGACTCGAGCCTGGGGTGTCGCTCCCGTGTCGTCGGCCAGCCGTTCCCACTCGACGTCGTCCATCGTCACGGCCCGGCCGCGCCAGATCTCGCGACGCAGTGCCGCCGAGACTTCGAAGATCACGAACTTGTACGCCCACGTCGTGAAGCGGCTGGCTCCGCGGTACGTGTCGATCTTCCGCAGCACGACGACGACGGCGTCGTTGGCCGCCTGGCGGGCGATGTCGTCCATGTCCTCGACCACTCGCGCCGGCAACGATCCACGCCGGCGCTGCGCCTCGTGGCGCGCGGCCCGGTGCAGCAGGTCGAACAGATCGACGACGGCCCGGGCATGGCCCGGGCCGTCGGATCGGAGGGCATCGAGCCAGGCTCGCGATTCCGGATCGAGCGAGTCCGCAGGGTCAACCGTCATCGCCACAGCATTGCACGGCTTGATCGGTCGGACCAACTCGGCGGCCGGCATCACGTCTTCGCGGGCGACACGGAATCCGCCTCGGCCAGAAAGCCCAGCGCATGGTGCGCCCACTCGATCCAGGTTTCGGCGAGTTCCGGTGCGTCGAGCAGCCGCGGCAGCAGGGATCGGTCGGCGTGGTAGGCGCGTTCGACGAGGCCGACCGTCACGCCGTGATCGGGTCGCGCCACGACGCGGATCTCGTCCCCGGTTGCAACGTCGCCCTCGGAAACGATTCGCAGGTAGGCGCCGGGCCGGCCGGCTGCGGCGAATCGTGGCGGGAAGTGCTGGTCGCTCATCCGGATCCCGAGCTTGTAGCAGGGAATTCGCGGCTGGCTGACCTCGAAGACGGCCGATCCGATCGCCCAGCGCTCGCCGACCACGGCATTCGTCACGTCGATTCCGGCCGTGGTCAGGTTCTCACCGAACGTGCCCGCCTCGACGACCCGGCCGATTTCGACCGTCCACCACGTGAGGTCCTCCCCGGCGTAGGCGTAGACGGCCTTGTCAGGGCCGCCGTGGACCGACCGATCGGCCTGGTCGTCGCCGGCGAGGTTGACGCCCTGTGCGCGGATCGAGCCGCTCACCGGAACCTTCCAGATGCCCGTTGCAACGTGTGACCCCCGGAACGGGATCGCGCGAGGCACGCCGACGTTCACGGATGCGACCGTCCCAGTCGTCGGGGCGCGACACATCTCGCGCCCCGACGAACCGGCGCGGCGATCATCGACCGACTGGTTCAAAGCCTGTACTCCCTGGCTCGCGGCGGCTCGCGATCAGCTTGCCACCAGCGACGGCGCGACTCGCTCGTCGTGAAAACGGCGGATTGCCCCGGCGATCTCGTCGAGGCAGTCCTCGATCGCGAAGTGCCCCGTGTCGAGCCTGACCAGCTCGGCGTCGGGCAGATCCCGCAGGTAGGCCTCGCCACCCTCCGGGGTGAAGAAGATGTCGTGCTGGCCCCACAGGACGAGCGTCCTGGGCTGACGCTCCCGCAGGAAGGCCTGCCAGGCCGGGTAGAGCTCGACGTTCGTGCGGTAGTCGTAGAAGAGGTCGAGCTGGACCCGTCTGGCGTTCGGACGTTCCAGAAAATGGACGTCCATGTTCCAGTTGTCCGGGCTGATCGCGTCGGGATCGCGATGGCCGTGCGTGTAGACGAGCCTCACGCCGCCGAGCTCGAGGAAGGGCAGGAGGGCGGCCTCCGTCTCGGTGTTCCTGTTCACCCACAGGGCGTGGCGAATCGCGTCCCACGCCCCGGTGAAACCCTCCTCGTAGACATTTGAGTTCTGGATGACCTGCCAGTCGAGCCAATCGGGGTGGCGACCGATGATCCGGTTGCCCACCGGGCCGCCGTAGTCCTGCATGAAGATCCCCATCGGTCCGCCGAAGCCGATCTTGACCAGCAGCCCCTCGACGATCTCGGACAACCGATCGAACGTGTAGGCGAACGTGCTGGGGTCCGGCATATCCGTGTTGCCAAAGCCCGGGTAGTCCGGTGCCACGATGTGGAAACGGTCGGCCAGGGCCGGAATGAGGTTTCGAAACTGGTGGGACGAGGCGGGGAACCCGCCGAGCAACAGGAGCTTCGGCGCGTCCGGGTGCCCGGCCTCGCGGTAGAAGACGGACAGGCCGTCCACCTCGGCCGTTCGGTACTTGATCATCGATGCTGCTCCTCGCTGCGATACTGGCCGTCCGGACCAGGCCCCGACGGCCCGGCGAAAGGGTTCACTGTGTTTGCGTCGCGCGGCGACGGGCTCTTACCCCGAACCCGCGAATGAACCGCGACGGCCGACGGAATCGAACGACGAGGGACAGTTGGCGCGCGTGGCCGGTCCAGGGAGATCGGTCGCTCTCCGCGTGTTCTTGCCGCGGCGTCAGCACGTCGGAACGAAGCCGCCTACGATGAGTGCCCCACCCGAGCGCCGACGCTCATGGCATTCCGACCGTCCAGCCCACGTTCGGCATGTTGCGATCTCAACCTGACGACTATCGACTGCCAGTTCGAGGACGATCCCATGACGGACCTGATCAGCCGCACGGTCACCGTCCTGCGCGTCAATGGGACGCGCTGGCACGCCCTTGCGACGAGCGTCGACAGGGAGCTCCTGCTGCGTGCGCCGGGACCGGGCGAATGGTCGGCCCTCCAATGCTTGGGCCACACCGTCGACACCGAGGCTACCGTCCTGGCTACCCGCGTCCGGGCGCTCCTGACCGGCCGGGCCGTGCTCGCGAGCTACGACCCTGTCTCGGAGTCGAGCCCGATCGACGCCGAGACGGACCCGACCACCCTGGCCGAGCGCCATACGGTCCTGCGCGCCGAGAGCCTGGCGCTCCTGGCCACGGTGGCCGGGACAGACCTGGATCGGACGGCCCGTCATGCCGACCTCGGCCCGGTCACCCTGCGCGAGCTCCTCAATGAGTGGGCTGCCCATGACTTGATGCACCTCGTCCAGGCAGAGCGCGCGCTCATGCAGGCCTTCATCCCCAACTCCGGACCGTGGCGCCATTTCTTCGCCGATCACGATGTCGATCCTTCGTTGACGGCATCGCCCGCATGATTCAGGTCGGCGGCCGGCGTCGGCGCGCGCCAGGCCTGCTCGTGGCGCTGGTCGTCTTGGTCGCTGGCTGCGTTGGTGGTGGCACCGCCTTGTCTGGTGGTACGGTCCCGTCGATTGCCGTGCGCCCGTCGGGTGCCGCCGTTTCCTCGCTGGACCACCCATCGGTCTCGACAGCCTCTCCTCGCCCCGTCGTCGCGCCGCGGCCGTCGTCGGCCGCTCGCACCGCGAGGACGTCGGCATCCCGCGCCGGCCTCACGACCGGCCGGCCGACCGTGGTCCATCGCTCGGAGCCATGCGCTCGTCAGCGCGTCTGCTGGCGTGTCGACGTGGGGGAGTGGGACTCGATTCCGTTCACGCCTGCGATCGCCTGCGGCTCGTCCGGCGAGACGTGCCCGCTCCTCATGGACATCTACGCGCCGACCTCCGGCGGACCCTGGCCGCTCATCGTTGTCCTGCCGGGCGGACCGCAGGCACCGGCGTCGATGGACCACCTGTCGGATCTTTCCCTGGGCCTGGCTGCTCAGGGCGCGGTCGTCATGGTGAGCTCGTGGCGGCAGGCCGACTGGTTCGCCGGTGGGTACCCGACCTCGTTCCAGGACATCGCCTGCGCGATCGGTGTGGCGCGACGGATCGGGCCTGCCTACGGGGCACGTCCTGAGCGCGTCACCCTCGTCGGTCATTCGCTCGGTGGCTGGGCCGCCCCCATCATCGGCCTCACACCGAAGCCCTTCGTGCCGACTCCGGGATCATGCAATCCGACGGCGGGCTCGCTCCGCCCGGAGGCGGTCGTGAGCATCGATGGCGCCCTGGACGAGCTCACCACCATGCAGGACGGCAACGACTACGTGCAGGGGTTCGTCGGCGGGGACCAAGTGGCGCAACCCAAGGCCTGGGCAGCCTCCGATCCCTTCGTCTTGGCGCGGCGCTACCCTGCAGCCGCCGACGCCATCCCCTTCCTGCTCATCCATGGCGGCGCCGACACCCTCGTCCTGCCGGAGGTCTCCCGGGCCTTCCAGGATGCATTGGTCGCCGCCGGCTATGGCAGCCGGCTCGTGGAAGTTCCGTCGGCCAACCACCGTTCGATCACCGCTGCGACGGAGACGATCGACGCGATCATCACGCTGGTGGCAGCCAGGTAGGTCCGCGGCAAGCGGAGGGCTTCCTCGCGCGAGTGCGTCCTACCAGAAGTGAGTGCTGGCTAGGCGGTCGAGCAGGCCGAAGACGACGAAAGCCAGGCCGAACACGAGGCCCGCCCAGAGGTACGAGAGCGCCATCAGAGCCCAGAACCGCGACGGCCGCAATCGCAATTGGACAAGGGATCCATGCAGGTACAGCATCGGCCCTGCGGCGGTCAGGCAGACGGTCGTCCAGGCCACCGCCTCGCCGAGCCTTCCGTAGCCAGACAGCATCAGGCCCGCCACCAGAAGGATTCCGCCGCCTATCCCCATCCGCAGTAGTCCGGGCAATTCCTTCCGGAACCTTGTCCACTCGTCCCGAAGCCACCCCGGCTGCTCCTGGCGTCGACGCCGCGCGTGCGTCGCGTCGCTCGTCGCAGTCAGGAAGGCTGCCGTCTGAGACGATGCGAGGGAGTCCAGGGCGTCCGCGACCGCCTCACGAACCAGCAACTCCGAGTCATCGCGCAATCGGGTGATCGCTTCGACCCGGACCGGCGGCTGCGCCCTGGACAGGGCGGTCACGGCGGCGAGCCTGGGCCACCAGTCCGGGTCCGTCAGGGCCGCCTCGAGACGGTCGAGATCCTCAGGGCCGTGGAGATCTCCAAGAGTGCAGATCGCCTGGCCACGTAGGTTGGCATCGTCGTCCGAGAGTGCACCACGGCACAACGCTGCTAGCTCATCACGCTGCCGTGAACTCAGACGGGCGAGATTGCCCCACAGGTGGTTGATCGCGTCTGCCCGTTGCTTCGCATCGCCGCCCGCAGCCTGTCCGAGCAGCCTATCCAGCTCGTCCCGGTGGGCCAAGCGCCCACCAGACGTCGTGAACGGGGACGGCGCGCGCCGGGAGACCTTCATTGCCGCCACCTCCGATCCACCACGCGACCAGTGTGCCAGCACGGAGGCCGCTCATGCACGTCTTCGATCCATCGCGTACCGTGCTTCGTCCGGCCGACGACGCCTCGACGCTAGCCATCCTTGGTACCCGTCGGTCGGCCGCTCGTTCGAGTGCGCGACGGAGACGACATCCAGGCCGTCGATACCGACGAAGTCCTCCAGGTTGCAGGTGTACAGGGGCAGGTCATTGGCGATCGCAATCGCGGCGATCATCGCGTCGTAGTTACGAGCCAATGTCTTGCGTCCGGCCTGTCGGAGCGACGCTGCGACCTGGCCGAAGGCGCGGGCGACATCGGCATCGAACGGCAGCAGCTCGAAGTCGACCTCGGCCTGCTGGAGGTGGGCAAGTCGCGCAGCGCGCTCGGTATCTGTTGTGGCGACGAGCGGACCTACCGACAGCTCCGCGAGGGTGATCGCCGAGATGAGCGGTGCGTCGGGCAACCCACCGGGATCGCGCAGGCGAGGCAGCAGGATGACCGTGCTCGTGTCGAGCAAGCCGGTGGGACGCGCGGTCACAGCCGCGGGTCGATGATGGCGTCGAGCTCACCGCGCAGCAGCCCGCCATCAACGATTGGCAGGCGCCGCCATCGACGCAGGAGCACGGCGGCCCACGGCGGTGCCGACCGATACGGTCGAAGCTCGGTCACCGGTCGCCAATCGCGGGTATCCGTGAGGCGTTCTCCGGCCGCTACGCGGTCCACTACGTCACCGCCGCGATTGCGCAACGCTCTGATCGTGACCTCTGCCATGCGGCTGATGGTCTAACGCGTGAGGCAGCCCGGTCGAGTCTACCGGGCCGCCCAACGCTCTGCCACCTGAACCACATGTGAACCACGTGTGCGGCCGCGGAGGCACTGGCCCCGCGACCGCCCTGTGGTCAGTCTCAGTACTGCCTGGCCCCGGCCTCATCGACGATCCAGACCCGTGGCGCCCCCATCACGCCACCCCGCTCCATCGCGGCGGGCAGCGACGGGTCCTGGGAGAACGCCCGGGCGCCCTCCAGCGTCGCGAACTCATTGACGATCACCACCGAGTTCGGATCCGCCGCTTCGCGATTGATCGAGTGGCCGGTCGCTCCGTGCTGCCG
>JANMQO010000176.1:0-4687 GCA_031370565.1 Chloroflexota bacterium
CTCGATCGTCCCGATCCGCGCTCGTTGCCGGACCAGCGGGTGATCTATTTCGTGGACAAGTGCCTGCTCACCCTCGAAGCGGACCGCCTCGAGGAGCGCAGTGCCTGGAACCAGGCCGAACAAGCGGATGCCGAGCTCCGCGTGGACCACGCGGCGATGGCTCGGATCCTCGCCGAAGAACGCCAGATCAACGAGGCGCGCCGATCGCTCGATCGCAGGATCGAGCAGACGCGCCTGCTCACCAGACCAGCCCAGGCCACGTCGGCCCCGGCTGGTCGTGCATGACCCGGAGGACACTCGTGTCACAGGACCCATTGGATCAGCAGCTCGTGGATGCCGTCCTGGCCGGCCGGCCGCGCCGAACTCGGCTTGAGAACGAGGAGGCCAGGCTCGCCTCGAAGCGGCCGGCGCGGGCCGTTCCCATGGCGGTCACCGCCCCGGTGCGGGACGACGACGACGATGATGATGACGACGAGGTGGAGCTCGGCATCGGGCCGCTGGTCGAGGTCATCGATCTGAGCGTGGAGGTGGCTGGCGACAGCCTGGATCCCTCCACGGCGGCCATCGATGCCCCGACCGTGCTCGATCCGGTCAAGCTCGAGGAGCCGACCGCGGAGGAGCTCGACGCGCTCTCGGCGGACATGATCGGGATCGACGACCCGGTCCGGATGTACCTCAAGGAGATCGGCAAGGTCGCCCTGTTGACCGCCGAGGAGGAGGTCGTCCTGGCCAAGGCGATCGAGCTCGGGGAGTGGCTGGTTGAGGCGCCGCCCAAGGGCATCGTCTCGCTGCACGAATGGACCACGCACGACACCGAGCGCAAGACCCGGACGCTCAAGCCGCAGCATCGGCTGCCGTTCGGGCCGGAGGCGCACACCATGGTCCGTGAGGCGATCGCCGACGAGGGTGCGGCGGATCTCCTCATGCCCACGCCGGACTTCCACCTGATCAAGGCCGGCAAGGATGTCCAGTCGGATGGCACGAAGGCGCTGCTCAAGGAGGCGCGCCACAACGTCGCGGTCTACAACGAGAAGCTCGATGCGGACTCGTTCCTCGTCCTGCTCGACTGGGCCTACTTCGCGGTCCACAACGGGGACCTGGACTCGCGCGACAACATCGGCCTGCGGGCGATCTACGACTGGAGCCGGGACGAGGTCGCGTTCCCGGCGCTGGAGCGCTGGATTGCGTCGGGCCACGATGCGGAGCTGCTCAAGCGCCTGGGCTTTGACCCGGAGGTGCCGCTCAGCACCAAGCTGCGCGACCGCAAGGGCGAGCTGGTCCGGATCGGCCGGGACGCCCGCGAGCAGCTCACCTCGGCCAACCTGCGCCTGGTCGTCTCGATCGCCAAGAAATACATCGGGCGGGGGATGAACTTCCTGGACCTCATCCAGGAGGGCAACATCGGGCTCATCCGGGCGGTCGAGAAGTTCGACTACGAGAAGGGCTTCAAGTTCTCCACCTACGCCACCTGGTGGATCCGCCAGGCGATCACCCGGGCGATCGCGGACCAGGCCCGCACGATCCGGATCCCGGTCCACATGGTGGAGACGATCAACCGACTGATCCGGGTTTCGCGCAATCTCTTGCAGGAGCTGGGCCGGGAGCCCACCGTCGAGGAGATCGCCGAGGCGATGTCGCGCGGCCAGGAGGTCGTCGTCACCCCGGAGAAGGTCCGCGAGATCATCAAGGTCTCGCAGGAGCCGGTCTCGCTCGAGACGCCGATCGGCGAGGAGGAGGACTCGCACCTGGGCGACTTCATCGAGGACCGGGGCGCGCTGGCACCGGCCGAGGCCGCCTCGCACCAGTTGCTCAAGGAGCAGGTCGAAGCGGTCCTGGACTCGCTGACGGGCCGCGAGCGGCGGGTCCTGCAGCTGCGCTTCGGCCTGGAAGATGGCCGGGCGCGGACGCTGGAGGAAGTGGGCAAGGAGTTCAACGTCACCCGCGAGCGAATCCGCCAGATCGAGGCGAAGGCCTTGCGCAAGCTCCGCCACCCGAGCCGCAGCCGCAAGCTCAAGGACTACCTGGAGTAGGGGGCGCTTGGGGGGAAGTGCCCGCCGGCACCGCCTCAGCCGCGCGGCGCCTCGCCCGGGTCTGGGCCCATGGCCACGGGGAATCCCGCGGTCGACCAGTCCGACCAGGAGCCGGGGTAGAGGAGCGGGCTGGGCAGGCCGGCCAGCCGGATCGCCAGGGCGTTGTGACAGGCTGAAACGCCGCTGCCGCACGAGGTGACGACGTCGGTCTCGGCAGCCCCGTCGCCCCTGACCCCGCCGGCACCGCCGACCCGGCCGACCCCGTCGCCGTCAGTCGAGACCCTGGCACCCTCGGCCACGTCCACGCCCAGGGAGCGAAACCGGGCGGCCAGCGCGTCGGGTGGCAAGAAGCGGCCGTCGGGGCCCAGGTTGTCGGCCGTCGGGGCGTTTCGAGCGGTCGGGATGTGGCCGGCGACCGGGTCGATCGGCTCGATCTCGCCGCGATAGCGCGCCGGCGCGCGGGCGTCCAGCACGACCACCTCTCCTAGGCGACCGAGCAGTTGGTCACGGTCGACCACCCGCGTCCAGTGGTCCGCCAGGCTGAGCCGGGCCGGCGGCCGCGACGCGATCTCCGTGGTGACCGGCAGCCCTGCGGCGATCCAGGCCGGAAAGCCACCGTCGAGCACGGCGATGCGCCGGTGCCCCAGGTCATCGAGCATCCACCACAGGCGGGCGGCGACCCAGCCCGTCACGTCGTCGCAGGCCACGATGAAGTCGTCCGAACCGATCCCCGCCCGACCCAGCCGATCGGCCAGCAGCGCCGGTTCGGGCAGCGGGTGACGGCCCGGCCCGGACGTCGCCGCGAGGTCCCTGTCCATGTCGAGGAAGATCGCGCCGGGCAGGTGGCCGGCCTCGTATGCGCGTCGGCCGCGGCCCGGCTCGCCCAGGTACCAGCGCACGTCGACGACGCGCAGATCCGGGTCGCCGAGGCGAGCGGCGAGGTCCAGCGGCGCAATCAGGCTCATCTCGCCCCATGCTATCCTGTCCCGCGGCGTGGCCCCCGGCCCGCCCCCGACCGTCCTCGACGGTCCCTCGCTCCGGCGTAGCTCAGTGGTAGAGCGGGCGGCTGTTAACCGCCATGTCGTAGGTTCGAATCCTACCGCCGGAGCCACTCCGTTCGCTCGGCCCACGCAACGGGCCATGCTCTCGATCCGGACTACTCGGGGACGACGGCAACCGCCTCGATCTCAGCCAGAAAATCAGGATGGGCGAGCGCCGAGACCTTGGCGAATGTGATGAGCGGCGGGTTCGGTCGGTTGCTCCAGGCACGCTGGAACACGGCGAATGCGGGCCCGAGCGGCTGGTCCTCGACGACATAGATGGTCCACTTGATGACCTGCCCCAGTTCCGCGCCGGCAGCGGCCAGCGCCGTCTCGAGGTTGCGGAGGATCTGCTCGGTTTGCGCCGCGATGTCGCCCTTGCCCACGATCTCACCAGACGCGGTCGTCGCAACCTGTCCGCCGACATAGACAGTCTCGACTGAGCCTGACACGCTGACCACGTTCGCGAAGGACGGGTTGCCGTGGAGTTCAGAAGGATTCAGGTGTTCGACCGTGCCGTGGGGATCATCGTGGTTGCTCCTGGACTGGCTGGCTTCGAGAGGCGCAGTGTTCGCGCGGGCGGACGACACCATCGATCGTACGCCATGGCTCGTCGGTCGGGCGTCGTCGGTCGGCCTGGCCCAGTTCGCCGATCTTCACGCATATTGGGCAGCACCGTCATGCCCGCCAGCGCTACAGTGGGACGCGCACCATGAACGACAAGCAAGATCTACCGACCATGCTTTTCGCCTCTCGCGAGGCGTGGCAACACTGGCTCGACGAGCACCACGCCGTCTCCGACGGACTGTGGCTCCAACTCGCCAAGCAAGGCAAGGGCGCCGCGAGCGTCACGTACGAGGAGGCGCTCCAGGTCGGCCTGTGCTACGGCTGGATCGACGGCCAGAAGGCGCCCCTCGACGATGTCTTCTGGCTGCAGCGGTTCACGCCGCGCCGGTCGGGGAGCCGCTGGTCAAAGGCAAATCGCGAGCGGGTCGAGGCACTCGTCGCGCGGGGCCTCATGCAGCCGGCGGGTCTTCGCGCGGTCGAGCTTGCGAAGGCGGATGGGCGCTGGGACGCAGCCTACGCAGGCTCACGGACGATGACCATGCCTGACGACCTGCGGCTCGCCCTCGAAACACAGCCCGAGGCCGCCGCGTTCTTCGCCACGCTTGACGCCACCAACCGGTACGCAATCCTCTATCGGGTCCAGGACGCGCGGCGAGCCGAGACGCGGGCGCGCCGGATCACGGCATTCGTAGCGATGCTCTGCGAGGGTCGGACGATCCATCCCATGTCCCGAATCGCTGACCGGCCCAGCCCGAAGCCGACGAGGACGGCTGATGCCTGACGCAGACGACCGAAGCGCGGTTTGCCGACCTGGTCGAGGCGCTCGTGGGCAGGGACGGCGTGACGCTCGGTTCCGGCCGGCGTGGCTTTGGCTCCGGCGCCCTGCAGGTCAACGGCAGCATCTTCGCGATGGTCAGCCACGGCCGTCTCGTGCTCAAGCTGCCAGGGGAGCGGGTGGCAGCCCTGCTGGTCAGTGGCGATGGGCTGGCCTTCGATGCCGGCAAGGGCAGACCGATGCAGGAGTGGGTTGCGCTCGACGAAGGCACGGAC
>JANMQO010000191.1:0-4542 GCA_031370565.1 Chloroflexota bacterium
AAGACGAACACCGCGCTGGCGACGACTGCGCCAAGCTTGGTGACCTTCATGTACGACTCCTCCTCATTCCCCGCCCACCCGAATGGTGAGCGTTGCCGGTCGATACCCCGGCGCGAAGACCCTGCTGCTCGGACGTCGGAACGCCGACGGCGCCCATCGTCCCCAGTTGCGTTCCGATCGTCGGTCTATCCTCTCCAGGGACCGGCGGGTGGACTCGCGGTAGGGGGCGTCGGTGCGGTGCGACGGCGGCACGGCTGCCGAGCCTCGGGCCACGCGCAGGTGGCCGCCGAAGCGATGCCGTATATTAGGCTCCGGCGCGTCGATTGCAACAGTTGATTGACGAGCGCCCCTGGGTGGCTCAGAGCGGATCTCCCGTTCGCCGCCGGGGTGTCGCGCTCGCGGTCCTCGGGGCAAGCCCGGTTCGAACCTCGATCTGACGTTTGCGACGAGCGCGCCACCCTCGCGAGGAAGCACCCGTCAGCGTGGACTACCAGGTTCGGGCGGCACGGATCACCGACATCGATCGGCTCGTTGCGCTATGCGCGGCGTCCAGCTCGATGGCGGCTGGTGACGGCCCGCTCGTCGGCCCCGATCTGCTCCGGCAACTCGTCTATCTGCCGCAGGCCAGCGTGCTCGTGGTGGAAGTGCGTCGAGATGTTGTTGGTGCGGCGGTGCTCGCCCTTCGCCCGTCCGTTCGGGCCGGCGGGTACGTCGGGACCGTGGACCTGCTCGTCGCCGATCCGCGACACGATGTCGACAGGATCGTCGAGGTCCTCATCGGCGAGCTGCTGCGCTCGGCCAAGAACAAGGGCTGCGTCGTCGTCGAGGCGGCCCGACCGGACGATCTCACCGAGCGGACACGCTGGGATCGGCAGGGCTTCCGCGATGCCGGTCCGCTGCTGCAACGAACCGTGGGGGCGGGCAAGACCGCCGTTCACGCCACCTGAACACCATGGGTCGCCGAGCCGCCTCAATGCGCTGACGACCGGACACCAGCACCAAGGAGCAATTGTGGGCAAGAACGTCGCCGTCTTCGTGGACGTGGCGAATATCTTCTACGCAGCCAAGGCGGCCGGCGTGGACATCGACTACGTGACGCTGCTCAAGTCGGCCATCGCCGGCCGGGACTTTGTGCGCGCCTATGCCTACACGGGTCTCGATCCCGACAACGAGAACCAGCGCAACTTCCACGATTTCCTGCGCCGCCACGACTACAAGGTCGTGAGCAAGGACATTCGCAAGTACGGCGACGGCAAGATCAAGGCGAACCTCGACATCGAGCTCGTCGTCGACATGATGAAGACAGCCCGCAACCTGGACGTGGCGATCGTGGTGTCCGGTGACGGCGACTTCGCGCCGGCCATCCGCGCCGTCCAGGAGATGGGCGTCCGGGTCGAGGTGGTCAGCTTTCGAGGCAATACCTCGTCGGACCTCATGGATGTCGCCGACCAGTTCACCGACATCATCCAGATCGCCCGGGTGGAAAAAGGCACCTCGCGCAGCGGGCGGCGTGTGGCTGACGACGACCAGGACCTGTCGATGACCGAGGTTCCGGACAAACTGACCGAAGGAAGCGGCGCCGGCCGCGGCCGCGGCCTGGGTCGCGGTCGCGGGCGCGATCGGTCGAGCGAGCCCGAACGCGAACCGCTGACGGCCAGCGCCGGCCGCGCTCCCGCGCGTGGCACTCGGGCGCGCCGGGTAGAGGAGGAACCTGCTGGCGTGCCGACAGCCGTCGGATCGCCGATCGGTCTGCCGGCCACGTCGCCGATCGTCGAGCTCATCGCACTGCCGGGCGAAAAGTTGTCCAAGACGGCCCAGGCAAGACTGGACGCAGCGACAACCGCAACCCCAGCAGCAGTTGAGCCGACCGGCGACGACACCCCGCTCGGCGGCTACCAGCCGGTCGATGGAGACGGCGAAGGCGACGAGGCGCAGCGCCGCCGACGTCGTCGCGGCGGTCGTGGTCGTGGTCGTGGTCGTGGTCGTGGTGAGGGTGGCACGGTCGACGGACTGCCTGCGGATACGGATCTTGAGCAGGGCGGTCCTGAGGCGCCGGCACCAATCGAGCAGGCTCGGCCGGCACGAACGACGCCCCAGCGCGCACCGGCGGCAGCGACTCGATTCGACCAGGATGAGAGCGAGGAGGAGGCCATGGCGGCCAGCCAGCCGCGGGCGCCCAAGTCGGCCGCGTTTGGATCCTTCTGGGACTCCCAGATTGGCCAGACGCGCCCACCAGCCGCAGATCTCGGGTCGCTGGCGAGCGTGGACGACGATGACGAGCCGGCCATTCCGGAGTACCTGATCGCGGAGCAGCGCCGCGCTGGATCAGGTGGCCGAGCTATCGTGCCGGGTCGCAGCGGCGGCGGTGTCGCGCGCGGCGGTCGGGCGGGATCCTATGCGGCGGCCGTCGATCGGGAGCGCTACGGCCGCGGTGGCGGTGGCGGTGGCGGCGGCATCAATCGGTACCCGGACGTGTCCGGACGCGGATCCGGTGCACCGTCGAGCCCGACCTCCGGTCGCGGCGGCGGGGGGCGCACTGCCCAGCCGATCCGTCGCGACGAGCGTCGTGACGATCGCGCCGCGGTCCACGGTCGCGCCCCGGATCGGCCCAACGTCGGCCACTCGGACGAGCCGTGGAGCGAGGTGCCGCCCGAGTTGGAGGCCGTGCTCCGGGCTCAGCTCGCCTCGAAGTCGAACAGTCGCCTGGAGGCTGCGCCGACGCCAGTGAAGGCCCCAGCCGCCACGCGTCCAGTGCGGGCAAGAACCGAACGAGGAGAGGCCTCGGCCGCGTCCCCCGGCTCGGTTCTCGTCGAGCAATCGTCCTCGGTGGAGGCCGCTCCCAAGCGTCGTTCACCAAGCCGGGCGAAGCCAGCCGGTGGTGCCGGTGACTCCGCCGCGCCAACGCCGTTGCCGTCGGCGGCGCCAACCGCAGTACCCGCCCAGGGAACCGCGCCGAAGCGCCGGGTGACGAACCGGGCCACGTCGTCCGCAGCCGCCGCCGCGACGCCGCTGCCCGGCGACGTGGTCAGCGCCCGTCCGGTTGGCGACGCCTCCGCTCCCACTCAGCGGACGGGGACGCGGGCGAAGGTGGCCCCGGCCGGGACGGCTGCTCCGGCCGCAACCGCAGCCGCGGCCGAGACGGCAGCCAGCGCCGCCAGGCGGCCACGCGCGGCAAGTGCCGCGCCAGCGGAGTCCGCCGCGGACACCCAGCAAGCCGTACCCAAGCCCCGCGCGACGGCCCGCAAGAAGGCCGCCTCAACCGAGGCCTGATCCGGACCAGACCGGGCCCGACTCAGCCGACCCGACCCGATGCCGCCCGATGCCGCCCCCGGTTCCCACTCCGGGGGCGGTGCGCGCTGGTTCACCCGCGGCCAGCCCGCGGCGCTGCCGGCCGTTGCCCGGATGGTGGGCGCCCATCAAGCGCCGCATGCCCTGATGCTCGTTGGACCGGCCTCCGTCGGCAAGACGACGCTGGCTGAGGACCTCGCGGCCGGACTGTTGTGTACCGCGCCGGTCTTGTCAGATCGACCTTGTCGGGCCTGTCGAGCGTGCCGGATGGTGGCCTCGGGGAACCATCCGGACGTGCACCGGTTGGCGCCGGAGGGACCGGCCGGCCAGATCGTCATCGGCGATCCTGATGACCCCAGGAAGCCTCGGGGCGTGCGCGACCTGCTCCGGGAGCTCGTCTTCCTGCCGATGGAGGGCGGCGCCCGGCTGGCCATCATTGAAGGGGCATCGCAGCTCAACGAGGACGCCCAGCACGCGCTGCTCAAGACGCTCGAGGAACCGACCGCCGGCATCGTCATCGTCCTGTGCGTCGACGATGAGGCGCTGCTCATGCCCACCGTGCGCTCGCGCTGCGCCCGGCTCCGACTGGGCCGCACGGGCCCTCGTGAGATCGAATCGATTCTGGCCGAGCGGGGCCTGACCGATGCGACCGTGGCAAGTCGTCTGGCCCGGATCGCCGAAGGTCGGCCGGGCGTCGCCATGGCCTACGCTCGAGCGCCCGAAACGATCCAGATTCGGGCCGAGATTGCGCGCACACTGCTCGACTTGCTCGACGTGGGCCGAGCTGGTCGGCTGCGCGCCATCCGCGAGGTCAGCGTGCGTGCGGGCGAACTGGCGGAGACTCTGGCAGGCCCGGTTCCCGGGGCGTTGGCGCCCGTCCGCAGCCGGCGCGCAACGCCTGGTCGGGCGGCGGCGGCTGCGGTCGCGGCTGCGGCCGCAGCCGCCGCAGTGCAGGGCGGGTCGGCCACTGAGCCGGGCAGCAATCCCGATACCCAGGCCGACTCCAGCGCCGATGCGGCCGACGGGCCGTTGACACCGGGGGACACCCGCAAGATTGCCCCGGCGGAGCGTCGGCGCGCCGCGCGGCAGCTCCTCGAGATCTGGCGCGACGTTGGGCGCGACCTGGCCGTGGTCGAGGTCGGCGGACGGGCCATGCTGCGCGATCCGGGCCTGCTCGAGGAGCTGGCGGTTGCGACGGAGCGTCTGCCCAGCGGTGTCGTCGCCCGGTTCCTGCTCCGGCTCGACAAGGTGGCC
>JANMQO010000195.1:0-3762 GCA_031370565.1 Chloroflexota bacterium
GCGATGGCCGCCCGCCAGGCCCGATAGCCACCGTCGAACTGGGCCGCCTGCCCGTCATCGACGACCCACAGTCGATCACACACGAGTTCCAGCAGGCGCCGATCGTGGCTGACGACGAGGAGCGTGGCCGGCGTCTCCCGAAGGAACGCCTCGATCGCCTCGCGAGCAGGGATGTCGAGGTGGTTGGTCGGCTCGTCGAGCAGGAGCAGGTTGGCGGGCATGATCCCAAGCAGGGCCAGCTCCAGTCGCGAGCGCTCGCCGCCAGACAGCATGCGCACCTCCTTGAACGCGTCGTCGCCACGAAACAGGAACCGGGCCAGGTAGCCGCGCGCCTCCCCGGCCGTGATCGGCACGGCTTCGAGCAGCGCCTCGAGCACGGTGGTGCCGGGGATCGCCGCCCGGCGCAGCTGGGCGGGGTAGCCGATCGAAGCGCCACTGCCCAGCGCAAGCGTGCCGTCAAGGGGCGGCAGTTCCCCGGCTATGGTCCGCAGCAGGGTCGATTTGCCCGCGCCGTTCGGCCCGACGATGCCGATCCGGTCGCCACGCTGAGCGGTCAGGAACGGCACCCGGGCGATGGCCAGCGGCGCGCCGGGCTGGGCGGCGGGGGTAGGCTCGAAGTCGGCCTCCTCGCCCGCGCCGGTCGTTGCACGTTCCTGCCGGAACCGCGGTGGATAGCCCACGACCAGGCCTTCGGCTCGCACCACGATCTCGGCCGAACGGTTGGGGCCCGCGCCGACGAGCGCCTTGGTGGCCAGCCTGAGCCGCTTGGCCTCCTTGGGCGCCTCGATCCGCTCGGCCTGGAGTCGCTCGAGCCGAGCCTCGTGCTCGTGCATCTTGCCGAACTTCCGATGGCTCCGATAGCGCTGGACCAGCTCGCGCTCCCGGGCGATCGCGTCGGCCTGCGACTCGACGTCCTTGCTCAGGCGGGCGTCGCGTTCGTCGCGCTGTCGGTGGTACTGGCTGTAGTCGCCCCGAAACACCGTGAGCTGGCGGTCGCGCAGCTCCCACACCCGACTCACCGTCGCGTCGAGAAACGCTCGATCGTGGGAGGCGACGAGCAGGGAGCCGGCTCGCCGGCGAAGGTGCTCCTCGAGCCACTCCAGCGCGTCCAGGTCGAGATGGTTGGTCGGCTCGTCCAGCATGAGCAGCTCAGGATCGGCGATGACCAGCCGGGCCAGCGCGGCCCGGGTCTGCTCGCCGCCGGACAACGTGGCCGGCGGCTTGTTCCACTCCTCGCGCCGGAAACCCAGGCCCGACAGGGTCGCGTCCACGCGCTGATCCAGGGTGTACCCGCCGAGTACCTCGAACTGGTGCTGCAGTTCCTCGTAGGCGGGCTCCGTGACCTGGTGATCGCGCTCCATGGCGGCCAGGGCGTCGGCCATTCGTTCGAGATGGGCGGCACCTGTCCGGGCCGCGGCGCGCAGATCCGGGGCGGCCATGAAGGCCGCGTCGAAATGCGACTCCTGGGACAGCAGGCCGATGCTCAGGCCACGCTTGCGGCTGACCGACCCAAGGTCCGGCTCATCCAGGCCAGCGGCAATCCGCAGCAGGGTCGTCTTGCCCGCGCCGTTCGGCCCGACGAGGCCAACCCGCTCACCGAGGGCCAGCGAGGCGCTCAGGCCGTCGAGAATGACGAAGGTGCCGATCTCGCGGGTGACGTCGACGAAGCGCAAGATGCTCATCGAGTTGCTCGAGCCGTCGCGCGTCGGGTCGCTGCCGCCCGTCTGGTGCGCTCCGTGGGCGCTGTCCCGCCCGATGCCGTGGCAAGGATCAGCCGAGCGGCTCGTCGTTCCGACGCCGAGAGCCGCTGGCACCAAGAGCAGTAGTGGGTCGAGCGCGCGCCGACGACCAGCCGCCGGATCGGGCGCGTGCAGCGGGGGCAGGGCTCGCCCGTGCGTTGGTACACCTGCAGTCGGTCCTGCATATGGCCGTCGCCGTCGGGCGCCGTGTAGTCGTCGATGGAGCTGCCCCGCCGTTCGACCGCTTCGGTCAGGATGGTCCGGATCGCCCCGTACAGGCGGCGTTCGTCGGCAGTCCGGAGGCTCGGAGCGGCCCGCAGCGGATGGAGCCGGGCGGCCCAGAGCGCTTCGTCGGCATAGATATTGCCGATGCCGGCCACAAAGGCCTGATCGAGCAGGAGCGGCTTCAGGCGCCCCGTCCGAGCGCGGATCCGACGGCGAAACGCCCGGAGGGTGAACGCATCGGCCAGGGGCTCCGGGCCATGACCGGCGAACACCGCCACGCCGCCGGGTTCCGTGATCAGCTCGCCGGTCGCCGGATCACGCGGGTACAGGCCCACCCGCCCGAACTTGCGGATGTCGCGGAACCGGACCTCGCGCCCGTCGGCCAGCTCGAGGACCAAGCGGACATACGGGTCCACCGGCGCATCGGCCGGGACGACGAACAGCTGGCCGGTCATCTTCAGGTGAATGGTCAGCGCGAACCCGCCATCGAGCTCGACCACGACCAGCTTCGCCCGCCGACCGACGGCCTCGATCCTGTGTCCGGCGATCGCCAGGCCAAACGAGGCGGGGTCGTGCGTCCGAAGCGTCCGGGGCCAGCTCGTCCGCGCCCCGACGATCGTCGCACCGACGAGGCGTGGGCGGAGATCACGGGCGACCGTCTCGACCTCGGGCAGCTCAGGCACCGGCGTCCCGAACTCGCGGCGTCATCGACTCCCAGTCGTCGCCGACCTTGATGTCGACGATCAGCGGCACGTCCAACGCGAGCGCGGATTCCATCGTCGCGCGCAGGACCGGGACCAGCCGCTCGACCTCGTCGCGCGGAACCTCGAGCAGGAGTTCGTCATGGACCTGGAGAAGCGACCGGGCACGGAACCCGCCGTCGCGGAGCCGCTCGTCGAGTCGGATCATGGCGATCTTGACGATATCGGCCGCGGTCCCCTGGATCGGCATGTTGATGGCCATCCGCTCGCCGGCCGCCCGCAGCGTCGGGTTGCGCGCCTCGAGTTCGGGGATCGAGCGCTTCCGTCCCAGCAGGGTCGTGACGTAGCCCTGCTGACGGGCAGACTCCTTGATGTGGAGCATGTAGTAGCTGATCCCGGAGTACGTCGCGAAGTAGGTGTTGATGAACTCCTGGGCCTCCTTGCGCGAGATGCCGGCTCGCGACGAGAGCCCAAAATCGCTCATCCCGTAGGCGATCCCGAAGTTGACCATCTTGGCCATCGAGCGTTCGTCTGAGGTGACCTCCTCGGCTGCCTTGTGGAGCACCCGCGCCGCCGTCTCGCGGTGGATGTCGACACCCCCGGCGAAGGCGGCGCGGAGGTGTTCGTCGCCGGAGACGTGGGCGAGGATCCGAAGCTCTATCTGGGAGTAGTCCGCGGCAACCAGGGTGACGTCCGGGGCGCCGGCCACGAAGGCGCGCCGGATGCGCCGACCGAGCGGCGTGCGGATCGGGATGTTCTGCAGGTTCGGGTCGGAGGAGGACAGCCGGCCGGTTGCCGCGACGGCCTGGTGGAACGTCGTGTGGAGGCGCCCATCCGGCCCGATGAGCTGGGGCAACGCCTCGACGTAGGTCGAGCGCAGCTTCGTGTAGATGCGCCAATCGAGCAGACGCTCGACCATCGGGTGGACGCCGCGCAGCTCCTCCAGCACGGACGCATCCGTGGAGTAGCCGGTCTTGGTCTTCTTGCCCGTCGGCAGATGCAATTCCTGGAAGAGGACCTGCTCCAGTTGCTTGGGGCTGCCCAGGTTGAACTCGTGGCCAACCGACTCGTGGATCTCCCGTTCGAGCCGCTCGATC
>JANMQO010000138.1:0-6669 GCA_031370565.1 Chloroflexota bacterium
GGCTGGTTCGCGGGGGGCTCGTTCGCCTCGTCGATCGCCGACGGACCTTCCTCGGCCTTCGGCGCGCTGGCCGATGCGCCGAAGGAGCCGCTGCCGAACGAGACCGGGCCCGGCTCGGCCACGATCTCGCCGCGGTTGATCAGCCCGATCTGAGCCTTCTCGTCGGCGGGCAGGAAGCGACTGCCCATCCAGCGGAAGATGTAGTCGATGGTCGACTTCGCGATCGGGATCTCCTGGTTGCCGGTGAAGCCGCTCGGCTCGAACCGGACGTGGGCGAACTTGTTCACGAGGTCGCGCAGCGGCACGCCGTACTGGAGGGCCAGGCTGACGGACGTCGCGAACGTGTCCATGAGGCCTGAGACGGTCGAGCCCTCCTTGGCCATCTTGAGGAAGATCTCGCCGGGCTGGCCATCCGGGTAGAGCCCGACGGTGATGTACCCCTCGTGGCCGGCGACGTCGAACTTGTGGGTGACGGCGGCCCGCTCGGTGGGGAGGCGGTGGCGATGGGGCTTCTTGGCCTCCGCCTGGGCAGCGCTGAGCTGGGCCTTGAGCTCGGCCACGACCGTGCTGTCGACCGCGTCGCCGTCCTTCTTCTTGCCGGTGCTCAGTGGCTGGCTCCGCTTGGAGCCGTCGCGGTAGATCGCGATCGCCTTGAGGCCGAGCTTCCAGCCCTCCAGGTAGACCTGCTCGATCTCGTCGACCGTGGCGGCCTCGGGCATGTTCACGGTCTTGCTGATCGCGCCCGACAGGAACGGCTGGATGGCGGCCATCATCCGGACGTGGCCCATGTACTGGATGGACCGCTCGCCGTTGACCGGCTTGAACGCACAGTCGAAGACGGGCAGGTGCTCCGGCTTGAGGCCGGGCGCGCCCTCGATCGTCTCCCGTTCGTTGATGTAGGTGACGATCTCCTCGACCTGCTGGGGCGTGTAGCCGAGCTTGCGCAGGGCGGCCGGGACGGTCTGGTTGACGATCTTGAGGAAGCCCTCGCCCACCAGCTTCTTGTACTTGATCAGGGCGATATCCGGCTCCACCCCGGTCGTATCGCAATCCATCATGAACGCGATCGTGCCGGTAGGAGCGAGGACGGTGACCTGCGCGTTGCGGTAGCCGTGTTCGGTGCCCAGCTCGAGCGCCTCGTCGTAGACGGTCCGCGCGGCGGCCAGCATATCGGCCGGGATGGCCTGGTCCGCCGGGATGGCGTACGCGGCGTCGCGATGCTTGGCGATGACCCGCAGGAACGGCTCCTCGTTCAGCTTGTAATCGTGAAAGGGGCCGCCATGGTCGCGGGCGACGATCGCGCTCTGGCGATACGCCTCCCCGTGCATGATCGCGGTGAGGGCGGCGGCGTAGTCCCGGCCCTCGGCCGAGTCGTAGGCCAGGCCGCGGCTCATGAGCAGCGCGCCGAGGTTGGCGTAGCCCAGGCCGAGTGGCCGGAAGCGGTGCGAGTTCTCCTCGATCCGGGGCGTCGGATAGCTCGCGTTGTCGACCAGGATCTCCTGGGCGGTGATCGTCAGCCTGGCCGCGTACCGATACGACTCAACATCGAACTCGCCGTCCGGCCCGACGAACTTCATCAGGTTGAGGCTGGCCAGGTTGCACGCCGTGTCGTTGAGGAACATGTACTCGGAGCACGGGTTGGACGCGTAGATCCGGGCCGAGTTGGCGCTGGTGTGCCAGTCGTTGATCGTCGTGTCGTACTGGATGCCGGGGTCCCCGCAGAGGTGGGCCGCCTCGGCCATCTTGCGGAAGATGTCACGCGCTTTGTAGGTGTCCATCGGCTTGCCATCGACGACGGCACGGGTGGTCCAGTCGCCGTCATCGACGACGGTCTGCATGAACTCGTCCGTCACCCGGACGGAGTGGTTGGCGTTCTGGAAGAAGACCGAACCGTAGGCCTCACCGGTGAAGCTCGGATCGTAGCCCGCCTCGATGAGCGCCCAGGCCTTCTCCTCCTCGTGCTTCTTCGAGTCGATGAAGTCGAGGACGTCCGGATGATCCACGTCGAGGATGACCATCTTGGCCGCACGCCGGGTCTTGCCGCCCGACTTGACCACGCCGGCGAAGGCGTCATAGCCCTTCATGAAGCTGACCGGACCGCTGGCGGTGCCGCCGCCCGACATCTTCTCCCGGCTCGAGCGGATGGTCGAGAGGTTGGAGCCGGCGCCCGAGCCGAACTTGAACAGCATCGCCTCCGTCTTGGCGAGGTCCATGATGCTGCTCATCGTGTCCTGGACGGAGTTGATGAAGCAGGCCGAGCACTGCGGCTTCGGCTCGATCCCGACGTTGAACCAGACCGGCGAGTTGAAGCTCATCTTCTGGTGGACGAGCAGGTGGCTGAGCTCCGCCTGGAAGGCCCGCAGGTCTTCGTCCGTGGCGAAGTAGTGCTGGGTCTCGGCCCAGGCGGCGATCGTGTTGACGACCCGGTCAATGAGCTGGCGGACGCTCGTCTCGCGCTCCGCCGTGCCGAGGTGGCCGCGGAAGTACTTGCTCACGACGACGTTCGTGGCGAGCTGGCTCCAGAAGGCCGGGACCTCAACGTCCTTCTGCTCGAAGACGAGCTTGCCCGACTCGTTGCCGATGGCCGCGGTCCGGGTCTCCCAGGCGATCTCGTCGTAGGGGTGCACGCCCGGACGGGTCCAGCGCCGCTCGAAGGTGAGGCCCCCGGCCGGCCTGCCGTCCGGATCCTGGCCGTTGAAGCTGACGCCGTACGGACCGAACCGGCGGGGGGCGAGTGTGGCCTTCCCCGTGTGCTTCTTCGCTGCCTGTTCCATGACCGGGACTGCCTGGCTATCGGCTCGGGCCATCGTGCTCTCTCCTCCACGCGCTGGGCTGGATACGGACTGGGACGGGTGTGGGCCTGGTTCGTGCTGGCGGTGCTGGCCGGTTGGCCGGTTGGCGGGACTGGCTGTGCTGCCCCGTTCCGAGCCGTGCCGATGCGCTCACCGGGCTGGGTTCGGGGAGCGTCCGGGCCGGGCTCCCACCCGGCGAGTAGCTGCGACTGCGCCTCCTCACGCCTGCCCTGCGGGGCCCCGTCGTGCTCCGGACCGTGGTCTGTGCGGTCCGTCGTGACGGGTCTGAGGCTGATCCCCGCGAGAGCGAGCGACCGATCCACGATACGCCTGCAGGCTCAGGGTCGTCAAGCCCCCAAACACAAGATGTTGTGGTACATGGCCTGGGCCTACCACCAGATGATGTGCTTGTGGATGAAGTTGGTCCGCGTGGTGCATAGCTCGGTGCCGGGTGTGGACAGGGTGCCTCCGGCCGTGGACACGCTGTGGACAAGCAAGCCGGAGCACGTGGCCGGTCTCGCTGATCGGGCGCGCACGCGCGCAGTCCAGCCGGACATCGGCACCTGCCGCCCCACGACCAATTCCGAACAGCCGTGCTAGACCGGTGAGGCGGATCGAGCCGGCGCAATCCCCAGGAAGCCGGACAGGCCGGGCAGCGCCAGGGCACGGAATGCCGCATCCATCTGCTCAGGTGTGGTCGTCGTCGGCTGCTCCAGCCACCAGGTGAGCAGGCCCAGGTAGGAGCTCACCACGAATCGGACGGCGAGTTCCAGCGCCCGGTCGTCGCGGGCCCGCGGGCGGCCGCGCGCGGACGAGTCAACACGGCCGGACGAGTCGGCCCGGGATGGGCGTCCGGCGTGGGCTGGTCCGCGCGTGGGCGCCAGTCCATCGAGCTGCGCCAGGTCGACCCGGACCAGGTCGCTCAGCAACAGCTCGAGCTGGCGCACGAGGAGCACGCCACTCCGCTGGCCGACCAGCGCACGGAAGAGTCGCCGCTGTTCGTGGGCGTGGCGAAACATGTCCAGGCTGAACTCGAACAGCGTCTCAGCGCCATCGCCGGGGGCGTCTCGGGGTCGGTCTGGCCGGAACGCGGGGAGCGCGTCGAAGCCACCCAGCAGCAGCGCGTCCTTGTCCACGAAGTGGGCATAGAACGTCGATCGCCCGACGTCCGCGCGGTCGGCGATGTCCTGGACGGTGATCGCCTCGTAGCCCTTTTCCAGGATCAGGCCAATGAGCGCTTCGTGGAGGGCCCGACGAGTCCGTTTGACCCGTCGATCCGGTCGCTCCTGGTCCATTGCGATGCCTCCGTTCTCGGTCAGATCGGGCCTGCTGTCCCGATTCACACGAATTGCCGGCAGTTGACGGTTGACCGACCCTCGTACCGGAACACAGTATCCAATCGTGGACACAACGTCCAGCAACATGCAGGACGCCGAGCGCATCTGGAGGTCGCAGCGTGGTCACAGCACACGACGTGGAGGTCCGCGATGGGCCGGACCAGGCGGCCCTCGGCTCGACGGGAGGGGCTGATCGCCGACGACCGGCGGAAGCAACCCTGGCGATCGTCCTGCGCGGCGCGGTCAAGACGTACAGCCTGCCGGCCGGCGAGGTGACCGCCGTCGCCGGATTGGACCTCGACGTCCGAGCGGGCGAATTCGTCGCGATCATCGGCAAGTCCGGCTGTGGCAAGTCCACCCTGCTCAACCTGCTGGCGGGGATCGACCGGCCGACGGCGGGTCAGATCCAGGTGGCCGGCACGGACCTGGTCGGCCTGAGCGAGGACCGCCTGGCCGCCTGGCGCGGGCGGGCCCTGGGCATGGTCTTCCAGTTCTTCCAGCTGCTCCCGACGTTGACGATTGCCGAGAACGTCATGCTCCCGATGGACTTCTGCAACACGTACCCGTCCGGCCAGCGCCGGACTCGCGCGCTCGCCCTGCTCGACCGGGTGGGCATCGCCGACCAGGCCGACAAGTTTCCAGCGGCCCTGTCAGGCGGCCAGCAGCAGCGGGCGGCCATCGCCCGGGCGCTGGCCAACGACCCGCCGATCGTCCTGGCTGACGAACCCACCGGCAACCTCGACTCGCGAACCGCCGAGGTGGTGCTCGAGCTGTTCGGTTCCCTCGCGCTCGGCGGGACGACGATCGTCATGGTCACCCACGAGCGCGACGCGCAACAGTTCGCCAGCCGCTCGATCACCCTCGCCGACGGACGCCAGGTGGGCGAATGGCGTCGCGAGTCGGCAGCCGCCGGCGACCCCGCGATGGCGGCCCAGCGTGGCTAGGGGCGCGCCGTCGCCCCGGTTCCGCAAGCTCTTCCGGGACACCTGGCTGGCCCGCGGCCGGGTGGCCATGATGATCGTGGCGATCGCGGTCAGTCTGGCCGGCATCGGCGGGGTCCTGAGCGCGAACGCGATCCTCAGCCGCGAGATCGGGCGCAACTACCTGGGCACCCATCCACCGTCCGCCACGCTGGAGACAGGACCCATCAGCGCTGAGCTGCTGGCCCAGGTCCGGGCCCGGCCGGGCATCGCCGACGCCACTGCCCGGCGCACCATCGTGGCCCGGATCCAGCTGGGGCCGGACCAGTGGCGCCCGTTCCTGCTGTCCGTCATCGATCCGGCCGATCCGCTGCGGATCGCCGGGTTCACCATGGAGCGCGGCAGCTGGCCCCCGGCGCCGGGTCAGATCCTCCTGGAGCGCTCGGCGTTGGAACTGCTCGGCGCGGACCAGGGCAGCTCGATCGTGGTGGAGATGCCAGCCGGTCCGGCCGGCACCTTCCAGGTGACCGGGGTGGTCCACGACCCGAGCCTGGCGCCGGCCTGGCAGGAACGGACGGGCTACGGTTACATGACGACGGTCAGCCTGGCCGCCCTGGGCCAGCCGGCGCAACTCGACGAGCTGAAGATCCTGGTCGCGCCCGATCCATACGATGCCGCCGCGGTGGACAGGGTCAGCCGGGACCTGGCAACGTGGCTGCACAGCCAGGGCCAGACCGTCTCGCAGATCCAGATTCCGCCGCCGGGCCAGCACCCGCACTCGAGCCAGATGAACGCCGTGCTGCTCATGTTCCTGGCGATCGGGGCACTCGCGGTCGTGCTCAGCCTGGTGCTCGTGGCCACGATCGTGTCCGCCATGCTCGCCCAGCAGGTGCGTCAGATCGGGGTCATGAAGGCCGTGGGCGCCCAGACCGGCCAGATCGTCTCCTTGTATCTGCTGCTCATGCTCGCGATCGGCGCGGTCGCCACCGTGCTCGGGGCGCTCGTCGGCGCGCCGCTTGGCCGTGGCCTGTCGGCCCTGGTCGGGCAGCTGCTCAACCTCAATATCGTCGATACCTCCATTCCGTGGTGGGTGTTCGCGGTCCAGGCGGCGGCCGGTGTCGCGGCGCCGTTGCTGGTCGCGCTCGTGCCGATCGTGCGGGGCAGTCGGATCACCGTGCGCCAGGCGATCGATGACCACGGTGTTCCGCAGGATCGGGCGGGTGGTGACCGGCTGGAACGTGGCCTGGGCGCCGTGCCCGGACTCGACCGGGCGATCCTCCTGCCGCTGCGCAACACGCTCCGTCGCCGCGGCCGGTTGGTGCTCACGGTGACGCTGCTGGCCGCGGGCGGGGCGATGTTCATGACCGGGCTGAATACTGCGGCGGCCTGGAACCGGGCGCTGGACGACGGGCTGGCTCATCGGCGCTACGACCTGGAGCTGCGCCTTGCCGCGCCAGTCTCGGCGGCCGCACTGACAAGCACGCTCCGGGGCGTGGCCGGGGTGACCGGCGTGGAGGCCTGGGAGTCGGCCCCCACGACCGCGGCCGGCCCGGGCGGCGTGGACGTGGTGCGGACGTACCCGGATGGCGGGCACGGCAGCTTCACGCTCATGGCTCCGCC
>JANMQO010000288.1:0-7704 GCA_031370565.1 Chloroflexota bacterium
CCTGACCGGGCGGCCGTCGACCCGTCGGGCGGAGCTCGTCGACCGCCTCGAGCTGTCGGCCCGAACGCTCGCCCGGCCGGTCCGCGACTACTCGCGCGGGATGCGTCAGAAGATCGGGATCATCCAGGCCCTCCAGCACGATCCCGAACTGGCCATTCTCGATGAGCCCAGCGAGGGTCTCGACCCGCTGATGCAGCGCGCCTTCTATGAGGTCCTCGACGACCTCCGGGCGGCCGGTCGGACGATCTTCTTCTCGTCGCACGTGCTATCTGAGGTCGAGCGGGTGTGTGACCGCGTCGCGATCATCCGGGCTGGACGGCTGGTGGCGCTGGAGGACGTGGCCGCCCTGCTGGCGCGACGCAAGCGTCACGTGGAGCTGCGCGTGCGCGGACCGCTGCCCGATCTTGCGGCGGTGCCCGGGGTGTCCAGCGTGGCGGTCCACGACGGGCTGCTGACCTGTCAACTGGACGGCGACGTCGGTCCCTTCCTGCACGCACTGAGCGGCGCGGCCGTGATCGACCTGACCATCGAGCCCGCCCACCTGGAGGAAGCGTTCCTCGAGTTCTACGAGGATGCTGGGGATGGCGTCGGGGATGCCAACGGGTCCACCGCAGCTGGCGTTCCCGTGGTCGGCGCCAGTTCGGCTCCCTCCGGTTGGGTGGCTCCGTCGTGAGCCGCCATCTGCTGGGTCGGGCCTGGCGATCGCAACGGACGAAGCTCATCGCGGTAGGACTGGGCCTCATCCTGTGGGGCAGCCTCATGCCGATCGTGTACGAGGCCTTCAAGGACCAGATCGGCAAGCTGGTTGCCTCGGGCGACATGCCCCAGCAGTTCGCCCAGTTCGGGGGTGGCGATCTGTTCAGCCTGCCGGGTGCGGTGGCCCTCGGGTTCATCCATCCGATCGCGGTGGCCCTGACCCTGGTCTTCGCGCTGGGTTTTCCGGTGGCGGCCATCGCCGGCGAGCGACAGCGGGGCACGCTCGAGGTACTCCTGGCCCGGCCGCTGTCGCGCCGCCGGCTGTACCTGACCATGCTCGCGGCCACCTGGCTGTTCGTCGGGGTCGCGGTGGCGGCCCACATCGTCGGGACGATCGGTGGATCGCTGCTCGGTGGCGCCGTCGGCGAACTGCGGCTGGACCGGCTGCCGATCATGTGGCTGAACGGCGTGCTCGTATTCGGCGCGTTCGGCTCGGTCTCGCTGGCGGCTTCGGTCTCGCTCGACCGGTTGACGCCCGCGCTCGGACTGAGCCTGGGCTTCTTCCTGATCGAGTATTTTGTCGAGGTACTGGGCTCGCTCTGGACGAACGCGAAGTGGCTGCAGCCCTATTCCGTCTTCCACTACCTGGACCCGAAGGGGACTCTCTCGGGCAGCACGACCGCCGGCGATTGGCTGGTCCCGATGGCCGTCGTCGTCGTGTCCGTCGTTGCCGCGCTGGTCATCTTCCCGCGACGTGACCTTGCCGCTCCCAGCTGACCGGCTGCGGTGCCGACCGGCGGCGGAGTCCCAGGCGGCCGTTCAGCGAACGGCCAGGATCCGGTAACGGAGGCGTCCTGACGGGACGATGACTTCGACCTCGTCGCCGGCCGACCGGTCGAGGAAGGCGGCGCCGATCGGCGAGCTGGCCGAGATCTTGCCGGCCGCCGGATTCGCCTCTGCGGAACCGACGATCGCGTAGGTCTCCTCCTCGCCGTGCGGCCCCTCCACGACCACCGTCGAGCCCAGCCGGGCGCGACCTTCCTGGGCCCCGTCCTGGATGATCTCGACGTGCCGCAGGAGATCTTCTATCGCGCGCACCCGACCTTCGGCGAATGACTGCTCGCGGCGAGCCTCGTGGTAGTCCGAGTTTTCCTTGAGGTCGCCCAGTTCCCGGGCCGACGTGATCCGCGCGACGATCGCCGGACGCAGGACGGTGGTCAACTGGTGCAGCTCCGAGCGAAGCGTCTCCAGGCCGGCTTCAGACAACCGAGTCGGGGGTGGGGCCGCCTTGCCGGAGCCTGCCCGCGAGCGTCGGGGACGCGCCGCCGTCGCTGTTGCTGGCCGCAGCGCCGTGCGCGAGCGGAGCACACCGCCAGCGCGGTTGGGTCTGGCAGCGGCGGCACGTCGATCGGCGTCCGTGGCCGGTCCGGCCGCAGCCTCGACAAGCAGGCTGCCTCTCAGGCCGTGGTCCTTGCGGGTGCCCTCGACCATCTGCAGGTTGGCGAACGGCAGCACCACCGCGGGATCATGCAGTTTGGCCGCGACATCTGGTGACACGCTGGCCGCGAAGGCGGTCAGGAGCGCGTCCTCGTACTCCTCGGGCGCATCCGTCTCCGCCCACCAGACACGGAGCTGATCCAGGACGCGCAGCGTCTTGAGCCAGTGGCCGCCGGCATACGGCTTGCGGTCACCGAGCGGCGTCCGATGAAAGGCTGCCACGCGAGCACCGATCGATGCGCTGGACGTGCCGACGTAGAGGATGGGCTGGTCGGGCAGCCAGCATGCGTGCAGTCGGGCGGCCAACTCCCGCCCGGTGGGTCGCCGGCCGTCCAGGGTAAGGGTCGGGACACGCTCCAGCCACGCGCCGATCACCGCGATGTCGATCGGGGCGGCCGCGGGCGGCGCGGGCAGCTCGACGAGGTAGACCCCGGAGCGGTTGGAGCGGACCGGCGTGCCCCAGGTCGCAGGACCGTCAGCCATGAGTCCGACCGTACGCAGCAGGTCAGCAGCGCCGGCGCCCGGCGCGGTGCGGGTGGCCGGACCGGCGTCAGGCAGCGGTCGATGCCGCGCCGATCGCTCGGCGGACCCCCCGGGCGCTGGACCTGACGAACTGGTTCCATCTCGAGGTGTGCATCTGGCGCTGCGGCCCTCCTGGGCAGGATGGTCAGGCGAGGCTCGCCCGGGCCCCCGTCCTCGCCAGTCTAGCGGTCCCGGCCGGAAGACAGCGGAAATGGCTCCCGATCAGGTCCGAGGCGGGCCGCTGACCGATAATCCGACGATGAGCGGCAAGGGCACTCCGGCGGTCGACGCGGCGCGACGCGCCGGGATCGAGCACGTCGTCCACGAGTACGAACACGACGATAGCCCGACCAGCCACGATCGGCGAATGTCGTGGGGGCTCGAGGCGGCCGCGGCGCTCGGCGTCCCCGCCCGACGGGTGCTCAAGACCCTGGTCGCCATGGTCGACGAAGGGCGTCTCGTCGTTGCCGTCGTGCCAGTGGATGGCGAGGTCGACCTCAAGGCGCTGGCCCACGCAGTCGGCGGACGCCGGGCGACGATGGCGGACCCAGCCGACGCACAGCGATCGACAGGGTATGTGGTCGGCGGGATCAGCCCGCTCGGGCAGCGTCGACCGCTGCCCACCGTGATTGACGCTGCCGCCCTCGGGGAACCGACGGTCTTCGTCAGCGGCGGTCGGCGAGGTCTCGATCTGGAACTGGCGCCGGCGGACCTCGTGCGGCTCACCGGGGCAACCGTGGCTCGCATCGGGCGGTCTGGGATGGAGGCCGTATAGTCGGGCCGTGAGCCGCCGGATTGCCCTGACACCGCTGCGCGTGCTCGTGTTCGTGGCGGTCGGGGCGCTGGCCACCGTGGGCGTCCTGACCGGCTCTGGATCGGGGCCGATCCATCCGGCGATTGGCAGCATGCCAGCCGCCAGCGCCACGCCGACGGACCGCCCCGCCCCGAGCGCGCTGCCGTCACCGACTCCCAGCCCCATCCCGACGGACCGACTGCAGGCGACCCTCGACCGACTCGTCCGCAAACTGGGCATCCCCGGCGCCTCGGTGACGATCCTGTGGCCAGACGGGCGCTCGTGGACCGGCACGAGCGGGCTGGCCGACGTGGCCACCCAGCGTCCGGTCACGGCCCAGACCGAGTTCGGCATCGCCAGCATGTCCAAGACGTTCCTCGGAGCGCTCATCTTCCGGCTGGTCGAGGAAGGCCGGCTGTCGCTCGACCAGGCTGTCGCACCATTGCTGCCAGGGGTCCGCGTCGGCAAGACGGTCACCGTCCGGATGCTGCTGGACCACACCAGCGGTTTGGCCGACTTTTTCTTCGGCAAGGGGATCGACAAGGCCCTGCTGTCCGATCGCGGCGCGACCTGGACAGCTGCCCGGGCGCTGGGCTATGTCGGCAAGCCATATTTCCCGCCTGGCGGCGGCTGGCACTACTCGAATACCAACTATCTGCTGCTGGGCCTGATCGCCGAACGGGTCGGTGGCGCGCCGGTTGCCACGCAGCTGCGGGCGCGCTTCTTCGATCCGCTCGGTCTGACCGGGGCATATGTCCAGCTCGTCGAGCCGCCGCCGCTGCCTGTCGCCCACGGCTATGCCTTCGACCGGCCGGGGATCGCTGCTCGGCCGCGCGACGTCTCCGACGGGAGCTCGGTCATGCCCTTCACCTCGGTCGTCTCGGCGGCGGGCTCGGCGGGCGACGTCGCAGCTACCTCGGAGGACCTGGCCCGCTGGGCCCGGGCGCTGTATGGCGGCCAGGTCCTGCAGCACACGACATTGGCCGACGCGATCCGCGACGTCCGACTGACCGCCCGGTTCCATCCGTACGTGCCGTACGGCCTCGGTATCCAGGTCACCCGGATCAACGGTCGAGTGGCCTTTGGGCACACCGGGCAACTGCTCGGATTCCGTGGCGAGTTGCGCTACCTTCCCGCAGCGGGCCTGGCCATCGCGATCGTGACGAATCAGAACCGGATCGGGACAGACTCGATCGTGGCTGCCCTGCTCAAGATCGCCTTGCCGGCGGTAGCGTTGGCCCCGCCGCCGCCGATCGGATCCCCGTCGCCGGGCCTGCCCGCATCCCCGTGGCCCGGCACGTCCGCGCTACCTGAGGCGCCTGTCGCTCCGTGACCTTGAGGCACCGGTGCGCGGCGCACCCGCCAGGCGCCCCGGCGCGGCGCACCCGCGCGTGCCCCCGCGCGGCGCACCCGCGCGGCGCTGCCGCAGGTTCAGGAGCGGCCGCTGCCGCTTCGGGTCCGGATCGGCTTGTGATGGGCGTGGTGGTCGCGATCGCCGCCACCAGCGCCGTTCTGGCCGAAGCCACGGATCGGCCGCGGTTCAATGGTCCGGTCCGGGATGAAGCCCTCGACCACCTGGTACGGGATCGATTGCTTGAGCAGGCGCTGGACGCCCTTGAGCAGGTCCACTTCGTCCGTGCAGACCAGCGACAGGGCGATCCCGCTGGAACCCGCCCGGCCGGTTCGTCCGATGCGGTGGATATAGTCCTGCGGCTCGAACGGCAGCTCGAAGTTGACGACGTACGGCAGCTCCTCGATGTCGAGCCCGCGCGAGGCCACGTCGGTGGCTACGAGACAGGTCACCTCGCCACGTTTGAATTCAGCGAGGGCGCGTGTCCGCTCGGGCTGGCTGCGGTCGCTGTGGATCGCCACGGAGGGAACGCCGCGGCGATCCAGGTAGGAAGCCAGGCGGCTCGCCGCGATCTTGGTCCGGGTGAAGACGAGGACCTGCTGCATCTTGTCGCGCCGGATGAGGTGCACGAGCAGGTCTTCCTTGCGATCCCGATCGACCGGGTAGAGGATCTGTTCGACGGAGGCCGCGACCGTGTTCCGGGCGGCAACCTCGACGGTGGCCGGATCACGCAGGAACTCCTGGGCGAGCCGCCGGATGTCCTCCGAGAATGTCGCGCTGAAGAGCAGGTTCTGGCGCTGCACGGGCAGCAAGGCCACGATCCGGCGGATGTCCGGAATGAACCCCATGTCGAGCATCCGGTCGGCTTCGTCCAGCACGAGGATCTGGACCTGACTCAGGTTGACCGTGCGCTGACCAACGTGGTCCATGAGCCGCCCCGGCGTGGCCACCAGGATTTCCACGCCGCCGAGCAGCATCTTGATCTGCGGGTCGATCGGGACACCGCCGTAGACGACCGTTGAGCGGAGCGGGATGTGCCGGCCGTAGTCCTGGACACTCTGGGCTATCTGCATGGCCAGCTCGCGTGTCGGGGTGATCATGAGTGCCCGGACCGGATGTCGAGCCGGCGAGAAGCTGGTGTTGGCCTGGGCTCGCAGCAGTTCCAGGATCGGCAGCGTGAAGGCGGCCGTCTTGCCAGTGCCGGTCTGGGCGGCGGCCAGCACGTCACGGCCCTGGAGGACGAGCGGAATGGCCTTCGCCTGGATGGGCGTCGGCTCGGTATAGCCCTCGTGCGCGACCGCACGGAGGATGTCGGCCGAAAGGCCGAGGGTGTCGAACGTCAAGCAGCGGCTCCTGTGGTCCCGGCCCGTCGCCCGCCCGGGCTGAGCGGCCCGGTGGACGGTACAGGTCGGCGGCGACGCGCATCGGACCCGGGCGGACAGCCCTGAGCCGGCGCCGTTCGTGTGCTGGCGCTCGCGTCGTCCGGTCGGAGCATAGCCGATGCCGGACCGTGCCGGGTCGGTGGGATCGCCGGTCAGCTAACCGGCGCAGGTATAGGGGTGCGCCACTGGATGTGCGGCGGCGTACGTCGTGGCACTGACCGAGCTCGGCCGACTGAGCACGAACAGCTTGGTTGAGTAGCGGAAGGGGCCCTCGGACGTCTGCAGCCAGACCATCCGACTCCTCATCGCGAACGCCAGGTCCAGGGACGTGACGTGGCGCTGCACCTTGACCACGGTGTACACGTACAGCTTCGAATCGCTGGTATAGACCTGGATCGGCTGGCCGATCAGCGCGGCTCCGTTGTTGACCTGGGACGCGGTCAGGAGCGGCAGGAACATGCCCGTCCGGGCGTGAGCGTAGATCATCGTCACGCCCGGCTCGGCCGGTTGGTGCAGCGCGGGCAGGTACATGGCCACACCGCAGTAGGGGAACGCGGTGTTGTTCTGGCGGACGACGGCCAGGCTGATGTGAGCGGCGGGGAAGATCACCCGGGTCACGACCGGATAGCGCAGGTCGCCGCACAGGGCACCTGGCCCAGTCCCGATCTGGATCGCGAGGTAGCCCGTGCCCACCCGGTCGACACCCCAGACCTTGGTCAGGCCGGACGCGCTCATGATCCCTTCGCGATCGAGTCGCCCGTCGACCGCCGCGACGGACGCGCTGAAGTTGATGATCGTGGTGCCTGGTCGGGCGCAGGTGCCACGCACCAGTCGGATCGGAACGATGCTGCCCGGGGTCAGCCCTGTGAGGTGGACCGCGAGCCAGCCGCGGCCGTCCACGTAGCCCGCCACGGAAGCGGTCCCGGACGTGCCGATGGTGGTCGTCCAGGTCCGCGACACGACGGGCGTCGCCGCGGCGACCGGCATCACCGGGGCGAGAGCCGCGAGCAGCAACCCGGCCAGCAGCGCGGGCGGTGCCGCGACGGCAAGCAGGCGACGGCGAGGCGCGTTGCCTTGGTGGGAGCGAACGATCATCAGGGAGCACCCGTGTTGCGGTGGAAACGTGGCCCGCAGGATACCGCCTCAGCGCGTCGACGCGTGCCGTCCTTGCCATGGGGCGCTAGGATGACGCTTCCATGGCTACCCCGATATCTGCCGATCGACTCCATTTCACGGGCGATGCCGAGGCCGACCGCCTGCTCGTGCGCGAACCGCTGGCACTGCTCATCGGCTTTGCTCTGGATCAGCAGGTCAGCGTCCAGAAGGCGTTCAGCGGTCCGCTCGAGCTGCAGCGCAGGATCGGCGACCTCGACGCGGCCCGGATCGCCGCGATGGATCCGGCCGAGCTGGACGAGATCTTCCGCCGCCGCCCCGCCCTCCATCGATTCCCGGGCGCGATGGCC
>JANMQO010000342.1:0-6775 GCA_031370565.1 Chloroflexota bacterium
AGGGCGTCCTCACACAGTGCCGGCCGGACCCAATCGTCGCCAGAGGTCGCCGAATAGCCCTCGTTGAAGACGAGGTAGACCACCTGCAGGACGGATCCGAGGCGGGCGTCGAAGTCGGCGCCCTGTGGGACCTCGAACGGGACATGGGCCTCCGAGAGCGTCCGTTTGGCGCGGACGATCCGCTGGCCGATTGCCGACACCGAGATGAGGAAGGCTCGGGCGATCTCGTCCGTGGCAAGGCCGCCGAGGAGGCGCAGCGTCAGCGCGACCCGCGCATCCACCGACAGGACCGGGTGACAGCAGATGAACACGAGGCGGAGCAGGTCGTCGCCGATCGCGCCGTCGCCGATCGCGGCGTCGAGGTCCGAGGCATTCCCTCGCTCCAGTTCGAGGTCGTGGCCGAGCTCCTCCGTCTTGCGCTGGAGCGTGGTTTGTCGACGCAGGGCGTCGATCGCTCGATGCTTGGCCGTGCCCATCAGCCAGGCCGCCGGACGATCCGGGATGCCAGCCTCCGGCCATTGGCGGATCGCTGCCTCGAGCGCGTCCTGGGCGAGATCTTCTGCCAGCCCGACGTCCCGGACGATTCGCGTCAACGCGGCAACGAGCCGGGGCGACTCCATCCGCCAGACTGCGTCCAGGACGCGGTGGACGTCGTCGCCCCGGCTCGAGTCACCCGTCAATGCCGCGGACCGACCAAGGATTCCGTGCCGCCGCGATCGCCCAACGGCGCTCCTCCTGCTCGACGAGTTCCGGCGTCAGCCCATCTCCGGAGTCGGCTGATCGAAGATCTGGCGGATCTCGAACTCGCCACCATCGAACGGGGCTCGCTTGAGCCACTCGATCGCCTCGTCGAGAGAGCGGACCTGCCAGATCCAGAAGCCCGCGACGAGTTCCTTCGCTTCGGTGAACGGGCCATCGATGACCGTCCGGGACGATCCGTCGAAGCGGACTCGCGCACCGTTCGAGCTTGGCTGGAGCGCGTCTCCTGCGAGCAGCACGCCGGCGGCGACCAGCTCCTCGGTGAAACGGCCCATGGCTTCGAAACCTTCGGGGTTGGGCTCCGCTGTTTCCGATTCAGGGCTGCACTTGGCCAACACCATGACTCGCAACTATGTAACTCCCTTCCTGCTCGGAACGGGCCGCGCCTTCGTGCGGCGCGACCTCCTGCCATCCACATGTCGAACGAGTGACCATGGTTTCGACAAGGGCACGCGCCGCATCGATGTCATGGTACCGACGCGGTGCAACTCGGCTCCCTGTCTGCACCAATTCGGCCACGCGCGCCGCAGGCAGTTTGACGACGAGGTCGCAGGTCTTCAAGTCGAGCGACGCGAAGAACGCGCCGTCCAGGCGAAGGCACGGCAGACCCATCATCGTGTCCGGAGTCACGGCCGGATCGGCCATCAGCTCGCGGGCGAGATTCCAGAACGGCTCAACCCTGGCATCACGTTCGGACGCGGTCATCGTCGACTCCAGCAGACGGGCGGCGCTGAGGTTTCAGGACTCGGCGGGAACCCTGGCCAAGCGGAGGAGATCATGACGTCGATCTGGGTTCAGCGTCGTCGGGGCAGGGCAGCACACGACAGATTTCTGGGCCGGAGCCGTGAGACGATGACGAGTGTCGGATCGGCGTGTCGATTCCAGAAGTCGCCGTTCGACGTCTCTACGATGGCGGGATCGTCGACCGTGGGTCGGCGTCGAGCCCATCGATCGGAGGTCCATCGTGGCCAATTTCCTGTTTCTGACTCACGGCGGCAGCATGCCCGAAAGCCCCGAAGAAGGGGCCAAGGTGATGCAGGCCTGGACCGACTGGTTCACCAGGCTCGGAGACGCGATCGTGAACCCCGGCAGCCCGATCTCCCAGGCGCGGACCATCGCGGCCGATGGATCCGTTGATTCCGGCGACGGCCACACCGTCACCGGCTACATGGTCATCAAGGCGGCCGATCTCGATGCCGCGGTGGCGCTGGCGAAGGGGGCTCCCCTCAGCGCCGGCATGAGCGTTGAGGTCGCCGAGACGGTCGCGATGTAGTCGCTCCGGCGAATCGAGCAGCGAGGTGTTCTCCCCGGCGACCAGTACGGAATGGAGGCCTTCTTCGAGTAGGCCGCGGCCGTCCGTCGATGTCCGTCCGGTGTCTGCGCCGGGCGGACCCGCGCGAGCCGACTCGTCAGCCGGCGGCAACTCAGCGGCCACTAGCCCCGGTCGGTAGCTGACCTGCGTTTCCTGGTCAAGACGAGCGCTCCACTTCCGAGCGCCAGGTCGACACCCGCCGCAAACAGGGCAAACGCAGAGACGGTTCCACCGGCCAGGGCGACGAGTGCGACGCCCCCCTGGACGAAGAACCAGGCGACAAGGCCCGCCAGCACGGTTGAAGGTGCCCTGTGGTGCTGGCTCTGCCAGAGCGCGACACCAAGGCCGATCGTCCCTGACGCCCCGTAGCGGCGGGTCATGAAGTCGCCGCCCGGTCCGATCTCAAGGCCGAACAGGGCAGCGGCCATCGATGGGGCCACGAGCATGGCGATGCCCCCGCCCACGAGGATCACCGACCCGACCCGCAACAGTCGCTCGACGGCCCCGTCGGAACCTTCGCTGGCGATCATGACCGCAGTCCATCGGCGACGATATCGAACGCTTCGTCGAGCATCTCGGCGAACGGTCGCCCTCCGGCGCCTGCGAGCCAGCCCTCGATCACGGCCGTCAACACGCCGACGGCGACTGCGGCGGTCACCTGGTTCCGGAGGTCGTCGACATCGCGGCCTGTTCCGGATGCCAGGATCTCTCCGAGCGCACGGCGAAACTGATCAGCCTCTGCGCGCGCTGCTGCCTCAAGATCCGGGACCGCGTGAATCAACCGAAGGCGCCGGAGCATCCCCGATCCGTCGCGCTCGAACCGGGCGTCGACAAGGGCATGCACTGCGCTTCGGAGCGCCTCGATCGGTGCGTCGCTCGTCAGCCGAGCGGCGATCCCGGCCAGGAGAGGCGACTCGGCCTCGTCCCACAGGAAGATGCCCTCCTTGGTCTCGAAATAGCGATAGATCGAGCTTGGTGAGACGTCCGCCGCCTCGGCGATTTCCTGGACAGTCACTTCGTCGTAGCCCCGCGCATCGACCAGCCGGAGCCCGGCCGCCTGGATCGCGCGCATCGCGCTGCGCTTCTTGCGCTCGCGAAGGGGGGGCACGGGTCGGATTGCCTCAATCACGCCGCTCAGGCTATCCAATCAGATAGTGAGTGTCAAATGCCACGCACTTGCGAATGGGGCATTCCACACGCGGCCAGATCCACGAGCCTCGTCTACCATGAGGCCATGAGATCCACGAACCCGGCCGGAAGAGAGCGATCTCGGCCCGGCCACGGCTTGAGCTCCAGCGGCGCGCCCATGCTTGAGCTCCAGCGGCTCGTGGTGGAGATAGGGGAGATGGCCCGGTGAACATCGATTTCACGCCCGACCCGACGCTCTATCCGTTCGAATCGCGCTGGTTCGACTCCTCTGCCGGCCGGATGCACTACATCGACGAGGGCACCGGGACGCCGATCCTGTTCTGCCACGGCAACCCGACGTGGAGCTTCCTGTATCGGGGCATCGTCTCGCGGCTCCGTGATCGGTTCCGGTGCATCGCGGTCGACTACCTCGGGTTCGGGCTATCGGAGCATCCCGAGAGCTACGGCTACACGATCGAGGAGCACGCACGGACGACGGGTGAGCTCGTCGACCACCTGGGACTCGATGGCTTCATCGTCATGGGCCAGGACTGGGGCGGTCCGGTCTCCCTGGCCGTCGCAACGGCCCGCGCCGGTCGGGTTTCGGGGGTCGTCCTCGGCAACACCTGGTTCTGGCCGTCCGGTCTCACCCTACGACTGTTCAGCCGCTTCCTGGGCAGTGGGCTGATGCAGCGCAAGATCCTGGAGGACAACTTCTTCGTCGAGCGGATCATGCCGGCTGGGAGCGCGAAAACGCTGAGCGACCTCGAACGGGCTCACTATCGCCGAGTCCAGCCCTCGCCGGCGGCTCGTCGGGGCATCGCCCTGATGCCGAAGCAGCTCATCGGCGCGACGCCGCTGCTCGAGCGCCTCTCACGCGAGGTTCCCGAGAAGCTCGGGTCCAAGCCAGCCCTGATCACCTGGGGCATGCAGGACATCGGCTTTCGGCCGGCAATGATCACGAAGATGCGGGCCGCCTTTGACGATGTCGTCGTCCTCGAGCTTCCTCGTGCGAAGCACTACATCCAGGAGGATGCTCCGGCCGAGATCGCGGAGGCTATCGCCAAGCGCTTCGCCTGAACGAAATACATCGCGCCGCCTCGTGGAGGATCCGCCGGACCGCCGCGGCACGATCGGTCAAGAAACGCCCAGCTGGGGTGCGACCTGCGCTCGTCGAGCGTTCTCGGCCAGCACGACGTCACGAAACAGCGCGACGGCAGGGCTCGCGTTCCCCCGCAGCCAGGCGATCGCCGTCGCGATCTCCGGGGCCGGTGTCACCTGCCGGAAGACCACGCCCGGCCTCGCTGCGCTGTCCATCACGGACGTTGGAACGAACGCCACACCCAGGCCGGATGCCACCATGACGAGCAGGGTCTGCACGTTCGCCGCCTCCTGTGAGACCGTCGGCGCAAAGCCGACCGACGCGCAGGTCTGGAAGAAGTGGTCGTACGTGTCGGGCTCGAGATCTCGCAGGAAGAGCACGAATGAATCGTGGGCCAGATCGGCCAGCGAGATCGTCTCCTGTCCGGCGAGCCGGTGGCTGTCCGGCAGGGCAATGCCGACGCGCTCGGTGAAGAGCGGGACGATCTCGAGCTCCGGCGGTCCGCTGCTGGGCAGGTGGATGAGGCCAACGTCGAGTCGTCCCGTCTGCAGCGCCTTGATCTGGTCGCCCGTCTTCTTCTCGGCCACGATGAGCTGGACGTCCGGGTACGTCTCGCGGGTCGTCCGCACCACCGCCGGAAAGAGGCTGTAGAGCACCGAGGCAACGCAGCCGATGCGCAGGACCCCGACCTCGCCGCGAGCGACCCGTCGGGCGGTCTCGACCAGCTGGTCGGCTTCGCTCAGGAGTACCTGGGCGCCATCGAACAGGGCCTCGCCGGCGAGGGTGAGTTCGACCCTTCGCTTCGAGCGATCGAAGAGGCGAAACCCGAGGTCCTTCTCGAGCCGCTGGATCTGGTAGGTCAGCCCTGGCTGACTGAGGTGGAGGCGAAGGGCGGCCCGCCCGAAGTGGAGCTCCTCGGCGACGGCCGAGAAGAGGCGAAGCTGACGCAGTTCCATGGCGCGGACTATAACCGATCGAGTTCATCTATCAATCCGGTCACAACAATGTATTGGACTTATCGAATGACCAGCCATACATTCGACACGGCCGAAGTCGCCACCATCAGGGCCCGATGGGTGGATCGAAGTCGGCTCACGTCACCGTCCACAGATCATCCGTTGGAGAACGTCTTGGAATTCGACACTACCGTCGCGCTTGTCACCGGCGCGAACCGCGGCATCGGCCGTGCCCTCGTCGAGGGACTGCTCGAGCGCGGCACGAAGCGCATCTACGCGACCGCCCGCGACCTGACAACCCTGGCAGCGGTCGCTTCACTGGACCAGGACCGGGTCGTCTCGCTCCAGCTCGACATCACGGATCCGCGCAGCGTCAGCGCAGCGGCCGACCACGCTCGCGACGTCAACCTCCTCGTCAACAACGCCGGCGTCCTGACGATCGGCGACCTTCTCGGCGGTGACCTGGGCCGGATCGAGGAGGAGATGCAGGTCAACTACTTCGGGACGCTGGGCATGGTTCGCGCCTTCGTCCCCGTCCTCGAGGCGAACACCGCTGGGAAGATCGTCAACCTGGTGACCCTCGTCGGGCTGGCCAGCCTGTCATCGATGGGCGGCTACTCGGCCTCCAAGGCGGCCAACTTCTCGATGACCCAGGCCTTGCGCGGGCAGCTCGCCGCCCGGGGCATCAAGGTGCACGGCGTCTTTCCGGGTGCCGTCGACACGGACATGATCCGGGTCATCGATATGCCCAAGACGTCGGCCCAGGACGTCGCCCGGGCGATCCTGGACGGCGTTTCGGCGGGGACCGAGGACATCTTCCCGGACCCCATGGCGCAGAACCTCGGAGCCACCTGGCTCCACGACCCGAAGGCCCTCGAGCGTCAGTTCGCGGCGTTCTAGGGCGAGGCAGCGGTACGAGGGAGCCAGGGCGCACAGGGCGTCCTGGCTCTCCCCGATCGCTGTCGCATCACGCGAATGGCGCGATGCCGCCCGTTCGGCGCGCGAGCATACTGTCGCCATGACCATGCACCTGCTTGCGCCGTTCACGCTGGATACGTGGGACGTCGTCCCCGACAAGGCGACGCCGGCAGGCGGCCCGGCAACTGCCCGGGTGGTCCTGCGCAAGACTTACCCCGGCCCCGTCCTGGTCGCCACGGCGAACGGACATGCGCTGACCACCCAGGGCCCGGGCGGCTCGTCCTACGTGGCGCAAGAGCGCATCGTGGGCACCCTGGACGGGCGCGAAGGCACGTTTGTGCTCGAGCACCGGGCGTCCATGGGCGACGGTCATCCCACCGCGATGGAGGCGACCGTCGTTCATGGCTCGGGGACAGGCGCATTGTCCGGAATCGCCGGCAGCGGGAACGTGGGCCACGAACTGCTGACGCTCGACCTTCACCTGCCCGGCAAGTAGACCCGGCTCCGAACCCCGGTGGTGATCGGCTGCTGCCTCCGATCACCACGTCCAACACGCTCGTGGTCGCGGGCCCGACGCTCATCGTGGCGACCCTCTTCCGA
>JANMQO010000016.1:0-9077 GCA_031370565.1 Chloroflexota bacterium
AGCCAATTCGAGCGTCTCGAAGAGGGCCCCGCCGACATACGACGCGACCGCCGAGATGCCCATCCGGGCGAGCGTCTTGCGCAGGCCCGATTCCAGTGCGCCGAGCAGCCGCCCGATCGCCTCGGCCGGGGTCAGCTCCTCTGCCCCCCGGGTTCCCGCCAGTTCCGCGGCAAGCTCGAACGCAAGGCGCGGGTGGACGACCGTGGCCCCAGCGGCCACGACCATCGCCAGGCCGTGGACATCCAGCACATCCGCGGCGTCGGCCAGCAGGTCCATCTGGCCACGCCGGCCCACGGCGGTGAGGGCAGTCTGCACGGCCCCGACGGCGAGGACGCTTGGGACTGGCAGCCGGTCGAGCGACAGCGCCCGATCGGATAGGACGACCAGCTCGACTGCGCGCAGATCGAGCAGCGCGAGGGCCTCGGCGGTCAGCCGATCGAGCGCGTACGCCAGGCCGGCCGGCCCGTCGCTCGCATCCCAGGTGGCATCGAGCCAGCGGACACGACGCCGGCCCACGCTGGCCAGCACGCCGTCCAGGTCGGCGATGATGGGCCGTTCCAGGCGGAGCGTGCGCGGGGCCTCGGGCAAGCCACCGAGCAATGCCGGATGGCGGCCAAGCTCGACCCGCAGATCCATGACCGCCCGTTCGCGCTCGGGATCGATCGGTGGATTGGTCACCTGGGCGAACGCCTGGCGCAGGTGGTCGCTGACCGGCCGCTCGACCCGCGCCCGGGCCGGAGTGGGCGTGTCGTCGCCCATGCTCCACATGGGTTCGTGTCCCTCGATCACCATCGTGCGCACATCGAGCCGGGCTCGCTCCGCGTCCAGGCCGGCCAGGAACCGGACGCCGAGCGGCGTCGCGCCGACTCCCTTGGCCGAGACGAACGTGCCAGTCGCGCCAGCTGCGCCAGCCGTACCAGCCGGGCCGGCCGGGCCGGCCAATTCGACCGCCTTGACCGCGTCCCGGTGGGTGGTCCGCGGGGCATCCGGACGCCAGCTCCGGCGCAGCACTTCTGTCTTGGCCTCGACATCCTCGAGGATCAGGCCGCGGGCGGGATCGACCAGGAGCAGCTCACCCGGCCCCAGGCGGCCCCGCCGAACGGTCTCCGCAGGCTCGATCGGGACCGCCCCGGCCTCCGAGGCCGCGGCGACAAGCCGGTCGGCGGTGAGCGCGAAGGCCAGCGGCCGCAGCCCATTCCGGTCGACCAGTGCGCCCACCCGCCGGCCATCCCCGAAGACGATCGCGGCCGGGCCGTCCCACGGCGCCAGGAAGCCGGCCGTCCGTCGAGCGAACGCGCCGGCCAGCGGGTGGCCGCTCGGTCGCAGCGCGGGCGCCTCCGGGACGAGTGCCAGCAGCGCCATCTCGAGGCTCCAGCCGCTGGCCACCAGCAGCTCCAGTGTCTCGTCGAGCGAGAGTGAGTCGGAGGCGTCCGGTGAGAGCAGCGGGCCGGCCTCGACCAGCCGCCGGGCCGAGGCAGCGGCCGGATCGCCGGCCCGGCCGCGGACCTGCTCGCGGTTCATCCGGATCGTGTTGATCTCGCCGTTGTGGGCGATCAGGCGGAACGGCTGGGCCAGCCGCCAGTCGGGGGTCGTGTTCGTGGCGTAGCGCTGATGGAAGATCGTGTGGCTGACCGCCAGGTCGGCCGCCAGATCCGGGTAGAGCTGGGGCAGGCGCTCGCCGGCCACGAGGCCCTTGTAGACCACCGTCCGACACGACGCGGAGGGCACCGCGAACGCCTCGAGTCGGGGGCCGGCAGCGCGGGCCGCCGTCTCCATCCGGCGCCGGGCCAGGACGAGTCGGCGTTCGAACCGTGCGTCACCGCTGCCGGCCGGCCGCTCCACGATCGCCTGGACGAAGGCCGGGCGGGCGGCCGCCGCATCACGCCCCAGACTGGCCGGGTCGGCCGGCACCGCGCGCCAGGCGGAGATGACCAGGCGTTCCTCCGCCAGGGCCCGCTCCACGATGCCACGGGCCAGCGCGGCGTCTCGGCGGAGACGAGGCAGGAACAGCGAGACGACACCCGAGCGCCCATGCGCACCCGGGGCGAGCAGATCCAGGACACCGGGCTCGAGCGGCAGCATGACGCCGGCCCCATCGCTCGAAGCGCCGTCTGCCCCGAACGCACCGCGGTGGGCCAGGGAGGCCAGGCCGGCCAGGGCGAGCGGCAGGACTCGCGCCCGCGACCGTCCGCCGGCATCCGCGACGAACCCCACGCCGCAGGCGTCGTGCTCGAAGCGGCGGTCGTAGAGCGGAGCGTGGACGGGACGATGGGGCATCGCTGGAACCTCGGGGGTGGGCCACGTTGGCTGGGCTGGCCATGTCGGCCGCGTCGGGGGAAAAGGCGTCAGGGGTGGGTCGGGGAGGCGACCGCCGACCCACCCGAGGAGCCCGGTCAGGACTGGTAGGCGGCCTCGCCGTGCAGCGCGAGGTCGAGCCCCAGCTCTTCCTCCCGCGCGCCGACTCGGATCCCGAGGACCAGGTCCACGAACTTGACGATGAGGAAGGTGGCCGTGCCGGCGAAGACGTAGGTCGCAAGGACCGCGGCGAGCTGGATCCCCACCTGGCGGACGTTGCCCTCGATCGCGCCCGAGACGCCGCCGACGGCGGCGACGGCGAGGACGCCGGTCGCGATCGCCCCGAACGTTCCGCCGATCCCGTGGACGGCGAAGACGTCGAGCGCGTCGTCAACCTTGAGCCGCTCCCGGAGGAGGGTCGCCGAGTAACAGATCGCGCCAACGCTGAGGCCGATGATGACGGCGCCGCCCGCGGTCACGAAACCGGATGCCGGCGTGATCGCGACGAGGCCCGCCACGGCTCCGCAGGCCGCGCCGACAACGCTCACCTTGCGCCGGTGGATGTAGCTCGCGAGGACCCAGGTGAGCGTGGCCGCGCCGGCGGCCGTGTTGGTGACCAGGAGCGCGTTTGCGGCCTGGCCGGTCGCGCCGAGCGCAGAGCCGGCGTTGAAGCCAAACCAGCCGAACCACAGGAGCCCCGCCCCGAGGACGGTCATCGGGACATCGTGCGGCTCAATCGACTGGCCGGTCGATGCCCGCCGCCCGATGAGAATGGCCGCGACCAGCGCCGACACGCCGGAGCTGACGTGGACGACCGTGCCGCCTGCGAAGTCGAGCGTGCCGAGGTTGCGCAGCCAGCCGCCCGGCGCCCAGACCCAGTGGGCGAGCGGGGAGTAGACGAACGTGGACCACAGGATGGTGAACAGGACGAACGCGGTAAACCGCTTCCGCTCGGCGAAGGCACCGGTGATGAGCGCCGGGGTGATCGCCGCGAACATCAGCTGGAAGGCGGCGAACAGGACGAACGGGATCGTCGCGGCGTAGCGCGGGTCCGGCCCCAGGCCGACGTTGGTAAAGCCGAGGAAGTCGAGCCCGCCGATCAGCCCCCACCCGTTGACGTCCTTGCCGAAGGCGAGGCTGAACCCCCACAGGACCCAGATGACGCTGACGATGGCGAGCCCGAAGAAACTGTGCATGATCGTGGACAGGACGTTCTTGCTGCGGACGAGCCCGCCGTAAAACAGGGCCAGGCCCGGGAGCATGACCATCACCAGGGCCGTCGCCACGAGCAGCCAGGCGGTGTCGCCCGAGTCGATCTTCGTGCCGTCCGTTGCCGCGACCGTGCCAGGCAGGGCGGCTATCGCTGCGCCCACGCTCAACGCCCCAAGTCCGATCCGGATCCGTGGACCCATCGTCCGCACCTCCGCTCCGCCGTTCCGCCCACGACCCGACCGAGGACCGGGCGTGAGGCGAGGATGCCGCCGACGGGGAGTGCGGTCGACCCGCCCTACGGGTGCAGGAAGGATGCGGTTCCGGGTGCAGGAACGATGCGGTTTGGTGACGCTGGGAGGCAGCGGACCCGCTGTACCGACAACGAATTCGGGTTGGTCCATCGCAGAGACCAGCCCGCTCCGCGCGGGCCGTGCGGGCTAGTCGGTCATCCCCAGGCGGATGGCGACGGCCGCGGCCTCCACGCGCCCGGACACGCTCAGTTTGGCCAGGATGTTGCTGACGTGGACGCCGACCGTCTTCTGGGTGATGAACAGCCGGGTGCCGATCTCCCGGTTTGTGCGGCCACTGGCCATCTGGACGAGGACCTCCTTCTCGCGCGGACTGAGGCCGAATGCATCGCGCTTTGGCTGCGGCGGGCCCACGAAGTCCCGGACGATCTCGCCGTCAACCCGGGGAAGCGGCGCCATGTTGCTGGCCAGAGCGGTCTCGCTCGCCGCCGCGGCCGGGATGCGGATGACGGCTCGCCCCGCCAGCTCCTCGAGGCAGCGCAGGAGCGGCCCGGCGTCCAGTCTCCGGGCGATCTGGACTGCTTCGAGGAGCGGCTTCCTGGCAACGACCTTGCCCGCCCAGCCATCGCCCGCCGTCAGGACTGCTTCTGCCTGGCGCCGCCGGGCCCTGGCGACCTCGTATGGGACATGGAGCGCGGCCCACGAGCGGGCCACGGCAGCCCAGGTGGCCGGGTCATCGCGTCCCTCCTGCCGCGCCCGGAACGCCCGCGCCGTGGCCAGGAACGCGTCCGCCTCTCGGCGCGATCCGAAGGTCGGCGCAACGCCGGCCCGGGTGACGGCCGCGGTAGCCGCCGCGAGGACTCGACCGGAGCGTTCGCGGGCCGCGGCCACCGCCGGCAGGTCGCGACGCTCGCGGGCATCGGCGGTATCGATGGCATCCACCTCCAGGACGGTCGCCGCCATCCGAGCCATGAGCACCCAGTCCTCCGTCTCGCTGACGCGCTCCCAACCGAGCGCAACCGCCCGGCGGGCATCAGCCAGATCGTCCTGCCACAGGGCGAATGAGGCGGCCGCCCGGTAGGCCGGGACAGAATCCTGGGCGTCGGGCACGGTCTCCAGCTCGAGCAGCAGCCGACCGAGCAGCCGGCCAGCGCGTTCACCGGCGTGCGACTCGATCTCGACGATTGCCAGGTTGGCCACGGCGTTGACGAAGTTGACCCCCACCGGACTCCATTCCAGGGCCGTCTCGCCGAGCGCCATCGATTCCGCCCAGCGTCCTAGCAGAAACAATGAATCCGCGCCGTTGCCGCGCAGGAAGTTGCCGTAGATCGCTTCCTGGCCGGCGGCCCGGGCTCCCTCGATCCCCTCCATCGCCACATCTACGGCCTCGCCCCGTCGGCCCAGCAGGTCCAGCGCCGTGGTCAGGTTGGCAACCGCCCGGAACAGGTCATCGAGCCGGCCAAGCTCCTCGGCGATGGCCCGCGCCTCGCGCAGCAGGGCGACCCCGGATTCCGGGTCATCGCCCCAGGCGCGGGAGATCCCCAGCGTGCAGATCGCGTGACCCTCCTCGCCGCGGGCCCCGGGACCAACCGCCCGAGCCACGGCGATGGCCTCCGCGCACAGCCCCTCTGCCTCATGGAACATGCCTTCGAGCATGCGTACCTGGGCCAGTGCGGCGAGCACCAGCGCTCGCTCCCGGGACGGCCCGGCGGGCACCAGCGCGACGGCTCGACGGTGGGCCAGGATCGATCCATCCTGATCGCCCGACGCGCGGCGATACCGTCCCAGCCGCTCGTGGAGGAGCGCCAGTGTCACCCGATCCACCCGCTCATCGAGTCGGGCGATCGATGATTCGGCATAGGCCGCAGCCCGAGTCGGACGCCCATCGCCGAAGGCCGCCTCGGCGGCCCGTGCCAGGAGCCCCGCCGGCCCGACTGGGTCCGCCTGGCCGCCCGCCGGCAAAGCCTGGTCATCGAGTTCGAGCGCGAGCTCCAGGTGGGCAAGCGCATCACCGGGCGACTCCATGGCCTCGGCCAAAGCAGCCGCCTCGATCGCTGCCGCACGGGCCGGACCGGACTCGTGCGCCGCCAGCCACTGCCGGGCTCGGGAACCAGGTCGGGCCTCGAGACCCACGGCCAGCGCCATGTGGTGGCGCCGACGCTGTGGTGGCAACAGGTCGGCCTCGACGGCACGGGCGATGAGTTCGTGGCGGAAGCCGACGGTCGTGGCGGCGACCAGGACGCCGCCACGCGGCTCGACCGGAGCGTCGGGCCGACCGGCAGGTCCCGGAGCAACGCGACGACCGAGTGCGTGCCCGTTGGCGGCGGACGCCGCGCCGACTTCGGGCACCGTCGCCCCGTTGCGATCGGACGTTCCGGCGCTGGTGGCCCCGCCGCCCAGCACGACGAATCCGTGTTCGGTGGCCTCGATGAGTCCCGTCGCCAGGTCCGCCTCAAGCGGTCCTTCGGTTCGACGTGGCCCACGGCCGGAGCGCGGGGCTGGTCGATCGGCGCCACGCTCGAAGGCGGCCGATGCGGCGGCCAGCTCATCGATCCGGAGCGGTTCTCCGGCCGGGGCCAGCAACCGAAGCACGCGCCGACACTCCGGTGTGCGCTTGACCAGACGAGCCATGATGAGCTCGTCCAGCGAGCCGGTCAGGGACGCGCCGGCAAGCTCGCGGCGAGCCGCCAGCAGCTCCTCCGCGACGAGTGGGTTGCCCCGGGAACGTTCGGTCACCAGGAGCAGGACAGACGCCGACGGACGGCCGCCCTCAACCGCTTCAATGAGTTCGGCCAGCTCGTCACGGTCCAGCGGACCCAGCTGCAGCTCGGCCGGCGGCCGGGCAGCGTCAGCCATGGCGCCAAGTGCCGAGCGCAGCGGGTGGCTGCGGGTCAGCGCATCGGGCTGGTACGTCGCGATGACGCACAGGCGGCCCGGCCGCGAGACCCGCGCCAGAAAGGTTGCCAACGCGCGGGTGCCGGCGTCTGCCGATTGGAGATCCTCCAGGGCGAACACCACCGGCGTTCGCTCCGCGATCCGGGACAGGACGCCCAGGATCGATTCGAGCATCCTGGTCTGGCGCCGCTCCGGCTCGGTTCGCGTTGCCCGGGCGGGCAGCAGGCCCAGCTTCGCGAGGCGTCTCGACAGCGAGGGCAAGAGCCGGGCGAGTTCTTCGGCGCCGGTTCCAGCGACGCGGGCCAGCTCGGCGTCCGGCAGCCCGCTGACGAGCTGACCAAGTCCGGCTGCCACCGGGGCGTAGGGATCGCCGGATCGGCCGGGCAGGGCCAGGCAGCGAAGGACCACCATCGACTGCGGCAGGCGCGCGATGCGCCGCTCCGCCTCATCGAGCAGGCGGCTCGCCCCGAAACCGGCACCGGCCGCGACCAGCAACGTCGACGAGTTGCCCGCGGACGCCGCTTCCAGGGCATCGGCCAGCTGGGCAAGCTCGCGCTGGCGGCCAACGAACCGATCGCTCGTGAAGCGTGGCGACATGCCCGCCATTCTAGAGGCGGGCCGCCGGTCCAGACCCAGGCTCCTGCACCACGCCACGGCTCGTCGGAACGATCGCGTGCGGTACGCTCCGTCCATGCTGGACGAACCGCCCGTCGACACGCCCGCCGAGTCGCCCACCGAGTCGCCCGTGGCCGGCGAGGTGCCCGCGACTGGTCAGGTGCCCGCAACCGGTGAGCCGCCGATCGACTCGCCAGTCGAGCCGCGCGCGGCCGGTGAGGCTCCGGGCGTCGGACGCAACGGTCGTGGCATCGCGCACCCGGGCAACACCCTCAACGAGCTGTCCGGCGAGGAGTGGCTCTACTTCACCAAATCGATCTGGTCGACGGCCTATCCATCCGAGCTGGGCCACGCCCAGCGCCGAGCACACGGAGCGAACAAGCCCCCACGGCTCATGTGCCGGCTGATCGAGTTCTTCAGCCGGACGGGCGAGCTCGTGCTCGACCCATTCGCCGGGGTGGGCGGGACGCTGCTCGGCGCAGCGATTGCCCAGGGTCCCCGACGCGCCCTGGGTATCGAGCTGGAGCCACGCTGGATCGCCGTGTACGAGGCCGTCGTGCACGATCTGCTCGAGGCTCGCGACGGCCGCGGACCGCTCCTCGCCGACATCGGCCCTTCCGATCCGGGTGGCGCCCGGACCTTCGATCCGACCGGACTCGAGCTGCGCCGGGGCGACGCGCTGTCGGTGCTGCCCACGATTCCGGAGGGTTCGGTCGACTTCGTCGCGACGGACCCGCCCTACAACATCCAGCTGCCGCTGACGATGGCCGGTGGCAAGCTCGCCGAGACGCACGCCAACCGTCGCACGGACTACGCCATGATCACGGACGATCCGGCCGACCTGGCCAACAGCCCGGACTACGCCACCTATCTCGATCGGATGGAGGCGGTCCTGGCCGAATGCCGGCGGGTGCTCCGGCCCGGTCGGTATGCGGTAGTGATCGTGCGCGACGCCTACCAGGCTGGGCGATACCTGTTCACCGGAGCGGACCTGGCCGCGCGAGCAGCGAATGTTGGCCTGGTGCCCAAGGGAGACCTCATCTGGCATCAAGCAGGGACCCGGCTGCGCCCGTACGGGTACCCCAAGGTGTTCGTCCCCAATATCGCCCACCAGCACGTGCTCGTGCTCCGTCGCGAGCGCTGATCCAGAGGCCGCGTGCGGCCGCCGGGTCCACGTCGCCGCGATGTGCATCGCACCAGGCGGCCGTTCCGAAGGCCCGCGGTCAGGCGCTCTTGTTCCGGGCGTTGAGGAAGGCGCTGAGCACGTCGTCGTCGATCCCGGTCGAGCTGGACAGAGACGCATCGTCGTCGTCGACAGCCGCGCCGAGCACCATCTGATGCAGCCAGCCCTGGCGACCATCGGGACAAAGGACGAGCCAGTAGGTGCCGCTCTTCTCGAGCAGCTGCACCTCGTCGCCCTGGTCCAGGACCGCGATCTCGCTGGCGCGAGACTCATCCGGCAGGTCCAGCAGGCGCACCAAGCGATAGCGGATGGTGCGCCGCTCCTTGCCCTCAATTGGTCCGACGGCACCCTGGGCGAACGTCAGGCTGACCGCCGTCGAAGCATGCCGAAGCGGGTCATTTTTGCGCGCGGCCATGAGCGACGGCCGGCGCCAGCGAGGCATCCCGACTTCGTTCGGATCGATGTTCGGCGACACGGGCCAGCCAGGCAGGAGCGTCGTCGACGGGACAGGCGGAACGCCCGTCGCAGCGTGGTGGGCGAGTACCGCGTCGGGGGCTGGCGGATCGCCATCGCGACGGCGCTTGCCGAACATGAGGAAGGCAGCCCAGGCCACGACCGCCGCCGTGGTG
>JANMQO010000021.1:0-31270 GCA_031370565.1 Chloroflexota bacterium
TCCACGGGAATCCGTTGGACACGCTGCGCGGCGGGTTTGACGAGGTCGCCACCATCGAGGATCTCCCAGCTCGACCGTCGATCCCGCGCTGAGCCCGGCCGGATTGGGCCGCCGCCCTCAGCCGACTGGCACAGCGGCGGATCGGCCGCGACTGTCGTACGATTTCGGACCCACCAGCCGACCCCGAGGTATCTGTGCCCGAGATCCGTCCGTTCCGTGCCCTGCGTTTCGAGCCGGATGTCGTGGGTGACCTGGCGGCGGTCGTCAGCCCCCCGTACGACGTCATCTCATCGACCCAGCAGCGGGCGCTCCTGGCGCGTCACCCCAAGAATGTGGTCCGACTGGATCTGCCGTTGATGGAACCAGGCGATCAGCCGGACGACCAGTACCGTCGCGCGGCCCGAACGTTCGCGCAGTGGCGCTCCGACGGCTCCTTTCGCAAGGATCCCCGACCGAGCATCTACGCCTACGAGCAGACCTATCACGTACCCGGGACCGCGGTCGAGCGAGTGCAGCGCGGTTTCTTCGGCCGGCTCCGGCTCGAGCAGTTCGAGCCGGGTGGCGGTGTGCTGCCCCACGAGCGCACGCTGGCCGGCCCCAAGGAGGATCGCTACCGGCTGCTGCGGGCCACAGGCGCCAATTTCAGCCCGGTCATCGGGTTGTACGCGGACCCGAGTGGGGGCGCCGCGGACCACCTGGCGGAAATCGCCCGTGACCCGGCCGACATCGATCTCGTCGACGACGAGGGTGTCCGGCACCGACTATGGGTCGTCCCGGCTGAGGGCGTGCGACAGCCCATGGTGCGCGCCTTGACTGCCGCGGCTGGCGCCGCACCGATCACTATCGCGGACGGCCACCATCGCTACGAGACGGCGCTGCGCTATCGCGACGAGCGTCGAATGAGTCGTTCGTGCGAGGAGGATCCCGCCTTCGACTACATCCTCATGCTGCTGCTCGAGACGACAGCCCAGCCGCTCACGGTGCTGCCGACCCACCGGGTCGTGCGCCAACTCGGTGAGGTGGGCGTCGCGGCGCTGTCGGCGTCGCTTGGCGAGTACTTCCTGGTCCGTCCGGTGGCTGCACCGGCCGAGCTCCAGGCGGCGTTCGGACCGACGGCGCTGGCGGCCGGTGGACACGGCCGCTTCGGGCTGTGGACTCGGACCGGTGGTGCATTGCTCGAGGCCAAGCGCGCCGCATTCGACACGTGGTTGCCGGCCGGAGGCGAGGCGCTTCGTCGGCTGGATGTAACGCTGCTCCAGATGGCGTTGGAGCGGTGTGCGGGCATCGATCCGGCGGCCACGACGGCCGGCGGGCGGGTTGCCTACACGAAGTCCGCGGCGGAGGCCATCGACTGGGTGCAGACGTCGGACGGCGGCGCCGATGCGGCCTTCCTGCTCGATCCGACACCCGTCGCGGACATCGCGGCCGTGGCCGCCGCGGGCGACGTCATGCCCCAGAAGTCGACGTACTTCTTCCCCAAGCCGGTGACTGGTCTGGTCATCAATCCGCTCGAATGGTGAGCACGCGGAGCGAGCCCGCCAGGTTGACCCGGCAGGCCGCTGTACAGGAGGTGTAGGATGCCGGACATGGTCTCGGACGTCGGTCCGGGCTCGAGCGGAGAGGCGGATTCCCCCCTCCGCCTCTCCGCTCGACCAACCATCGGGACACCGCCGGCAGTGCCCGTCCCGTCCTCTCTCGGCGGACGGCCCATCCGCAAGGATGAGATCGAGCTCAGTGGCGGCGCCTACATCGAATCGTGGCTGCCGGAGCGTCGCTCCCGCCGACGACCGCTGCTCTTTGTCCACGGCGAGCTGGGCGGCTCGTGGGTGTGGGAGCGCTACCTGGCCCATTTCTCGGGTCGCGGCTGGGAGAGCCACGCGCTCAACCTGCGCAACCACTTCTGGGCGCAGCGGGCGGATCCCGCTACGCTGTCGTTCGACTCGTATGCGGACGACGTCGAGGCGGCCATCGAGCAGCTCGGCCCGGCTGTTGTCGTCGTGGGCCACGGCATGGGCGGACTGCTCGGTCTCAAAGCAGCTGAGCGCCATGCCCTGGGAGGCCTGGTCCTGCTGTCGTCCGAGTTGCCGCGTGAACTCCGTGAGCCGGCTCGATCGCATGAGCTGCGCCAGATCCCCGAGGTCTACGGCAAGTCCGTCATTGGCTGGGCCACCCTGCCCGACAAGATCCAACGCGAGAACCGCGACCTGAGCCTGGCCGACGTCCTGCGCATCCAGCACCTGCTCGGGCAGAAACCGACCGAAGCGGGCGGCGCGCGACGCCAGATGCTGGCGGGTGTGTCCGTCGACCGGCGGACGCTCGGCGGCGTGCCCATCCTGGTGGTTGGCGCCGGGCTGGATCGCCAGGTGCCCGAGCCGGACAGCCGGCGACTTGCCGCCTGGCTCGAGGCCACCTACGAGCCGTTCGCGGCGCATTCACATTTTGGCCTGGTGGTCGGCGAGGAGAGCCATCTCCAGGTGGCCGACGCGGTCCGGGCATTCCTCGAGGGCAACCGGCCGTAGGCTGTCTCGGTCGCCGCGACAGGCTACGGCTTGTCGCGGCGGCGCGGCGTCCGCCACAGGTCGGGCGTTTGCCCGGACCGACATCGCGCTGGTATCATCCCGGCCGGCCCGGGACTCGATCGCGGTCCGACTACGGGGCCGCATTCGTCTAGAGGCCCAGGACACCGCCCTCTCAAGGCGGAGACCACCGGTTCGAATCCGGTATGCGGTACCAACTACAGCACCGCGCCGGTCCCAGTGCCCCGGAGTGCACCCGGGGCGCGTACCGTCCAGGAGGTCGTATGCGCCCGTCGCCGGAACGTCGGCTGGTGATCCTGACCGAGGGTCAGTTCGGTGCGCACAACGCCAAGACGGCCACCGGGGTCATGCGCTACGGCCGGGACACCGTCGTTGCCCTCCTGGACTCGGCGATCGCGGGCCACAACGCCCAGGAGTTTCTGGGGCCGGATCCGCGCTTCGATGTCGTGGCGGTGGCGACCCTGGCGCAGGCGCTCGAGCGTCGCCCGACGGCCCTGCTCATCGGCATCGCGCCAACCGGCGGCAAGTTGCCGCCCGCCTGGCGGACGACCATTCTGGCGGCCATCGAGGCCGGCCTGGACATCTTGAGCGGGCTGCACACGTTCCTCGGCGATGATCCGGAGTTTGCCGCTGCCGCAGCCCGCGCTGGCGTCTCGATCGTTGACTACCGCCGGCCGCCGGAGCGAATGGACACCTCGGTCGGGCGTCGCCACCAGCCGGGCAAACACGTCATCTTGACCGTGGGCACGGACTGCGCGATCGGCAAGATGTCGGTGTCGCTGGAGCTGCGTCGGGCGGCCCTGGAAGCCGGCCTGCCTGCGGTCTTTGTGCCCACCGGGCAGACGGGCATGATGATCGAGGGCTGGGGCGTGGCGGTGGATCGGGTCATCGCCGACTTCCTGCAGGGCACTTGCGAGTGGCTGGTCGAGCAGGCCGAGGAACTCGGCGACTGGATCTTCGTGGAAGGCCAGGGGTCGCTGGACCACCCGGCCTATTCGTCGGTCACCCTGGGACTGATCCACGGCACCACGCCCGAAGCGATGGTCATGGTCCACCAGCCGGGCCTGGCTGCCCACGACTTCGACCACCTGCCCGACCGATCGTTCCCGATCGCTTCGCTGCCGGAGTTCATTCGCGTGCATGAACAGGTGGCCGGGCTGGTGGCTCCCGCGCGCGTGGTAGCCGTGGCCCTCAACACCTCGCTGTACCCCGTGGAGGCGGATGCCCGTCGGGTGATCGCCGAGACGGCCGAGCTGACGGGTCTGCCCACGGACGATCCATACCGCTTCGGAGGCGGCCGGCTCTTCGCGGCCATTCGCCAATCCATGGAAGCGACGGCGTGACGCTGCGCCTCCGGTGGGACGTGGTCCGGAGTACGTTCCGGGATCCGTTTCGGATCGCTCGAACACTCGAGTCGAGCGAAGCAACCGGCATGGCCAGCGTGGTGGTGGAGCTGACCTGCGCGGCCATGTCCGGGATCGTCGCGCTGGGGGAGGGGTTCCCGGACGCGTACTACGGGGAGACGGTGGAGACGGTTGCGGCGGTCCTGCCGCTGCTTGTCGGAGCGATCGCGCCGCTTGAGCAGCGGATGGTTGGGACTCACGCCAGGCTGGATGATGCCCGGACCGCGCTCGTGGAGGCGAGCCAGCGGATGGACGCGGCGCTGGGCCACAACGGGGCGGCCAAGTGTGCCGTGGACACGGCCCTGCACGACCTCGTGGGCAAGCGGTTCGGCTTGCCAGTCCACGCCCTCCTGGGACTCTCTGGGGCCATTCCGCCCACGGACTTCACGATCGGGATCGACGAGCCAGCTGTGGTCGCGCAGCGCGCCGCCCGGGCCGGCCACTTCCCGGCGCTCAAGATCAAGCTCGGGGGCCCCCATGACCTGGCCACGCTCGAAGCAGTGCGGGCGGCCTACGCTGGCCCGATCCGGGTGGACGCCAACACTGGGTGGACGCTCGAGCAGGGGCGCCAACTCCTGCCCGACCTCGTCCGCCTCGGCGTCGCCTTGATCGAGCAGCCGTTTCCAGCGCACCGGCTGGATCTGCTTGCCGCCCTGCAGGCCGAGTCGTCCTTGCCGATCGTGGCCGACGAGAGCGCTGTGACGGAGCTGGACCTCGACCGATTGGTGGGCGTGGTGACCGGGGTCAACGTGAAGCTCGCCAAGTGCGGCGGTCCGGGCCCGGCCGCGCGCATGTTGGCCCGGGCACGCGCGCTTGGCTTTCGGACGTTCCTCGGCTGCATGGAGGAAACATCGGTCGGGATCGCTGCCTCGGCGGCCGTCGCGTCGCTCGCCGACTGGGTGGATCTGGATGGCAACCTGCTCCTGGCGGACGATCCGTTCGAGGGCCTGGAACTCGGCTCGGACTGTTGCTGGCAGCTCACGGACGCGCCGGGATTGGGCGTTCGGCGCCGCGCCTGAGGGGATTGCGAGCGCCCGACTTCGAACGTTCGTTCGTGTGGACAAGTTGGTGGACGAGATGGTGGACAAACCCCCTACCGCCGTCCGTCGCGGACTCGTACGATGGTGATCGCTTGGTCGTCGCGTCCTTGGGAGGGACCGGCGGCACCCCGCCTCCACGGCCTGTGCGCCGCTGTCCGGGCATGGCCGTGCCCACCAATATGAGAGAAAGGGAGGGAGACTATTGATCGAATCGAGCAGTCCCGTCGAGGCACCGCGCCTGCCTCCGGACGCCGTGGAATTCGTCCGGTTCTGCTACCGGCGCCGCAGGGTGGGTTGGCCCGAGCTGTATGACGAGATGTGTGCCGTCGCGAGTCGGGGACTCTATCGCGGCTGGCGTTTCGCGGAACTTGCCGACCATGGCATCGGGTTCAGCCTGCAGGAAACGCCCGGACTGGCCCGGATCGCCGGTCAGGTCGCGCTCGAGGAGGGCGATCGACGTGGCCGTCCGTTCGGAAGAGCGAGCGTCGAACGGGCATCGGTCGAGCCCGAGTTGACCGCAGTGGAGCCGGTTGGGCCGGATGCGGCGGAGTCGTGCTCGCCTGTCGAGCTGATCAGGCCCACACCGGAGCTGGTGCCGACCATGGCCACGGTTGCGCTCGCGGTCGGAGCGCGCTGAGAGTCGTGGGTCCAGTCTGACCCACGGCGCGGACTCATTGGAAACCCCCGGTCGCGAGACCGGGGGTTTCGTTCTGGAACGATCGGCTGCGGCTCGACCCATGCCGTCGACGGTCGGGATCGCTCCTGACTGGTGTGACGATCGGACACGCTGTCGACGAGCCAGCACAGGATGGAGGCGTTCGTCCTGGCGCGCCGCCGCTCGGGCACACCGTGGGGCAGCCCGGCTGCCCGCGAGGTCCGCAGCCGCTCCGCCACACCGACCCCGCCCGCCTCGCCGGTCGCGGCTCCGTGCTGTCGAGCCGCCCAGATGTCTGCGCAACCGTCGCCCGATCCGACCCGGAGCGCAACCACTGGCTTCCGAGGTCCCCGTCAACAACCTCCCTGGAAGGCGCGGCTAGGCTCGGATGCGGCGACGGGCCATCTCGCCCTCGATCTGGCGTTCAGCCTCGACGTAGCGGTCGATCTGGTCACGCAACTGGTTCGCCTCGGGGACGTAGAGGTGCACCTGTTGCTGGAGGATGTAGCTTAGCCGGCGGCTCGTCATACGCACATGGTCGAGGTTCTTCATGAGCACCAGCGGGTCCATCGCGGCGAGGTCCCCAGGGTCGTACATCTGCTGCATGGCCGCATTCTAGGGGAGAAGGGTGGCGGCGGTCCGGGTGGCGGCGGGGTCCCCGGGCATCCGACCGGCGGCACGCCGCTCGGGCGGTCGGCTCCGGCGGCTTGTCCGGTCCGGTCGGGCTCAGCGATGCGCCAGGCGATGCGGCGGCCAGGACCAGTCGACCGGCAGCGTGGCGCCATGCAGCGCCCGACGACGGCCCGTCTCGCTGGTCGCCAGGACGAGCAGACGGTCGAGCTTGGTCGCCCGGCCGGCCTCGTCGCCCCACAGCTTGGTCATCTTGCGACTGGCCTTGACATCGTCGAGGGCCACTCCGGCCAGGCGGTAGCCGGCAGGTGCGGCGGCCGCTTCCCAGACCGCTTCGGCCAGGCCGATGCCGTTGCTGATGGGGCGCCCGCGGTCGAGCTCCACGTCGCCGATGACGAGGACCACCACGGCGTCGTCGGCCAGGGCCGGCCGCAGGCCTTCGAGGACCTCAGCCATGAACTGGAGGTAGGCGGCCTTGTGATGGGCGTCGTCGAGCGCGGCGTCAATCGCTGCCGCGTCGAAGCCCAGGAACCATGTCCGGAGCCAGTTGTAGTAGCCGTACTTGATCACCCGCAGGTACGGTGGCGAGGTCACCACCAGTCGCGCCTGGTCCGGCAGGCCGCGCTCGCGCAGGGCGAGTCGGGCTCGTGATCCCGCGTCGCGCGCATCGCCCAGGAGGGCGATCCCTCGCACTGGCGGCAGGGCATCGCGGTGGAGCCGGGCGAGCTTCAACTCCAGACCCCCGAAGACATCGCGGTCCGGCGAGCGAAAGCCCGTCCGGGCCACGTAGTCGCGCACGTAGCGCGGTGCCATGCTGAACGTGTTGGGCATGATCTCGGACAGGTAGCTGGCGCTCTTGCCGTGCAGGATGCCGGTGATCGCCGCGGCCAGGAAGCGGTCCACCCGGTCCTCGAGCCGGAGCATCGTGCGGAGGAACAGCAGCTCGGCCAGCGTCCGGGGGTGGAAGCTCAGGGCGACCTCGACTGGAACGGGTTCGCCGGCGTCGCCTTGCCCAGGCGTACGTCCGCTGCCCGCGATGGGGATCCGAGCTCCATCCGGACCCGGCGCGGCGAGGACTCGTTCGGCCAGCACTCGCCAAGGCCCCGACTCGCCGGCCCAGCGCAGGCGCAACACCGTGACCCGGCTGCGTGCTTCCGCCGCGGACGCCGGCTCAACCTTGGCCGCGCTGAGCAGGTGGGCGAAGGGGTTGAGGTCGTTGGCTACCCCGATCCGACCCTCTGCGCAGGCCTGCAGTGCCGTCGTGCCGCGGCCGCTGAACGGGTCGAGTACGACATCGCCGGGCCGTGAATAGCGGGCGATGAAGGAATGCGCGAGGGCTGCCGGGAAGCTGGCCAGGTACGAGCACATGGGGTGCAGTCGGTGGCCCCACAGGCGTTGCTGGTCCTGCCAGTCCGGTTCGATCGCGAGCGCGGGCAGGGAGACCGGGCTGAGGACTGGCAATGCGAGGGCCAGCTGCCCCGCTACCTGCGGCGCCGACACGGGCCGCGAACGGAGCTGCTGTGGTGGTGTTGTTGGCATCTGGCCTGGTCCCGTTCCTCCCGGTTCCGCGCGTCCACGAGTCCAGCGGCGCGACGGGCCGCGGAGCATAGCACGAGCCGAACGCCGCACAAGAGGCCGTTGGCACCAGGAACGGGTCCATCAGCCTGACCATGAGGAGCCGGGGGGCTGGTCGAGTTGCGCCCGCGGGCGTACGCTATGGACGAGTTCGAGGCTGCGTGCGGAACCCGATCGTCGTCGCCCGCGTCCCGGAGGCCGGCAGCACTGCCACCCTTCAGGGCGCGAGCGACCGGTCAGGGCCCGTCCCCACCGTCCGGCCCCCTCCGGCGAAGAGGTCACCCGAACTCATAGGGCCGCCGCCCGAGGTTCAATCCGGCGGCGGCGGCCCAACTCCAGTCCCCGTAGCTCAGTGGACAGAGCAACCGCCTTCTAAGCGGAAGGTCGCAGGTTCAAATCCTGCCGGGGACGCCAGTCCGAACGGACCAACTCGGACATGACCCCTCCAGCCCCCACTGGGCTCGGCTACACTCTGCCAATCCCCGGAACGTGAAGGAGGTTGGCCGACATGCCCAGGTCCCAGCGCACGCTCGCCGTCGCCCTGATGCTCGTCCTGGCGGTTGCCGCCTGTGCCGGCGCGACGACCACCCCGTCCCCGTCCGTGCCGGCCTCCGCCGCCACGTCCGCCCCGAACGCGCCAACCACGCCACCAGCCAGTGCCACGCCAGACGCCTGCGCCCGGGCAAATCTCAAGACGCTCACGGCGGGCAGGCTGACCATCGGCACGGACAACCCGGCGTTCGGCCCATGGTTTGCCGGTCCGGCACCCGCCAAGACGTCGACCTGGCAGTACGCAGACCCGAACAACGGCGCCGGCCTGGAGGCTGCGACCGCCTATGCCATCGCTGACAAGCTGGGCTTCGCGAGGGCAGACGTGGTGTGGGTCGTCGTGCCGTTCAACAACGTCATCCAGCCGGGTCCCAAGTCCTTTGACCTCGACCTCAACGAGGTGTCGTGGAGCGCCAAGCGCGCCGAGCAGGTGGACCTGAGCGATGGCTACTTCGACGACAACCAGGCGGTCGTCGGGCTCAAGGCCAACGGGATCGCCAAGGTGACAACCGTGTCCGGACTGGCCTCGCTGCGGCTCGGTACCCAGGTCGGCACCACGAGCTACGCGTATATCGCCGACAACATCCGGCCCAGCACGAAGCCGTCGGTCTACGGCTCGATGGACGCGGCCATCGCCGCCCTCAAGGCAAAGCAGATCGATGGCGTGGTCGCGGACCTTGGGACGGCCTTCTTCATGCGCGACGTGCAGCTCTCCGATGGGGTCATCGTGGGCAGGCTGCCGACGGTCGGCGAGCAGGAACGATTCGCCGCGGTGCTCAACCTGGGCAGCCCGCTCACGCCGTGCGTCAACCAGGCGATCGCGGCACTCAAGGCGGACGGCGCGCTCGAGCAGATTCGCCAGAAATGGATCGTGAGCACCGAGGGTGACGTTCCCGAGCTCAAGTAACCGTCGCAGCTGGCCATGACGGGACCTGCCGATCCGGGCGGGGTCACGGGTCTGCGGCGCTTCCGGCCGGCCGGCGTGCGCGATCGCAACGGCGGTCACCGGTCGACGCTGATCGCGCTCGGTAGCACGGTCGTCGTCTTCGGGCTGCTCCTTGCGGTCGTGCTGAACTCGCCCGGCTGGCCGCTCATCCAGAAGTCGTTCCTCAATGCGACGTACCTCGCCGATTCCTGGCCGCGGCAGCTCGAGGCGATCGGCACAAACGTGCAGCTCTTCCTCATGGCCGAGGTCATCATCCTGCCGGCGGCGCTGCTCATCGCCGTGCTGCGCAGCCTGCCCGGCCCGGCGTTCTTCCCGGTCCGACTCCTGGCGGTGCTGTACACGGACTTCTTTCGGGGCGTGCCCGGCGTGCTGGTCATCTTCGTCCTCGGCTTTGGGATGCCATTGCTCGGCCTGCCCGGCGTGCCGATCGACGCCTTCTTCTGGGGCGTGGTGTCGCTGGTCCTGATCTACTCGGCGTATGTGTCCGAGGTCTATCGAGCCGGGATCGAATCCGTTCATCCGAGCCAGGAGGCGGCCGCGCGCTCACTGGGCTTGTCACGGGCGCAGGCGCTCCGCCACGTGGTGCTGCCGCAGGCCGTCAGGCGGGTCATCCCGCCGTTGCTCAACGACTTCATCGGCCTGCAGAAGGACACCGCCCTGGTCTCATTCATCGGGGTCGCCGAGGTATTTCGCCAGGCCCAGATCGACGAGTTTGCCTCGTTCAACTTCACGCCATACCTCGCTACCGCGGCGCTGTTTCTGCTGCTGACCGTCCCGCTGGCCAGGCTGACGGACTGGCTCACGGCGCGCAGCCGCCAGCGTCAGCTCGGTGGCTTCGCGCGATGACTCCCCGAGGGAGCAACTCGACCGAGGTCGTGCGGGTCGAAGGCCTGCACAAGTCGTTCGGCAAGCTCGAGGTCCTCACCGGGATCGATCTGGCGGTCGCCGAGCACGAAGTGATCTGCCTCATCGGCGCCTCTGGATCCGGGAAGTCCACCCTGCTGCGCTGCATCAACCTGCTCGAGCCGATCCAGGCGGGCCGGATCCTGCTCGACGGCGAGGAGATCACGGCCAGAGGCGTGGATGTCAACCGGGTCCGACGCCGGATCGGGATCGTCTTCCAGGCGTTCAACCTCTTTACGCACCTGAGCGTGCTGGACAACGTCACCCTGGCCCCGAGGCGGGTGCTCAAGGAGCCGTCCAGGCAGGCCGTCGCCAAGGCGACCGAACTGCTCGAACGGTTCGGCCTCGCCGACAAGCGGCATGAGTTTCCGGACCGACTGTCCGGCGGCCAACAACAGCGGGTGGCGATCGTGCGCGCGCTGGCCATGCGCCCGGACCTGATGCTGCTGGACGAGATCACCAGCGCGCTCGATCCGGAACTCGTGGCGGAGGTCCTCAACGTTGTCCGAGAGCTCGCGGCCGGCGGCATGACCATGATCATCGCCACGCACGAAATGGGCTTTGCCCGCGACATCGCTCATCGGGTGTGCTTCCTGGACGGCGGTCGGATCCTGGAGGAGGGCTCGCCGGATCGGATCTTCCGCGAGCCGACAGAGCCTCGGACCCGGCAGTTTCTGGACCGGGTGATCGCTGCCGGCCGACTCGATCCGACATGGCCTCCGTGCTAGGCGTCCGCCCATCGCGACGGCCATGTCCGCCGCGAATCGCGCCCATGGGTCCGATCCGAGGTCCGGCGCGTCGGCGCACCAGGATGGCCCTATGGTCGGCTTGACACCCTCCGGGTCGACCGATACGTTGGCTCGACCGATCGCCGCAAGTGCTGCGATCGGATACCGCTCGCCGGGGCACCGCCGGCCCGGTATGCCTTCTGGTTCAGGAGGACTTCGACGGAAAGGAGGTGCACTGGAAATGCCCAAGCCCCCAGTGGGGGTCGTCCTCTGTCGGCCCACTCGGCGGCCGTCGCAGGAAGGTCAGGGTCTCGCTGAATACGCACTCATTCTCGTTCTCATCGCCATCGTCGCCATCCTGTCCCTGATCTTTCTGGGCGGTACGCTCTCGACCATGCTCAGCAACGTCGGCAATTCGGTCTGACGCCAAGGGCCTGCGCGCAGGCCGCTGCGACGCCTCCGCTCGGTCCGTCGGGATCGATTCCGCGGGGGCGTCGCTCGTTGGCGCAGGTCGGCGTGCGTGCTCGGCAGGCCGCCGGTACCGGTGGCCATGGGACCAACGTACGGCTAGGCGTGCGCCCGGCTCAACCCCTACGCTCCCATCCATAGCCGGCCAGACTCCACCCGTCGCCTCCAGATGGGCACGGACCGGTCGGGACGATGCACACGCGAGGAAATCGACCAATGGCATCCATGGCCATCCATGAACTCGGGCCGATGCTCACGGCGAGCGAGGTCGCGGACATGCTTCACCTGCACGTGAACACGGTCAAGCGTCTGGGCGATCGGGGCGAACTCCCGTTCTATCGCGTCTGCAAGCGGGGCGACCGTCGCTTCCGCTACGAGGACGTGATGAGCTTCCTGACCCGGAGTCGCTGACCCAGCCTGCCGACTCGGACGTCGCGACTCGTTCGTTCCGAGTCGTACGGACGGCTCAAACTGCGCCGAGCGCGGTCCAGAAGATCGCAAGGGCCTCGTCGACCTCCGCGGAGGTCACGTCGATCGGCGGAATCCAGCGGATGACCTGGTGGGCGGGCCCGCAGCTCAGGACGAGCAAGCCGTCGTCGGCGCAGCGTGCCACCAGCGCGTCGGCGGTCGCGCCGTCCGGTTCCCTGGTCGTGCGGTCGCGGACGAATTCCACTCCGATCATGAGCCCGGGCCCGCGCACGTCGCCGATGCGGTCGTCCTCGGCCGCGAAGCGGGCCAGCCCGGCGCGAAGTTGTTCGCCTCGGGCGGCCACGTTCTCGATCAGCCGTTCGTCGCGGATCGTCTCGAGCACCGCGATGCCCGCTGCGCAGGCGACGGGATTGCCCCCGTACGTGGAACCGTGCGCGCCACGTCCCCAGCGCTCCTGGAGTTCACGTCGGGTGGCGATCGCCGAGAGCGGCAGGCCGTTCGCAATCGCCTTGGCGATGCACACCACGTCGGGCACGATGCCAGCGTGTTCGAAGGCCCACATCCGGCCGGTCCGCGCATAGCCCGACTGGACCTCGTCGAGCATGAGCAGGATTCCGTGCCTGTCACAGAACTCGCGCAGCTCGCGCAGAAAGGCGAGCGGCGCCGCCTGAAAGCCGCCTTCGCCCTGGACTGGCTCGATCAGGATGGCCGCCACGCTGGCGGCTGGCACGATGCTCGAGGTCAGCCGGCGGAGCGCGTCCATGCAGGTTTGCGTGGCGAGTGCTTCGTCGCCGCCGAAGTCGCGGTAAACCGCTGGAAACGGCGTCAGGTAGACGGACGGCAAGAGCGGTTCGTAGCCCGCCCGGTAGTTGAGACTGGAGCTGGTGACCGACGTGGCACCGAGGGTTCGGCCGTGGAACGCACCCTGGAAGGCGATGATCGCCGGTCGACCGCTGACTCGCCGGGCGAGCTTGAGGGCGGCCTCGATCGCTTCCGAGCCGGAATTGAGGAACATGACCGTGTCGATGGGGTCCGGCAGGGTGTCGGCGATCATGGTGGCGAGGGTCGCAACTGGTTCCGAGAAGCCGATGGCGCCAGTCGGGCCGATGAGCAGATCAACCTGTCGATGAATCGCCGCGGTGACGGCCGGATGGTGGTGGCCCAGTGCCGTGACGGCGATCCCATTGGCGAAATCGAGGTACGCCTTGCCGCCCGTGTCGAACAGCCGGTGCCCCTCGCCGTGGCTCCAGCTCCGCTCGAAGTAGCGGCCGAGCACCGGCGACAGGTGGGCCGAGGCGTGCGACGGGGCGCCAAGCGCGGTCTCGACAGGGTCCATGGCTTCCTCACGTATCCGGCTGTGCTGTGTCGGGTGGCAGGCTGGCTTGGGTGGGGGTGGAGGTGAGGCTCTGCGTTCGGGAACCGATGGGCGACTCGACGCAGGCTGCTCGCCGAGTATAGGTCGCCATGTCCCTGCCCCTGTGTCTGCTCGTCCATCCGGGCTCCTTCTGCGCTCCGGCCTCGGCGACCATCTCGGCGCCCGTCTCGGGCGCCAGGTCACCGAACCTCCGGACCGAACCGAAACCCTAGAATGGAACTGACACCCGTTCCGCCGACTCACTCCCGGCGCACCGCCTCGAGGACTCGACCGTGATTGACTTCTCGCTCAGTGATGAGCAGCGACTCGTTCAGCAAGCCGCCCGGGCGTTCGTCGAGGCAGAAGTCCTGCCGTTCATCCGCGACTGGGACGCGCAGGGCGAGGTCCACCCAGAGGTCTTCCAGAAGATGGGCGCCCTCGGCTTTCTCGGTGCTCCGATCCCCGAGGCGTATGGCGGCGCCGGCATGGACTACATCAGCTTTGCCCTCCTGTGCGAGGAGCTCGAGCGGGCGGACACCGCGTTCCGGGTGGTCCAGAGTGTGCACGTCGGGCTCAACTCGCTGACCCTGCTCCAGTGGGGCACGGAGGACCAACGCCGCCGGTATCTCGTACCCCAGGCGCGCGGGGAGAAGCTCGCAACGTTCGCCTTGACCGAGCCCGGCGCTGGCACGGATGCCGGCAACCTGCAGACGACGGCCCGCCTGGAGGGCGACCGATACATCCTCAACGGCCAGAAGATCTGGATCAGCCTGGCCGACATTGCCGACCACTTCCTCGTCTTCGCGACCGTCGACCGGACGAAGAAGCACAAGGGCGTCACGGCCTTCATCGTCGAGCGCGGCTTCCCGGGCCTCTCGACGGGTACGCTCCACGGCAAGCTCGGGATCAGGGCCGGGAACACCGGGCTCATCAACCTGGACAACTGCGAAGTGCCGGTCGAGAATCGCGTTGGTGAGGAGGGCGAGGGATTTCTCATCGCGATGAGCGCGATCGATCAGGGCCGCTATACGGTGGCAGCGGGCGCGGTGGGATTGGCCCAGGCATGCCTTGACGCCTCGCTCAAGTACGCCCACCAGCGCCAGACCTTCGGCGCAGAGATCGGGCGCCACCAGCTCGTCCAGCAGATGATCGCGAACATGGCCAAGGGTACCGAGATGGGCCGGCTGCTTGTCTGGCGCGCCGGCTGGCTCAAGAACCAGGGTCTGCGCAACACACGGGAAACCAGCCTGGCCAAGTGGCACGCGACGGACCACTCCGTCCAGGCGGCCCTCGACGCCATCCAGATCCACGGCGCCAACGGTTACTCCAACGAGTTCCCTGTGGAGCGCTACCTGCGCAACGCCAAGGCGGCAGTGATCTACGAAGGCACGAGCCAGCTCCACACCCTCATCCAGGCCGAGTACGCCCTGGGCTATCGCCAGGACCGGCCGCTCCGTTGTGAGCCCTGGCCGGCGCAGGGGTTCGAGCGTGCGGAAGGCCCTCGGTGAGGTGGTCGCCCGGGCTGGTCCGTGCCGCCGTGGCTCGCCTGGCTGGTTGGCTGGGGATAGCCGGAAGGTCGCCGCGTGCCCAGATCGCGCTCAGCCTGGGCGAACTCAGCCTGGCTGGGGCCGCCCTGTTCGGCCTCGTCCATGTGATCGGTGGGACGCTCCGGGACAATCCCCGGGCGGCGACGTTCGGCGTGGAGCTTGCGAGCGGGAGCATCGTCGCGCTGACCACGCTGCACTGGCTGGTGCGACGGTCGGCCACACCCGACTGACCCCGAGGAGCCCGCGCTTTCGCTCAATGCAGCGCGCGGACTAGACCAGTTCGGTGCCTCCGCTCAGACGTTCGCGGGTGTCAGGCGAGTCGCTCGCATCCGTCCGGTCGGCCGCGTCCGTGTACGCCTCGAGATCCGCTGGAGCTGCCGACTGTCTGGTGCGAGCGGTGACGATCAAGGCGACGGCGAACACGATCACCGCACTTGCCACGATCGTTCGGGGCTCGACCGTCTCGCCCAGGAGGATGCCGGCCAGGACAAGCGCCACGACCGGGTTGACGTAGGCGTAGGTCGCGATCTTGGGCAGCGGCGCCACGCGCAGCAGCCAGACGTACGTGGTGAAGCCGACCAGGCTGCCGATCGAGGTGAGGTAGATCAGGCCGATGAGCGAGCGGCTGCTGATCGCGGCCGGATCGAACCCACGGAACTCTCCGAACACGACCGCGCCCAGCATGAGCAACGCCCCGCCGCAGACCATCTGGGCACCGGTGGCGGTCAGCGGACGCTTGGGCAGGATGGCCCGGTGCGAGGCGAACAGAGATCCAGCTGCCCAGGACAGCGGCGACAGAAGCAGGACGACGATGCCGAAGGGATCGAAGGCGAGGCTGCCGCCCTTGCCGAACGGGCCGACCAGGATGACGACGCCGGCCAGGCCGATACCGATCCCCAGGACTGCGGCCCACGGCAGCCGCTCATTGAAAAACGCGCGGCCCAGGATCGCGACCCAGACGGGCAGCAGCGCGACCAAAATGGCGGCGATCCCCGACGGCACGGTCCGCTCACCCAGCGCGACCATGCCCATCCCGCCGAAGAGCAGGGCGCCGCCCACGATGGCCGAGTCGCGCCACTCACGGCGGCTGGGCAGGCGGGGCGACTCGGCGTCCGGCGAACCGAGGGTGCCGCGCTGCCGCTTCGCCGCCACCGCTTCCCAGGCCAGTAGCACCGATCCCGACACCAGGAACCGGACGCCGGCCATGATGAATGGCGGAATGGTCTCGACAGCGACCCGAATCCCGATGTACGTGGAGCCCCAGACGATGTACAGGGTGAGCAGACCCGCCCAGATCGCGAGCGGGCCGGTGGCCGCACGTCGGGCCTCATCACGGTGCGGCGGGGCGTGCTGGGGCGCTGCGCTGGTTGGCCGAGAGGACTGGTCCAAGTGCGCAGCATAGCGAGGATCTGGCGGCTGCGCACGAGTGACGGCGGGCCGTAACCCCGCTGGCTTGGTCATGTGGCCGCGTCCGCCGCTATCAGGCGACAGCATTGCGATGCGTCGGTCGGCACACGAGACAGGCGCGATAGCCTGCTCGCGCGCTGTCATCAGCGGAGCGGAATCGGACGAGGTGGCGCTCCATGATCCGTCGGGCGTGGCGGCACGTCGGCAGACAGAAGATCCGGGTCGTATCGGAGCCGACGTAGCGAATGCCTGCCCGGGCCAGCTCCTCGATGGCATCTGGGTCGAGGCCCTCGGCCGCCAGCATGGCCCGCTTGTTGGCCGGCCCGCCGAGGGAGTACTGGCCGATGTGGCCGTCGCTGCGGACCACCCGGTGGCAGGGCACGATGAGCGGCACAGGGTTGTGCCCCAGCGCGGTCCCGACCGCGCGAACCGCGGCGGGTCGACCGATCTCCCGCGCGACCCAGCCGTACGGGCGCACCTCGCCTCGGGGGATTTCGAGCGCCTTGCGCCAGACGTCGCGCTCGAACTCGCTGTGGCCGCGAAGGTCCAGTGGGACGCGTACCCGACGATCGCCCAGCAAGCGGCGCTCGAGCGCACGTGACAGGCCGATCGGCAGGGCTTCGACCCGGTGGGCGACCCGACCCTGACGAGCGAGGTGCTCCCGCTCGAACGACGGTCCGTCCGGGGCAAGTTCGACCGCACATACGCCCAGGCCGTTGAACGCCACGAAAAGCGACCCGATCGGCGACGCAATCGACGCGTACGCGTCGGCCAGGCCCAGTGCGATGAGGGTTCGTGGGCGAAGGCTGGCCGGCGCGCTCGTGCGCAGCGTCTTGAGCGCGAGGTCGGCGGTCTCGTCGAACGGCGAATGGTTGGTCACGAGATCACCTCCTGGAGTCGGATCGCGGGCGTGCTGGGCGTGTCGGAATGACAGAGGCTACGGATGGACTGGCGGCACGTCCGCCCGGTGCATGTCCACCGTCATGGTCCTGCTCCCGCTCTTCTGCCTCGAGCGCGGCCCGGAGCAGGACGAGGCCACGATGAACCTGGGCCTTGACGGTCCCCACCGGCCGTCCCAGCGCCGCGGCGATGTCGTCGTAGGCGAGACCGTCGACGTGCCGCAGCACGATCGGCAGCCGATACCGTTCCGGCAGGGACAGCAGGCGGGCGGCCCAGGCGGCCGTCGTCTCACGCCGGGCCAGCTCGTCGTGGGGCGTGTCGGTCGGGCCGGCGCTCGGGTGATCGACTTCGTCGAGGAGAGTCAGCGACCGTCGCCGAACCGCGGCGGTCCCACCACGGCCACGATTGCGGGCAAGGTTGACCACGATCGTCGCCAGCCAGGCGGACAGCCGTAGCTCGCCGATCCGCGCGGCGTCCCAGCCAGTCAACGCCCGATACGCTCGGACGAACGCTTCCTGGGCGACGTCCTCTGCCTCTGCCCAATTGCCCAACGCACGCAGGGCGATGGTGAAGAGTCGGTCCTGGTGGGCGCATACGAGCGATTCGAAGGCGCCATCCAGATCGTCGGCCAGGGCTCGGAGCAGCGCCGTGTCGTCCATCAACCGTTGATAACACGACTGGCCATGCTTTGGTTGCGATCGCGGGCATGCGACAATCGCACGTATGACATCCCTGCTGGAGCGCTTCGACGAGATGGCGGCCAGCCTCGGCGGGTTCTACTCGACATGGGCGGTCTACCTCGGGCTCGACCTCGGCTTGTTCGCCCGCATCCGCGCCGCCGGTGGGGACGGGGTGACGCCCGCGGATCTTGCGGCCGAGACGGGCTGTGCCGCCGAGCCAGTGGCCACCTGGGTGCGCCTGGCGCACGCGGTGGACCTGGTCGAGTTCGACGGCGTGCGCGTCCGCCCGAATCATGATGTGCTGGCCGTGCTGCTTGACGACGATCGTCCCGAATACCTCGGCGGCCAGTTCGCGTCGACTGTCGTGAGCAGTCTGGACTATGAGCGGCTGACCGACTTCTTCCGCACCGGCCGACCGATCGGCGGCCGTCCGCCGCGCTTTCACCGGGCGATCGAAGCCGTCACTGCCCAGGACATCGCGGTGTTCTTCCAGGAAGGACTGGCCGAGCTGCCCGATCTGGCAGCCGAGCTGAGCGTGGGCGGCCGAATCCTCGACGTCGCCTGCGGCGGCGGCCGCTGGCTCATCGCGGTGGCACGTCGCTTCCCGGCGACCAGTCTGGTGGGCGTGGAGTACGAACCGGACTCGCTGGCCCGCGCCCGACGCCACGTGGCGGAGGCTGGGCTGGAGGAACGTATCGAGATCGAGGACCGCAACCCCGTCGACCTGCCCTGGGGGCATGTGTTTGACCTGGCCTACCTGCAGGATGCGCTGCACGATCTGGCCGATCCGGTCGGCGCCCTCCGAGCGGCCTGGGCCGTGGTCCGGCCGGCGGGTCGTCTGGTCGTGCTGGACTGGTGTCTGCCGAGCTCCGTGGAGGAGTCTCGCTCGCTGCAAGGCGCCATGCTCTGGGGCATCCAGGTGGACGAGCTGTACCAGGGGACCCGAATGTGGACGCATGCGGGCATGCTCAACCTGTTCGCCGAGTCCGGTGTCCCACACCCAACGGTCATCGATCTACCGTCCGGGGCGACCCTGTTCGTGGTCGGCCAGCCGGGTTAGGTTCCCGCCTGGCTGAGCCGCCGCCTCCCGGCGATTCGGGATCTACGGGGTGACGGTGAGCGTCCCGGTCATCGAGGTGTGGATCGAGCAGTGGTAGGTGAACGAACCAGCGGTCGTGAAGGCATGCGTGAAGCCCGCGCCCGTGGTCAGGCGGCCACTGTCCACGCCGCCAGCATCGAAGGTGACGGTGTGCGCGGCGCCATCCTGATTCGTCCATGTCACAGGCTGGCCCAGCTTGACCGTCAACGCCTTGTCATGGAAGGCGAAACCCTGGATCGTGACGGCGGCTGCAGCGGTGACGGAGCTCGGCATGGCGGAGTTCAGGGCAGGCGCTGGAGCCGGCGCCGACGCGGGTGCCGAAGTGAGCACCTGGCTGGTGGCATTGGGGACGTTGGCGGGTGTCGTGGAGGTGCCGGCCGAGCAGGCCGCAAGGGCGAGCGCGGCGGCCAGCGCGAGGCCCAGCGGCCCACCCGGATGGGGCAGGGAACGGATCATCGACGAGTCCTCCTGATGCAACGGGCTGGGTGCCACCGACAGTCGATTGGCGCGGACCGAACGGACGAGCCGGCCGTCCAGCCCCATGGTGTGCGATACGCGGGCTCGCGCCGGCTGGTTTCGTCGGCCATGCGTGTTGCCCGGGAATCGTCGTGAACCGGTGGCCCTACCCGGAGCCCGATGCCGTCGAGACCATCGTCCGCGAACGGCTGGGTGAGGCGGCGGCCCACACCCTGGCGCTGGCGGCCATCGGCTGGGCAACGGTCGACTTGGTTCGGACCGCGCGGGATCATCCGGACCGTACGTTTCAGCCCGGTTCACCCGACACGTTGCTGGGTGCCGAAAGCTGGATCTCCGACGACCTTGCCGACCCCGTCCTGGTGCTCCTGGAACCACGTACGGAGGGTCTTCTGGCGGCTCGCCTGGCGCGCTTCGATGAAGGTCCGGCGGTCCTGTACCTGCGCCTGCAGCGCGGCTCGTTCGGGGCATTGCCGGCCACACTCAAGGGACGCGGCCTGCGACTGCGCACCGGGAGCGGTCCGTTTGGACCTGCCGTGCTGGTGCTCGACCGGGCGTCGCGAGCACCACTTGCGCTCCAGCTCATCGTGCTGGAGCCAGGGACGGACACGACCGATGCCGGCCGGAACCGGGTACCATCCAGCGCATGACCGAGCCACCGTTGATGTCCGTCCGGCCCGCTACTGCGGCCGATGCCGCGCGGATCGCCAGCCTGTTCACCGACGAGGGCTACCCCGCTGCGGCGTCGGCAATCGACGCCCGCCTGGCTCGATTCGAGGCGGCCGGCGGACAGGTTCTCGTCGCCGAGGACGCGGCCGAGTTGCTGGGCTTCGTGGCCGTCCACGTCATGCCCCGGTTCGAGCACGACGACACGATCGCCCGGGTGCTGGCGCTGGTCGTGGACGCTGGCGCACGTGGGCGTGGGGTCGGCCATGCCCTCATGGCGGCGGCGGACGGCGTGGCGCGCGAGGCGAGCGCCGCGTTCATCGAGGTCACGGCGGCCCACCACCGACCCGAGGCGCGTCAGCTGTTCGAGTCGCTCGGCTACGACGCGACCGTGACCGCATACCTGCGGAAGCGCCTGTAGCCCGGATCGCGACGCGCGATTGCGCGCTCGGGATCCACGTCCGCCCGATGGACGCCACAGCACCTGCGCCATTCCCCCGTCTCCGGCTGCGCCATGCATCGCCCGGCCTGCTGGGCCTGCCCTGGGAGTTGCCGCTGGCCGCCTGGTCGGCCGATCAGGCGGCGTTCCGCGAGCTGCCGGTTGGTCCGTCGCGCCACCTGGTCAGGTTCCTGCGCGACGACGGCCGCCTGTACGCCCTCAAGGAAGAGCCACTGGGCGTGGCCCACCATGAATACGAGGTCCTCCGCCTGCTCGAGACGCTCGAGCTGCCGGCGGTCAAGCCGATCGGCCTGGCGGAATCCCCCGAGCGCGGCAGCGCCATCGTCGTCACGGAGTATCTGAGCCACTCGCTGCAGTACCGTCGCTTGTTCATGCGCCTGCCGTCCGGGTCCGTGGTGTATCGGGAACGTCTGCTCGACGCGATGGCATCGCTGCTGGTCGACCTCCACCGAGCCGGGGTCTACTGGGGTGACTGTTCGCTGGCCAACACGCTCTTCCGGCGCGACGGCGATCGCATCCAGGCCTACCTGGTCGACGCCGAGACGAGCGAGGTCCATCCCAGCCTGTCCGACGGGCAGCGCGGCTATGACCTGGAGGTGCTGGTCGAGAACGTGGCCTACGGTCTGGCGGATCTGGCCGCGCTGCTTGGTCGCCCGCAGGATTTCGACGACGCGATCGGCGCAGCTGAGAGTGTCCGGGCCAGGTATCGGGCGCTGTGGGACGAGCTGAATGCCGATGTCGACCTGCAGGCTGGCGACCGCTTCGAGGTGGGCGCCCGAGTTCGGCGGCTCAATGAACTGGGTTTCGACGTGGACGAGATCGAACTCGAGCCGGGCGCGCGACCCGGCCGTCTTCGGCTCCGCGTCGGTGTCACCAACCGACGCTTCCACGCCCGCGAACTGAACCGTCGGACCGGGCTCACGGCCCTGGAAGGCCAGGCCCGTCTGCTCATGAACGACGTGCGCGAATACCGGGCCTGGCTCGAGTGGTTTGAGCGTCGTCCGATCGATCGGGCGGTCGCCGGGCGGCGCTGGCTGGACGAGGTCTATGCGCCGACCATCGGGCGACTGATCCCGACGGTCGGTCCAGGCCGGGACCTTGTCCAGGCATACTGCGACGTCCTCGAGCACAAGTGGCTGCGCTCCGAGCGGGCGGGACACGATGTCGGCCTCGAACAGGCGCTCGCGTCGTACCTGGCCAGCGGTGCACCGGCTCCGGAAGTCGGCCCGGACCTGTCTGCACCGGCGTCGACGGATCAACCGGCGCCTGCCGCCAGGCCGGATCCCCGCTGACCATGGCTGGCCATCCGATGGCGGGAGTCTCAGCCCCGGCCAGCATGTCGACCCGGCAGCATCGCTGCGCCGGGGCGGGTGGCCCGGTCGCCGATGATCGGCACCTCGGGGTCCGGCAGGCGACGGGCATCGACGGCGCCGGCCCGGTCGGCGGCCTCGGCGGGGGAGAGCGGACCGCCCAGGTGGCGGGCCAGGAAGCCCGCCACCGTGCGCCGGTAGCCCTCGTCCTCGAATAGCCAGCTATGTCCGCCAACGGCGATGATCGAGAGTTCGACCGGCCCGGCCGCCGGGACTCCGCGCCGAGTCTCGGCGGCAGCCGCGGCGATCCGGTATGCGTGGGCGACGGGCATGATCGTGTCGTCGGCACCGTGCACGACGAGCAGTGGGCCGGCGTAGCGCGCCAGCGCATGACGGGCACTGATCGCGGCCATGCGGTGGCCACGCGGTCGAAGGAACACGCGCGTGGTCAGCCAGGCGAGGGGCCCGGCAATGGCACCCGGAAACGGCAGCCGCGCCAGCCGAAACGTCTGGCGGACCATGCCCCACGCGTCGGCGGGCGCGGACACGCTGACGAGTGCCGCGACGCGAGGATCGGCCGCCGCCGCCAGGATCGCGCCCACGCCACCCATCGAGTGGCCCAGGATGGCCCCGCGGCTGACTTCGGGCCGGGCCAGCAAGGTCCCGAACGCCGCCGCCGCGTCCGCCCCGAATTCGCCCGTGCTGACCGGCAGCGTCTCGGCAGGGTTCGCCCCGTTGCCGCGGACGTCGAAGGTCAGGCAGTGGAGGCCGGCTGCGTGGAGCACGGTCACGTTGGGCAGCGTCCGGTCGCGGGCGGAGTCCCAGCCATGGACCAGGACCACACCCGGTCCGAGCGCCCCTTCGTTGGCGGGAATGAACCAGGCAGGCAGAGGACCCGCAGCCGAATTGACCGTGGTCTCCTCGTAGGGCAGCCCCAGGTCCGCCGGCCAGTGGCGCGGCGGTCGCCGGTACGGAAACCCGGCACGCTGTCGGTAGACGTGGGCGAACCGGATGGCCACAGCCAGCGGGGCGATGGCCACGCCGGCCAGGAAGCCGGCGCGACGGAGGGAAGCCATGGTCACAGGGGACGACAGCGCGCCCGCTCTGTCAAGCCAGGCACCGGGCGCGGCGGGTCGAGGCGTGGCGGTTCGAGGCGTAGCGGTTCGAGGCGTGGCGGTTCGCGAGCAACCCCATGAAGGTCGACCTCGTAAACTGGTCAGATGGCCCATCGCGATCCGTATCTTGTCCTCGGCATCGAACCGGGTGCCTCCATTGCCACCGTCAAGGCCGCCTGGCGCAAGCTGGCTCGCCAACACCACCCGGACCTGTCGGGCGGCGACGCGGCTGTCGCGCGAGCGGCCACCAGGCGGATGGCGGAGATCAACGCAGCCTATGAGCAGCTGCGCGACCCTGTGGTCGACCCGATCGCCGGTGGACGTGGCCGCGATGGCACCGGGAAACGTGACGGCGCAACAGACCGCGCAGACGTCGGCTCGACCGGGGCCGGCACGGACCGTCCAGCGGACGGCTCGCGGACAGGGCGAACAGGGGGCCCGCCGCCGCCTCGTCCGACGCGGCCGGTGACGGCCAGGCTGGACACGACAGACACGCTCCGGCCGCGCAACGCCACTACGGCCAGCTCCGGCGGTGGTCGTGCCCGGCCGCCAGTGGGTCAGCCACCGATCCGATCGCGAGCCTCCGAGATGGGTCCACGACGAGCGTCGGATCCAAACGGGCCACTCATTCGGTCCCGTCTGCATCGGTTCCGGGCGCCGGTGCCGCCGTCGCTCCAGGTTGCCCAGGCCGTTGAGCTCTCGTTCGGCAAGTTCCATGGGCATACGCTCGGCGATGTCGCCGGCTTCGAGCCGAGCTACGTGGACTGGTTGGCCGGATCGCTACTGCGCGACCCGGATCTGGCCGCCGCCGCGCGAGTGATTCGGGCCGAGCTGGACCGACGCGGGATCGTCCGGCGGGTGCGCGTCGCCCCGGGGCGGAGCAGCCTCTCGGGCACCGGGACGGACTGAAGCGCCGACACTTGGCGAGCCGCCGCGCGATCGTCGAAGGCCTGTCCGGCGGCGATCCGGCGTCCGGCGTACATTCCGCAGGTGATCCCTCGACGCCTCGCCAGCGTGCTGACCGCTGGCCTTGTCCTGGCCGCCTGCACCGGTTCGACCGCCGGACCGTCGACCGCGCCGTCGTTCAATCCCGCCGTGGCCTGTGCAGGGGCGGACGTCCAGCGGGCGCCCGGAGCTTACCCGGAGCTCGAGGCGGCCCTGCCGTCGACCCTGGCCGCGCTGACGCCCACCACCCGGGAGTCCGGGCGGTATTGTGCCCGGGCGACCCTCGGCACGCTGCTCGACGCAGGCATCAGCGAGGCCCACTTCGGGGCCGCCACCTGGGACCACGGCGGCGGCAAGGCCGTCTCGCTGGTGCTCTTTGAAGCCAGCGGCCTGACCGCGCCCATGCTGTTCGAATCCTACCAGTCGGCGGCGGCCGCGACGTCCAAGGTCCACGACATCCGCACGGCGCCGGTGACGCTCAACGGCAAGCCTGGCCAGCGAATGGACCTGCTCAACAGCGACTCGTTTCAGGCGATCCTCGTGTGGCCGGGCGATCGGCCTGGTCGCGTCCGCGTGGTCATTTCGGCGGACTTGACCAACGACGTCATCCAGGCTGCCGTCGACGCGTTCCACTGAACGAGGGTCAGCCCATGGGTCGCGTGCTATCGTCCCAGCCATGACCTGGTCGGCCAAGCGACTCGCCTGGGAGGCGAACCGCCTCGCAGCGTCGAGTGCGCGCGCCCCGGAGCGACGAACCCGCTTCTCGACCATCAGCGACGTCGATATCGAGCGCCTGTACGGCCCGTGGTCTTGGGACGCCAGTCAGGCCGGGACAGCCAGTGGGGCCGGTGGCCCGACCGCCCGCGATCACCGGGGCGAACCGTTGACGGGCGGACGCTGGGACGACTTCGATCCCCTGCGCGACATCGGCTTTCCCGGTGAGCCGCCGTTCACCCGCGGGGTACACCCCAGCGGCTACCGAGCACGTCTGTGGACCATGCGCATGTTCGCCGGGTTCGGCGCGGCCGAGGACACCAACGCGCGCTTCAAGCAGCTCCTGGCGGCCGGCCAGACCGGCCTGTCGATCGCCTTCGACATGGCCACCCTGTATGGCTACGACACCGACGCACCAGAGGCCCAGGGGGAATTCGGGACGTGCGGCGTGGCGGTCAGCAGCCTGGCCGACATGGAGGTGCTGCTCCAGGATCTGCCGCTCGACCAGATCTCCACATCGATGACCATCAACTCGCCGGCAGCCCCGATCTGGGCCATGTACATCGCCGCGGCCGAACGCCGGGGCGTGCCCCGGGCGGCGCTGGAGGGCACCCTCCAGAACGACATCCTCAAGGAATTCGTGGCCCAGAAGGAATTCCTCTTTCCACTCGGTCCGTCGATGCGGTTGGTCACCGACACGATCGAATTCGGCACGCGCGAAATGCCCCGCTGGAACACCATCTCGATCAGTGGCTATCACATTCGCGAGGCCGGCTCGACGGCCGTCCAGGAGCTGGCCTTCACCATCGCCGACGGGATGGCCTACACGGAGGCGGCGCTGGCCCGCGGCCTGCCGATCGACGAGTTCGCGCCGCGCCTGAGCTTCTTCTTCAACAGCCACAACGACTTCTTCGAGGAGATCGCCAAGTTCCGGGCTGCCCGCCGGATCTGGTGGAAACTCATGACCGAGCGGTATCGGGCGACCACTGAGCGCTCGACCTGGCTGCGCTTTCACACCCAGACCGCGGGGGTCAGCCTGACCGCCCAGCAGCCGCTCAACAACCTGACCCGAGTGGCGGTGCAGTCGCTGGCCGCCGTGCTCGGTGGGACGCAATCACTCCATACCGATGCCTACGACGAGGCTTGGGCGGTGCCCTCCGCCGAGGCTGCCCTGCTCGCCCTGCGCCAGCAGCAGATCATCGCCGAGGAGACCGGCGTGGCCAACACGATCGATCCGCTCGGCGGCTCCTGGTTCGTGGAGGCGCTGACCAACAAGACGGAGCGATCCGTGTGGCACTACCTGGATGAGATCGACCGGCGGGGCGGCATGGTCGCGGCCATCGCCGAGGGATATCCGCAGCACGAGATCGCGGACGCCGCGTACCGATTTCAACGGGAGCTCGAGCTTGGCGAACGGGCCATCGTGGGCGTCAATCGTTACGCCGATCCGGGCGAGACTCTGGCTATCCCGTTGCTCCAGGTCTCGGCGGCGTCCCTGCGCACCCAGCTCGCTCGATTGGAGCGAACCAGGCGCGAACGCGACCCGATCGCGCTCGAGAGCGCCCTTGCCCGGCTGCGCGACCTGGCGTCGCGACCGGAGAGCTCCGGCACCAACCTCATGCCGGCCCTGATCGAATGTGCCACGGCCTACGCCACGCTGGGCGAGATGTGCGGGGTCTTTCGGGCGGTCTTCGGCGAGTACCGCGAGCCCGTCGCAGTCTGATTCGCGCCCGGCGCCCGGGGCCATCGAGCGACGCGTCGCGGTCGCGACGGCGACGCGTCGACTCGCGTACCATCGCCTTGTGTATCTCGACGCTCTGTCGTTCCTCGAAGACGAGCGCGACGCGTGGCGGCCGTATGAAGCGCTCGACACGCTCAGCGATGCCAGCTTGAGCGCGCCCCTGGCCGCCGCCCACGGCTGGTCAGGACGTGATCTGATGGGGCACCTGGTCGGCTGGCTCGAATGCGCCCTGGCGGTCGCCCGCGAACTCGCGGTTGGTGAGACGAGCCCGGCCAAGCTGGCTGCCGATGCGGACTGGGCAGCTCGCGGCGACGCGATCAACGAAGAACTGAGACTGGCCTGGCTGGCCCTGCCGATGGACGAGGTCCGGCGCCGGTTCCGCACCGTTCCAGGCGAGTTGCGCGGCTACCTGACGGTGGTACCCGAGGCTCGCTGGATCAAGCACGCTGCATACGAAACCTTCTTCCTGGACGAAACCATCGACCACTACCCGCAGCATCTCGAGGACCTGGCGGCAGTGCTGGCATTTGCCGGCGCAGGCTGACCGGCGTGCCAGTCGACGACGACCAGGACTCCGACGAACAGGGGACTGACGAACCGATGGCCGAGGAGCAGCGGTTCCTCGCCTCGCTGAGTCTGGCCAAGGCGTTGGCGCTTCGCGCAAGCGACCTGGCGCCGCTCGAGCACGCTTCCGCCCCTGACACGGCCGTGACGTACAGCCGCGCCGGGCGCCCATTCGCGGTCATCGAGCCGGGCGGCCTGAGCGCGTCGTTTCTCCTGTCGCCGGCCGTCGGTGACGCGGCGCTGCGAACCCCGGACACGACGCCTTCTGCACGCGGTCCGGGCTGGGTCACCCTCCGCCCGGCCCTCGTCGACGGCCACGCACTCGATCGGACGACGGCCTGGTTCGAGAGCGCCTGGCGTTGTGCCGGCGAGTAGCGCCCGGCGAATCGAACGACCCCGGTGCGCCCGGGGTCGTGTCGTGTGCAGCGAACGGGCCTTCCCGCAGGCGATCAGGCCTGGGGCTTGGCGAACTCGGCCAGGCCGAATTGGACCTCGAGCTGCTCCATCGGCTTGAAGCCGACGACACCCTGCGGCTGGGCGCCCGGCTTGAAGAAGGCGATCGTCGGGATGCTCATGATATTGAATGCTCGCGACAGGCCCGGGTTAGCGTCGACGTCAACCTTGACCACGTCGACCATGCCGTCGTACTTGGCGGCGAGCTTCTCCATTTCGGGGGCGACCATCTTGCACGGCCCGCACCAGGTCGCCCAGAAGTCGACGACGACCGGTCGCTCGTTCTTGAGGACGGCTTCCTCAAAGGTTGCATCGGTGACTACTTTGATCTCGGCCACGGGGCCAGGGTCCTTTCTCCCGTCGTCGGACGGGACCATGATCGATCGGCGGCGAACCGTCGCCGCCGTCGCCCTCAGCGGGCGATGGTCTGGATGAGTCGGTACGCCTCGAGCACCCGTGGGTCGGCGAGGCGGTAGTAGACGGTGCTGCCCACGCGTCGGGTCGTGACGAGTCCGGCGCTGCGCAACACGGCGAGGTGTTGACTCATATTGGGGATCTGGCAGCCGACCCGACCGGACAGGTCGCCCACGGACAGCTCACCGATGGCGAGCGACTCCAGGACGCACAGTCGCTTGGGGTCTGCCAGCGCACGTCCAACGGCGGCATAGCGCTGCCGCTCGACCTCGCTCGACACCAGCGTCTCCAACACGCCGGCTACGGTATCATTGGTTGCGCAACTACGCAAGTGCGGTCCGATGGTCAGCTGGTCAGGCCGTCGCCGTGCGATCGACGGAAGTCGCCAGCTCGTGGAGCAGCTTCCAGTAGATGCGGAAGACGGCTGGCTGCTTGTCGTCGGGATCCCTCGTTCGCTCGAGATGGGCCCAGGAATCGGCGAGCAGCGCGCGCGCTGCCGTCCCCGCCCATGGCTGTGGAAGGAGATCGAGCGGGAGCAGAGGGTCGGGCTTGATCGCGCGGTTGAACGCTGCGGCGATCTCGAACGCCAACCGGAGCCGAGCTTCAGCGGAGGTCCCTCGTCCGCGTGGCTGCCCCAGACGGCGAAGTCTCGGTCGTACGACACCGATGAACTGCCGGTAGCGCTCGGCGATCTCGTCGATGGGCCAGAGGAGTTGTGCGATTCGGAGGGGGTCACGCTCTCCTCCGACCTGGAGGTGGTCGCTGCGGATGAAGGTAATGCTGTCAGCCACGGCGAGGCGGCGTGCCTCGGCCTCGATGAGGGGCTCCCAGCGATTCGGAGAGACGTACAGCGCGCTCTGCATCGGCGCGCCGCCGAGCTCCAACACGCTGTCGCGGAAGGCATCTCGGGCCGCGCGGCGAGCCTCAGGGATGGCGAAGGCGACCATGCGCCACATCCCGTCCCAGTTCGCCAGACCTCGATCTTGTCGATACGCGAAGCGCAGGAACTCGATGTTCGGCTCGATCGCCTTTCGACCACGCTCTGTGGCGCTGAACATTGCCCTCGTGCCACGTCCGTGCTGGACGAACAGTCCATCGCCGACGAGCCGGTGCAGGCAGAGTCGAACCTGCTGGTCGCTCATGCCGCACGTGTTCGCGACAGCGTACAGATCGCCGGCGTCGATCGTGTCGTCCTCACGGACCATGCCGAACACGAGCAGGCGCGTCGGGATCTCGACGTACGGCTGGCCACGGCGGGAGAGCAGGGAGGCTGCCCCTCCGGGTCGTGGCGCAGCGTCGCGAGCTGAAGTCAAACCTGGAGCTCCATGGTGGTCGCCGCCCCGAAGCCCATGACTCGGCGAAGCAGGGGCAACGTGTAGGTGCTGGTGGCGATGAACCCCTCCCGCTCATAGAGTCGTCTCGCGCGGGGATTCGTGTCCACCACATCGATCCGGATCGTGCTGTAGCCAAGCTCGCGAGCGGCCCTGGCAATCTCGCTGAGCAGCAATCGACCAATGCCTTTGCTCCGGTGGTCGGGGTGCACCGCAATGCCGTCCATCAGCAGCTCGCCTGGCCGCCTGGGTCGCTCCAGCGTGGCGAGGAGCGCACCGCGGGCCACTCCAGCGATGCGGCCGTAGGAAGCCAGAAGATCGCGAAGCTCACCGCCAACGAACCCTCGAGACAGGTGATGGAAACCTGCCACGCCGACGAGCTGTGCTCCGTTCAGCACCGCCACCGCCCGGTCCCGGTTGAGGTGAGCGGCGATGAAGGCCACGCCTCGCTCCTTCGGCCCGAGGGCCAGGCCGAGCTTGCGACCAAAGGCTTCCCAGTAGAGCTCCGCGGCTTCATCCGCATGGCCGTCCGGCAGGTCTCGCTGAACCGCGAACTGGGCACCGCTGTCGGACCCAGCTTGCACGGAGCGTTCATTCATGGCACGATCGTACCAGAACAGAGCGTATCAGCCAACAGTGAGCGCGAGGAGCGAGCCGTTGCCCAAGCAGCGTCGGATGAGATACGGAGAAGTACCCCTCCGCCACATCGGTCGTGGCGTTGCAGGCACGGCCGTGAGCTGACATGTCCGGCCCCACCGCCTCGGAACGAACCCGGCTGCTCGACGTCGACGCGCTCCGCGGGTTCGCGCTCTTCGGGATTCTGACGGTCAATGTCTGGGCGTTCGCCAGCGCCTACTTCGGTAGCGGTGTCAACGATCCCGCGTTCGGCTCGGCGCTCGACCAGGCGGTGCGGTTCATCGTGGCACTGTTCTTCGAGACGAAGTTCTATCTCCTGTTCTCGTTCCTCTTCGGCTACAGCTTCACTCTGCAGATGACGGCCGCGGAGCGGGCCGGAGTGGCGTTTCGGCCGCGCATGATCCGTCGCCAGCTCGGCCTGCTGGCGATCGGCATCGCGCACGGCACGCTCCTCTTCCACGGCGACATCCTCAGCACCTATGCGGTGCTCGGTCTCGTGCTGCTGGCGCTTCGCAGCATCTCGCCTGCGCGAGCCGTGGAGAGCGCGATCTTGCTGATCGCGCTCTCCGGGGTCGCGTGGATCTTGCTTGGGCTGGCCACGATCGCCGAGAGCGCCGCGACGGACGTCGCCGCCGTCCACGCACAAGCGACCGAGACGACAGCGGCTTTCCGCGGCTCGATCGCCACTGTGATGTCCGAGCACGCCGCCCTCCTCCCGGGCACGCTCGCCTTCGTCCTTCTCCTGCAGGGACCGAGCGCGATGGCGATGTTCCTGCTCGGCTTCGCGGCCGGGCGGCGGCGTCTGCTGGCCGACGTGGACGCCCTCCGCCCGCGGCTGCACAGGATCCTGCGGGTCGGCTTGCCGATCGGTCTTGGCGGGAGCGCGGTATACGCCTACCTCAGGGTGTTCCACCCTGGATTCGACGACGCGCTGTTCGGGTTCGGCCTTGGAATCGACCTGCTCACCGCGCCGTTCCTCACCGCAACGTACGTCGCCCTCGCGCTGCTTGCGTTCCAGCGCTCCGCCGGTCGCCGTGTCGCCGGGATTCTCGCCCCCGCTGGCCGCAGTGCACTCTCGAACTACCTGCTGCAATCGCTCGTCTGCGGAGTCGTCTTCACCGCCTACGGGCTCGGGCTGATCGGGAAGCTTCCGCCGCTCGCGGTGCTGGGGCTCGTCCCGGCGATCTTCGGGGCGCAGCTCGCGCTGAGCGCCTGGTGGCTGCGAGCCCATCCGTACGGCCCGCTCGAATGGCTGCTCCGCGCGCTTACCATCGCCTCCCGGCCACCGTGGCGCAGGCGCCTGACTCGTTGATAGGGGTCTGCAAGGCCCATCTATACTGCCTCCATGCCCGTCCAACTCGTGTCCCTTCGGCGGATCCAGGAGACCCGCGAGGTGGTCGCGGCCCAGGTCCACCGCACGCCGATGCTGTCCTCGCGCACGGCCGGCGACTATGTTGCGGCGGCGGTCGGGGTCTCCCTCGCTGGCGGCAGGGTGCACCTCAAGGCGGAACACCTGCAGCGGACCGGCTCGTTCAAGCCGCGCGGGATGGTGGCCCGGGTGGCCGCCCTGACGGCCGACGAGCGGCGAGCGGGGATC
>JANMQO010000024.1:0-2348 GCA_031370565.1 Chloroflexota bacterium
GCCAGAGCGTGAACAAGCTGCTCGGTGCCTTCGTCGACGACGGACTCATCCGGCTCGATCGCGATGCAATCGTCATCCTCGACCTGCCCCGGCTCAGCCAGGCGGCGCATCGCTGACGCCTTCCGTGCGGAGCACCCGCAACAGGATGCCGGCGGCGCTCAGGGCCGCCCTGGAATGACCAAGGGCACCGTCACGGAACGCCATTGCCCGCTCTCGCCGCAGCTGGGTCGGCGTTTCGATCGCGACGGAGACGGCCGTGTCGCCGTTGCGTGGTCGGGCCATCAGCACCAACCCGACCGACGCCCCGCTGGCCGCTCGAACGGCACCTGCCGCCGCTGCCGGGTCTGCCGTCGCTGGGCCACGGCCGACGACCCCGGCGGCGGCCAGGGACTCGCCCCGCAGCAGCCACGGTTGGTCACGGAGCAGGGCTCCCAGCGCACCACCGGTACCCACCTCCTGGATGGCCAGGGTCCAGCCCAAGCGGCCGAGTTCCGCTCCGATCGCGTCGGGCCAGGTGGTCGTGCCCCGGGCCCAGACGTGACTCCCCAGGACGTCCAGGACAACCGCTTCCACCGCATCGAGCAGCGCCGCGGCGCTCGTGCCCGGTTGGTCTGCTGACGCAGGTACGGCGCTGGCGGCCAGTCGCACATCAACCGCGTCCCAGCGGGCGTACGTGGTGACTTCGGGATTGCGCTGGCGCAGGATCTCGTCACCCAGCTGATCGGCTACCGCCGACTCGCCGATACCCGTCAGGCGCAAGGTGCGGACCTGGCGATCCGCCCCGAGACCGCGCTCGTGCAGCCGACCGGTCAGCGTTGCCTGCCACATGGGACGCATCTCGCTGGGCGGTCCCGGCAGGAGGATGACCACCCGTCCATCCGGCCGGTCGACCCACCAGCCAGGCGCCGTGCCGTTCGGGTTGGCGATCGTGCTGGCCGACGGGATCCGCCAGGCCTGCTTGAGGTTGATCGCGCTGAACGGCAGACCGCGACGCTCCCACAGGCTGCGCAGCCAGCGTTCCAGCGCCGGGTCGACCTCTGGAACTTCGTCGCATACCGCGGCGATCGACTCGCGGGTGAGGTCGTCCGGGGTGGGGCCCAAGCCGCCGCTCGAGACCACCAGGTCGACCCGTTCGAGGGCGGCCCGGAAGGCGTGCTCGACAGCCTCACGGCGGTCAGGCAAGGCCGTCAACCGGGTCACCTCGACGCCGACCTCGGTCAGGCTGCGGGCGAGCTCGCCGGCGTTCGTGTCCCGAGTCTCACCCGAGGTCAGCTCCGTGCCGATCGACAGGATCTCGGCCGTCTCGAGGCGACGCTGCAGTGGCAGGGCAGGGGAGTCGTGCATGATCCGGAGCGTAGCGCAGGCGACACCAGCAGGGGGCCACGTCGCGACCCTCGTGCCCCGTGCCGGAACAGCCGATGCCGTCCTTGGTAGGGTGGCACTGGTGCAATGCCCCGAGGGCGCCCGCGGAGGTGTGATCGATGGCAGCGTTCGAGCGTAGCGGCTTCGCCGAGTTTGACCGGCAACTCGCGCTGGTCCGTCGGACGCGGGCCGTCCTGGATCGCCTGCTCGACGCAGGAGAGCTGCCGGCGGGCGACGCGGACTACCTGGCCGAGACCACCCTGCCCCACGTCGAGTCGATCGAGGCAGGCATGCATGGCTGGTTGCGCGCCGAGATGGCCGGCCTGGACGAATTGCGCTACCTCATCCTGCGGGTCGCCGCGGTGCGGGTCGAACCGCCGCAGACCCCGGCGGAGGCCACGGCAGCCCGGGTCGAGGCGGATCGTGAGCAGCAGCGGATGGCCATCCTCGGGTCTCGCCTGGCACCGGCCGACGCGCTGGAGCTGGCGGCGCTGGCCCATGCCCAGCTGGTCTTCGCGTTGCTGCCAGGACTGCCGGCCGACGAAGTCCGCTTTCCGTCGGCTCATCGCTCGTACGCGGACATCGCCCGTCCCAGAGGTCCAGCGGAGCTCCTGGAGCGGGTCGAAGAACTCGAACGCGAGCTGTGGCGGATCGCCAGTGGCCGGCTGGTGCGCCGCGCCGACGCGGCATTCCGGCGCACCTACGGCTTCTTCGACGCGGCAGAGCGGCTCGACGAACGCACCTTCGGCCCGGCCGCCTGATCGCGTCAGCGGGCGGTGGCGTGCGGCGTCTGCGTCCAGATCGCTCGAGTGGTCGGTCGGGATAGCATGGTGGGCGCTGGTATGATCGGCCCGCTCCGCCAATCGGACGCCAACCCGGAGACGCACCCTGGACGACCTTCGACCACCGCCCGACCGCCCCGCCGATGCCCCGGCGCCCGACCTGACGCCCCGGAGTGGATCTGCGTCCGCGTCCGACGGGCCGGA
>JANMQO010000028.1:0-1845 GCA_031370565.1 Chloroflexota bacterium
CGCAGGTGGTCCTGGGTCTCGGCCAGGGGCATCCGCGCCACGACCGGCTCGAGGAACCCCAGCACGATGAACTTGCGCGCCTCATCCGGGGGGATGCCGCGGCTCTCCAGGTAGAACAGCTGCGACTCGTCGATCGGGCCGACGGAGCTCGAGTGGGCGGCCCGGCGGCAATCCGGCTGGTCGATCTCCAGGCTGGGGATGGCCACCGCCCGTGTCTGGCGGCTGAGGTTCATCCCGAACTCACCGAGGAAGCTGTCCGTCCCGACCGCGGTCCTGTCGATCGTGATCAGGCCCTTCATGTAGCTCCGCGCGGCGTCCTTGAGGGCACCCTTGGACAGCAGGTTGCCGGTCGTGTCGCGGCCAATGTGATGGGTGTAGGAGGTCAGGTCAAAGAGCTGCTCGTCCGAGCCAAACACGATCTCCACCTGCTCGACCGAGGCGCGGTCGCCTTCCAGCCGGTTGTCGACCCGGGAGCGGATGAGCCGGCCACCGAGCTGCGCGAGTGCCCAGTGGAGCGTGGCCGCAGCGCCGATCGTGGCGTGTCGGAACTGGAAGGCAACCACGCTTGCTGGCAGGTCCTGGATGCTGGCGACGGCCAGGCTGGCCGATGGCCCGAGGATCACCTCGAGCGTGCCGACGAAGCACGATTGGGGCACGGTTTCGCCGGCCGCGCACTCGATCTTGGGGCCGGAGGCGACCAGCTCCTCCACGAGCGACGCCTGGGCGCCCTCGCCCAGCCGGACGAGGGTACGCGAGACGAGCGCCCGATCCGGATTGCCGACCGCCCAGCGGACGAGGATCGGCCGGTCCAGGTGGACGCCATCCGGCACGACCAGGCGGACGCCCTGGCTCCAGAAGCCGCGGGCGAGCTGGGCGAATTTGTCCGTGGGCAGGGTCGGCGCGCCGTCGAGATCCGCCCGAAAGCCGTCCGGGTCGCGGGCCAGGGCCGTGGCGAACGTCTCGAGGGTCACCCCGGCGGCGGCAGCGTCAGGCGCCAGCTCGAGCGTCACGACGCCGTCCTCACGCAGCTCGATGCGACCCGCGGTGCTCTCGGCGGGGCCGGTCGTGGCCTGGTCCGCGATGATCGGGTCAGGAGCCGCATGCGCGCCGAGGCCGGTCGGACCGAAGCCGGTCGCGCCGAGACTGGCGATCCCGAGACCCGTGCTTCCCGTCGGAACGCTGGCTGTCTGGATGTATGGCCGGACGGTCGACAGGTCGGCGGCTCGCAGGTCGACATACGGCGTGTACAGCCGATTGCTCTCGACGGGCAGCGACTCGTAGGCCGTCCAGGCGGCCAGACGGTCGGCCGCCAGCCAGTCGGGCTCTGAGCGCTCGGCGGCGAGCGCCACGGCCAGGGCGCGGTCTGGGAAGGTGAACGGCAGATCGGCCGGTCCCCGGCGACTCGCTCGTTCGGCGGCCAGGCGGGTTGGCGCGGTCGGGGAGGGAGTCGTCAGGGTTGACGACCCCTCCGATCTCGAGGGCGCGGCTGGATCGACCGGCGTAGCCTCCTCGGTGGCGCTCGAGCCAGTCGAAGTCATCCGAGCGAACCCTCCATCTCGAGCTTGACCAGGCGGTTGAACTCGATCGCGTACTCCATCGGGAGCTCCTTGGTGAAGACCTCCAGGAAGCCCTGGACGATCAGGTTCGTCGCCTCGTTCTCAGTCAGCCCGCGGCTCATCAGGTAGAAGATCTGGTCGGTGGAGACCTTGCCCACGGTGGCCTCGTGGGTCATCGACGTGTCGTCTTCCTGGATGTCGATGTACGGGTAGGTATCGCTCCGGCTGATGTCGTCGAGCATGAGCGCATCGCAGCGGACGCTCGCGACAACGTTGGTGGCACCCGGCG
>JANMQO010000092.1:0-1506 GCA_031370565.1 Chloroflexota bacterium
TCGGCTCGCTCGGCCAGATCCGGAAGTCCGCTTTCGAAGAGCGGGATCGTCGGTTCGGCTACTCGGTGCCGGGCGGTGACGGTCGCAATCCCTTCGCGGATCAGATCCGCTTCGCTTCGGCCTTCCGAACGGGCGGCCCGCGCGAGCGCCCGCTTCTGGTTCGTCGTCAGATAGACCGTCGTCTTCTCCATGCCACCCACGATACCATACGCTCGTCGCTGCCGGTCCCGAGGTCGTTCCGTCATCCGCCGGGGCGAACGCCCGCTGCGGCGGTCAGGAAGCGGACGGCAACGTCGACGACCGCTGAATCGTCGAGGCTCTCATCGTGCGCCAGCGAGCGCCACGTCCAGAAGCTGACGAGGTGGCCCGCCACGGCGCGCAGGCGTCGCCCCGCCGCCCCGGCCGGTGCGTGGCCGTCGATGAGAGCCGCCGCCGTGGCTGCGTCTCGGGCCCGGTTTCTCTCCTGGATCGCCGCAGGCACCGCCGCACTGTCGCGATAGATCGGGAAGAGGTCGTCGCCATGCTCGCGATACCACCCGTAGAGCTGCCGCAGCCCCGTCCTGGCTCGCGCGTCCAGGTCTGGGATGGCACGCCACGCGTCGATGTCGGGTCGTGGGTTGAGGGTCGTCCAATGGCTGCTGCAGGCCACGAAGAGCGCCTCGAGATCCGGGAAATGGCGGTACACGGTCAAGCGGGTGACGCCGGCCTGTGCGGCGACACCCGCCAGCGACGTGTTCGCCGGGCCGACCGTCGTGTGCAGCCGCATGGCCGCTTCGGTGATCCGTTGGCGCGTCTGGTCGACTTGCTCCGCTCGTCGGTGCATCCGGTACGGGCGAGCTTTCATAGTACGCATCTGCTCACTCGATATTGACAGCCGGGTCATGCGTGTTCAGTATACAACCCTGTTGACTCAATACCAGAGGTACGATCGATGGGCAATGACGTTTCGGTCGCTGCGGCGTCCCGGGTCAAGGTCATCCAACCGGGGGAGGGCCCCAGCGGAGGACTGGTGCCTGGAGTCGGCGTGATCTTCAAGCTCGACGGCCGCGACACGGGCGGTGCGCTGTCCATCGTCGAGCACCAGTTCGCCGTCGGGGCGCTGGTGCCGCCACACATCCATCACCTCGAGGACGAGTTCTCGATCGTGCTCGGGGGTGAGATCGGCTTCCGCTCGGAAGACCAGGAAGTTGTGCTCGGTGCCGGCGGCTACATCGTCAAGCCACGCGGCGAGGTCCACGCGATGTGGAACGCCGGTGCGACGCCGGCTCGGATGATCGAGGTCATCTCCCCGGCCGGGTTCGAGAACTTCTTCCGCGAGTTCGTCGCCATGACCGCGGTGGGGGCGCCGGACCCGGAGACGATCGCCGAGCTCGCCAGCCACTACCAGCTCCCGTTCGCTCGGCCCGAATGGCTGCCCGACGTCATCAAGCGCTACAACCTGACGCCACCGCCTGGCATGTGAGTTCGACCATCGCGCCCATGGCCGCTGTCGTCCGCGACGCGGCC
>JANMQO010000013.1:0-34591 GCA_031370565.1 Chloroflexota bacterium
CCGTCATGGCCCCTTCGGGCAAGACCAACAATACGGTGAGCCGGCTGGGCCTGGCTATGGGCTTATCCACCAGTTTGCTCGGCTCGACCGACATTCTGCGCTGCTTGTCCACGGCCTGTCCACGACGCCGGGTCCGGCCGCAATGGCCCGTGTTTGGTCTGTTCGCATCCGATCCGTCGATCTTCGGGCATTCCCCGATACCGCTCGAGAGCGCGGCCACCGAGGATCGGCAGCAGCAATAGATCCCTCAACGGAGTGCACGGATGAGCGTCTTCGACACGCTGCGGATCGCCGGCTCCGGCCTCACCGCGCAACGGCTGCGAATGGACGTCGCGGCGAGCAATCTGGCCAATGCCGAGACGACTCGAACGGCGGCCGGCGGGCCGTACCAAGCCGAGAGCGTCGTCTTCGGGACGACTCCGTTCGGCGCGGCCGGCGGGCAGGGCGTCGCCGCGACCGCCATCGTCAACCCGAATGCCGGTTCCGTCCGCGTCTACGACCCGACCCATCCGGACGCTGACGCCACCGGGTTCGTGCGCTATCCGGACGTCAACGTCGCCTCACAGATGGCCGACCTGATGGGTGCCGCACGGTCGTTCCAGATCAACGTCACGGTGGCCCAGGCGGCCAAGCAGAGCGCCCTGGATGCGCTCGACCTGGGTCGCTGACGATGGTCATGCCAGTCTCGATGACCCCCATGGGGACGAGCGCCGGGGCATCGCTCCGCGGCGCCGGATCCAATGCACAGGTGGACGCCGCCGGCGGGCCCAGTGGCGGCCCGGGCGGCTCGTTCCTGGACCTGCTCGGGCAGGCCACCTCTCGCCTGAATGGCGACCTCGCCAGCGCCGACAACGCGATGGCCTCGTTCGCGGCCGGCGGCTCCGCCGATCTCCATGCGGTCGTGCTCCAGATGCAGGAGGCCTCCCTCGGGTTGAAGCTCGGCGTGCAGGTACGCGACCGGCTGCTCGAGGCCTACCAGGAGGTCATGCGGCTCCAGGTGTAGCCCATGAAACGAGCCCCGGATGACCCAATTCCAGCTGCTCCTGCGCCAGCTCTCGCCGATCCAGCGGCTCTGGATCGGGGCCGCCGCCATCGGCTCGATCGCCTTGCTGGTCGTGTTCGTCAACCTGGCCGGACAGCCGAACTGGCAGCCCGCCTTCAGCCAGCTGGCGACCAAGGACACCGGTCTGGTCGCCGAAGCGCTGCGCAAGGCCAAGATCCTCTACCAGGTGACCGACGCCGGCTCGACGATCCTGGTGCCCGCTGGGTCGCTGAGCGACGCGCGAGTGGCCGCGGCGGCTGCCGGAGTCGCCTCCGATAGTCGGCCCAAGGGCTTCGAACTGTTCGACCAGAGTGGGTTCGGCAAGTCCGAGTTCGAGCAGCAGATGGCGCTCCAACGGGCCACCGAGGGTGAACTCGTGCGGACGATCGAGACGTTTGACGGCGTCGCCAGCGCGCGCGTGTCGATTGTGCCGGCCAAGACCGGCCTCCTCTCCGGCCAGGACCGCCCGGCCAGTGCCTCGGTTGTGCTGGCCATGCGCAACGGCCAGGCACCCGACCACGCCCTAGTGCGCGGGATCGTCAGCACGGTGTCGGGCGGCATCGCCAGCCTCGCCCCGGAGAACGTGACGGTGGTCGATGAGAGTGGCCAGGTGTTGGCGGGTCCCGACCAGCTGGGTGGGTCGGACGCGGCTTCCGCCCAGGCGAGCGTCGAGCAGGCCATCGCCGCCAAGGTCGAGACACTGGTCGACCAGGCGCTGGGGCCTGGCCACGCCTCGGTGGCGGTCTCGGCCACCATGGACTTTGCCAAGATCCAGCGCCAGATCACCACGTACCAGCCGGTCACCGGCGCCAACTGGACGCCGGTCAGCGTCCACCGCGTGACCGAGAACCTTGCTGCGGCGCCGGGTACGGGCGCAGGCGGCATCCCGGGCGCGAACTCGAACGTGCCGGGTCTGCCCAGCTACCCATTGCCAGCGGCCAGCTCGGCGGCGCCCTCAGCCTCGCCGGGGGCGTCAGCCTCGCCGGGGGCGTCAGCCTCGCCGGGGGCTTCAGCCTCGCCGGGGGCGTCAGCCTCGCCCGGTGCCTCGGCGTCCCCGGGTTCGAGTCCAGCTGCCTCCCCCTCCGCGGCCGCCTCGCCGACCGCGTCGAACTCCGGCTATGGTCGGACCGAGGAGACCGTCAACTACAACCTCAACCAGACGATCGAGACGATCGTGCGCGAGCCGGGCATGCTGACGCGCCTGTCCGTGGCCGTGCTCATCGACAAGGCCGCCCTGGGCAGCATCTCGCCCGACGCGCTGACCGCCGGCATTGAGGCGGCCATCGGCGCGGACAGGACCCGCGGCGACGTCGTGTCGGTCAGCACGGTCGCCTTTGCTCCGCCGGTCAAGGCGACGCCGGCCGGGCTGTCGAGCATGACCGGCACGATTTCCGGTGTCGCCGGGACGGGGCTTGGGGTGCTCTTGGCGGTGGTCCTGCTGTTCCTCGTCTGGCGCAACATGCGAGCCCTCGGACGGCGTGCCGAAGACGCCGAACTGCTGGTCGAGCCGGCGCGGCGGCGCGCCCTGGGCAGCGGACAGGGCCACGGCGGTCTGCCGCTCGGCGCTGGCCTGGCCGAGTCGCTGGCCGCCCGCGACCTGGCCGAGCCCACCCCCCAGGAACAGATCCAGGAACGCCTCCGGCTGGTCGCCGATGAGAAGCCGGATGCGCTCGTCGGGCTGATGAGCGGCTGGCTCAAGGACGACGGAGCGCACAAGTGAGTGGGCAAGCGGTGAGCGTCGTCGGTACCCGCAAGGTCGCGGCGCTGCTCATCGCCCTGGGCACCGCGGCCGCCGCCAAGCTCCTTGCCCGGCTGCCCCACGAATACGTCGATCGGGTCGCCCTGGAGTTGATGCGCACCCCACAGTTGGACGCCAGCGTCCGCGACGCGATCCTGGAGGAGACGTACGCCGGCCTGGCGGCCCGTGGCGGCGTGCTCCCGGGCGGCGAAGAGTACACCCTCGAGCTGTTCGCCCGGGCATTCGGCGACAGCAAGGCGCGCGAGCTGCTGGACCGAGTCCATCTCGCCCAGCGGATCGTTCCCTTCGAGTTCCTGCAGGACGCCGATTCGATCCAGATCGCCGAACTGCTCTCAGTGGAGCATGCCCAGACGATCGCGCTCGTGCTGGCTCACCTGGAACCGCGCAAGGCGGCCACCATCCTGACCGGCCTGGACGCCACGCTCCAGGTCGAGGTTGCCCGCCGGATCGCGCTGACTGACCAGACCAGTCCGGACGCCCTGGCCATCGTCGAGGAAGGCGTCCGGCGGCGCATGTCCACGATCTTCACGGAGACCACCGTGGTCGGCGGCACGCGACCGCTGGCACACGTCCTCAACCAGGTCGACCGGGCGACGGAACGCCAGATCCTGGGCGCCCTGGCCGAACACGACCAGGCCCTGGCCGACGAGGTCCGGCGCTTCATGTTCGTGTTCGAGGACATCGTCCAGCTCGACGATCGCTCCCTCCAGCGGGTTGTCCGGGAACTGGACCAGAAGGACATCGCGCTGGCCCTCCGTTCGGCCAACGACCAGGTCAAGGACGCCTTCTTCCGCAACATGTCCAGTCGCGCCGCCGAGATGTTGCGCGAGGAGATGTCCCTGGCCACCCAGGTCCGGCTCAAGAACGTGGAGGAGGCCCAGAGCCGGATCGTCGAGACCATCAAGCGGTTGGAGGATGCCGACGAGATCGTCATCAACCGCGGCGATGGCGGAGGCGACGATGCCCTCGTCTGATCGACTCTGGCCTGGCGGCCAACCGACCCGTACGCCCGCGGCCAGCAGCACACCGACGGTCAACATCGCGGTCATTCGTTCACGCACCCATGGTTCGGGGGCGCCGTCCAGCGTGACCGGACCGACCGCCGCATCGCTGCGTGAGTCCCAGGGCAGCGGCCCCCTGGCCGGCCTCCGTACCGCCCGCGGCGCCGAGCGTCGGACGCCACCGAGCGGGCTGGACTCCCTGGCCGTCTCCGACCTGCGCGATGTCCATGCCCTGGCCGAACGGCGCGGCCATGCCGCTGGGCTGAGCCTGGCCCAGCAGGTCATGGAGGAATCGGTCCTGGGCGCGAGCGCATTCGCCGCGACCCTCGAGGCCGCCGTGCCACGCGACGCCGCCACCCTTGCCGACCTGATCGTCCGGCTGGCCCTGGCCGTCGCCGGACGAGTCCTCGAGGCCGAGGTCGCGGCCGACCCGACCCGCCTGGTGGAGCTCCTCGAGCGGGCGATCGGCGCCGTCAACGGCTCTCCCGAAGTCCACGTCTTGCTGCACCCGGCGGCCGTCGATCCGGTGCGTCAAGCCTGGGAACGCGCGCACGGCACAACCCATCTGGGCAAGCGCTGGCAGTTCGCGGCGGACCGCTCGCTGGGTCCGGGTGATTGCGAAGTGCGCTACGACCATGGCTTCGTTGATGCGGGAATCGAGTCGCAACTACGGACCATCGGTGAGGCCCTCGACGAGCGGGCGAACGCCTTGCTCCGGCCGAATCGGGCGGGGGTGATGGGATGACGGTCGTCTCCTCCCCACTGGGTGCGCACGACCTCGTCGAACAGCTGCTTGCGACGGTCGCCCAGGCGCCCCTGTTGCGACCGATCGGCGAGGTGGTCCGCGTTGTCGGCACCACGGTCGAGGCGGCCGGCCTGGTCGTCCAACTCGGCCACATCTGCTGGGTCGAGGTGGCGGATGGCCAGCACATCAGCGCCGAAGTCGTCGGGTTCCGCGACGGCCGGATCACACTGGTGCCGTTCGGTGACCTGTCTGGGGTTCGGTCCGGTTCGGCGGTGCGCGTGCGCGAAGAGCAGTTCCGGGTGCCCGTCGGCCAGGGCGTGCTCGGTCGCGTGCTCGACGGCTTCGGTCGGCCCATCGACGGACGCGGGCCGCTGGTCGCCGACCAGCGGGTGGTCGGATCAGTACCGCCCTCGCCGTTGCATCGGGCCCGGATCAGCGAGCCGCTGTCAACCGGCATCCGTGCCATCGATGCGCTGCTCACCACGGGGCGCGGACAGCGGCTGGGTATCTTCGCCGGCTCGGGCGTTGGGAAGTCGACCCTGCTGGCCATGATCGCCCGGCACGCGGCCGCGGACGTCAACGTGATCGCGCTCATCGGCGAGCGAGGACGCGAGGTGCGCGAGTTCATCGATGAGCAGCTCGGCCCGGAGGGCCTGACCCGATCCGTCGTCGTGGTGGCGACGTCGGACCAGGCCGCCCTGCTCCGGATGAAGGCCGCTGAGGTTGCCACCTCGATCGCGGAAGGGTTCCGCGACGAGGGTCGCCAGGTGCTGTTCCTGATGGACTCGGTCACCCGCCTGGCGATGGCCCAGCGCGAGATCGGCCTGGGCGCGGGCGAGCCACCGGCACTGCGGGGCTACCCGCCCTCGGTCTTCTCGTACCTGCCCAAGCTGCTGGAACGGACCGGCAGCGGCAACCCCGGCACGATCACCGGCTTCTACACCGTGCTGGTGGAGGGCGACGACATGAACGAACCGATCGCCGACACGGTCCGCTCCATCCTGGACGGGCACGTGGTCCTCTCACGGGACCTGGCGGAGCGCAATCACTACCCGGCCATCGACGTGCTCGCCTCCGTCTCGCGGGTCATGCCCTCGATCGTGTCCGCGGAGCACGTCCGATGGGCCGGCCTGGTCCGCGCGTCACTGGCCGAATATGCCGGCGCCCGCGACCTCATCGAGGTCGGCGCCTACGCGTTCGGATCCAGTCCAGCCATTGACGCAGCGATCGCCGCCCGGGACGGGATCGACGCGTTCCTTCGTCAGACACCGGACGAAGCCTGCACCGTGGACTCGGCAGTAGCGCTGCTGGGCAGCCTCGCCCTGGGCGGCGGGTTGCCTGCCGCTGGTGCCGGGCTCGGCTCGTTCGGCGGAGGTTCGCGCTGATGGCGCACCATGTCCGTCTCGAGGTTGTGATTCGCCTGCGCGAACTGGCCGAAGATGCCGCCGCCGGACGGCTCGCCGTGGCGCTGACAGCGCATCGCGTGGCCGCCTCTGCGTTGACCGCCGCCGGTGAGCGCCGACTGGCTGAGACGGACCGGCTCGACGCCAGCCTGGCTGGTCCCACTACCGGTAGCGATCTGTCCGGGGCCGCGCTGCGGCTGGCCCAGGCCGACGCACTGGTGCGCCGTCGGACGACTGAGCTCACGCTCGTCGCGGAGACGCTACTGCGGGCTCGACGCGATCTGGCCGACGCGACTCGCCGGCGTGAGATCGTCGTGCGCCTGCGCGACCGGCTCGAGGCCAGCCAGCGGCGCGAAGCAGACCGGCGCGAGGCGATCCGCCTGGACGATGTCGTCACCGCCCGCCACGGTCGCGAGTTGCTGGGCGAGGTCGATCGATGAGCAGCGGATTGGCGGCCACCATGGCCCGGATCGCCCAGATCGACGCACGGATTCGCGAGCTGGATCCGGGCCGGGCAGAATCCGCCCGACAGGACCGCCTGCACGGCCCGACCTTCGACGCGACCATGGCCTCGATCGGCCTGGATCTGAGCTCGGCACCGAGTCTGGGTGGCGCGGCGGCGGCTGGTCTGAATCCGACCGCCGCATCGAGCGATCGCGCCCTGTCCGGTGCCGGACCTACTGACAACAGGGTCGACCCGTTGCCCGGCGGATCGCGCAGCCAGGGGTATGGGCCGACCTCGTTCAGCGGCGAGCCAGCCGCCACGGTGGACGGCGTGACATATGCCCACTGGCACGACGGCATCGACATCGCAGCACCCCTCGGCACGGCCGTCGTGTCCGCCGCGGCCGGTCGGGTGTCCTATGCGGGACGGCTGGGCGACGGTGCCGTGGTCGTCGTCGTCGGTCATCCCGATGGCAGCCAGACGGAGTACGGACACCTGGCCCCGGATCTGGCGGTTGCGGCCGGCGATCTGGTCCGCGCTGGGCAGCCGCTGGGCGTAGTCGGCGTGACCGGCAACACCACCGGCCCACACCTCCATTTCGAAGTGCGCCGAGACGGTCACACGATCGACCCGGACCCGTGGCTGCACGCGGCCCCGCTGGCGTCTGCGACATCCAGCGCCCGCACCGCAGCAACGCCGGCCCCTCTCGGCGAGACCACGCCGGCCGCATTGGCTGCGGCACCGGGCGCTCTGAGCCCCAGCGCGCTGACCAGCTTCGACGCTGTCGCGGCCAGGATTCCGTTCGCCGCCGAGATTCGGTCAGCAGCCGTGGCCGCGGGCGTGGATCCGCTGCTGCTCGCCTCGCTCGTCCGAGCCGAGTCCGGGTTCCGGCCCAGAGCGGTCTCGCCGGACGGCGCGCTGGGCCTGACCCAGCTCATGCCGGCCACGGCGCGCGGCCTGCACGTGAACGACCCGTTCGAGCCGGCCCAGAACGTGGCTGGCGGCGCGCGCTACCTCGCCAACAACCTGCGGATCTACGGCCGGACCGACCTGGCCCTGGCTGCCTACCAGGCAGGCAAGGGGGCCGTCCGGGCGGCCGGCGGGATCCCCGACTCAGCCACGACCCGTGCCTACATCCAGACCATCCTGCGGGCATGGTCAGGCTACCTGAAGGGTGACGCATGAGCTGGCTCAATGATCCCGTCCAGCGCACGCTGGACCGTTCGCTCGACGGACTGGCCCTGCGCCAGTCACTCATCGCCGGAAACCTGGCCAACATCGACACGCCCGGCTACCAGCCCAGGTCGGTCGATTTCGAATCGGTACTCCAGGCCGCCCTTGGTGGGTCAGCCGGCGGATCGAGTGGCGGTGTTGGGACATCGTCGTCAGGCTCGTCGAACGGCGCTGTCATGCGCACCACCGATGGGCGCCACCTCGGCGCCGATGGGACGCCGGGAGCCACTGGGTCCGCCGGCGCTGGAGGCGTGGCGGGCGGCGATCTTGCGCCGGCCACCTTCGCCGGCTCCATCCGCAACGACGGCAATGCCGTCGACCTCGAATCCGAGATGACGGCGCTGGCCGAAAGTCAGCTCCGTTTCGGTGCCGTGTCCCGCCTCGAGAGCGGCCGGCTTGCCATGCTCCGCGACGCGATCACAGGAGGCCGTTGATGCTGCGCACGCCGTCCATTGTCGATCTGCCCCGAGCAGTCCGCCCTGAAGGCCCGGCTCCCGCGGAACAGGATCCATCCGCCGAGCCAACCAACGCCGTTGACTCGCTCGGCCTGGCGCCATTCGAGGCTGTGTTGCGGGAGGCTGCCGGGGCTGGTGCGGATCGGGACGACCGCCCATGGACGACACATGCGCGCGCCCGTCGAGACGCTGACGAGACGGACAAGACGGACGATCGTCGAGCACCTGGCCCGGATGTGCCGCCGAACAGCGCCGGCACGGACTCCGGCGCGCGCATTGCGTCCACGAGCCCGGTGCAAGCCGTGCCCATCAAGGCGGCACCGGCTGGATCCAGCTCTGGCGGGTCGGAGGCGTCGACGACCGGCAGCGTGGACGGCGTCGCGGCGGTCCTCTCCGACGGTGGAACTCGAGGCCGAGCCGCTGTCGGGACCCCGGATGGCACGGGCCGTCTTGCCCCGGACACCAGCGCAGAGATGCATGCCCACGGCGCGCGGACGACTCCAACGGCGAACGCCGCCGGTCCCGTGACGCCGGCCACGCCCAGCGGCCCGGCCGTACCAGCAACGCCGGCAGTGCCAGCAACGCGAGCAGTGCCAGCGACGCCGGCGCCGAGCGAGGCACGCGGTTCGGAGGCCACTCCAGCGACCCCGGCGACCCCGGCTGGCTCGGCGACTCCCGCCACTCCCGCCACTCCCGCCACTCCCGCGACCTCGGCGCCTCGGGCGATGCCCAACCACGACGGAGGCCACGCCACACCAGCCGAACCAGCTGGCCCTGCCACGCCGGCCGGCACGACCATCCATGCCAGCGTCGCCACACCGGTGCGCGCACGGACGGGGCCGCTGGAGTCGCTCCGAGCGGCAACCGCCGACGTTCCCACTGCAGCCGACACGTCCACGAGCGCCGACCCTCAAGGCTCGGCCACGACTCCGGCGACTCCTGCCACCGCGGCGACTCCTGCCACCGCGGCGACTCCTGCCACCGCGGCGACTCCCGCCACCGCGGCGACTCCCGCCACCGCGGCGACTCCGGCGACTCCTGCCACCGCGGCAAGTCCGGCAACTCCGGCGACTCCGGCGACTCCGGCGACTCCCGCGACTCCCGCCACCGCGGCGACTCCGGCGACTCCCGCCACCGCGGCGACTCCGGCGACTCCCGCCAGCGCACGCCGCGCCGATCTCGACAGTGCTGCCGCGGACCCCTCGCCGTCCGACGCTCGTCGGACGACAACGCCGTCGCGCGCGACGCGACAGCGATCTTCGATGTCGTCCGACGCCGTGATCGGAACCGGCGACACGACCGCCACGACGGACCAACTCGCCAGGACGCACCCCGACAGCGCCGCAGCCGTCGATCGACCCGCCCAGGCCGACGCTATCGATCGGCTCATTGGCCAGGTGCTCGATCGGTTGCGCTCCGTCCAGACCGCCGACGGCCCGGGCCTCGAGACGAGCTTCCATGCGCCCGGCCTGGGCACGATCCGCCTGGTCGTGTCGGGCCTGCCCGGCGAGATCGTCCAGGCCACGCTCATCGCGGCCAGCCCGGAGACCGTGCAGGCACTGCGTCGCGCGGTGGCACAGCACCGGGCGACGGATGGCCTGGCCGGCATCGACCTGCAGGTTCGCCAAGCCGGCGAATTCCGGAGGGCCGTGGCGGAGGCCGCTCCAGATGGCCGCGCTGACGGCCGTTCAGGCACGCCCGACCACTCCTCGCCGGGCAACGATGGACGCCATTCGGACGGCCGCAACACCGGCGCCGCTCCCGATTTTGATCCCGCGCCGATTGCCCGCCGGGCTCGGCCCATCGGCCCGCTGGCAGGTCGCGCGCTGACCGACCGGCTCGGTCGGTCCGTCGATCGCAGTGCTTGACAGGGAGATCCACGATGCCCATCAGCCCCACCGCAGCCTACGCGCCGAACAGTCCGGCGACCAAGCCGACGACAACCGCCAAGGCGAGCGACACCTCGAGCACCTTCGGCCTTGGCCGCGATGACTTCTTCAAGTTGTTCCTGGCGCAGCTCGCCAACCAGGACCCGACCCGACCGGTCGACGACAAGGAGTTCATCGCGCAGCTCGCCCAGTTCACCATGATCGACACGATGAAGGCGGTCGAGAAGGCCCTGCAGGGCAGCCAGCTCGGCCAGGCCGCGGGCCTCCTGGGGCGCCACGTCGACGGCCTCGATGTCACCGGCACCGCCGTCTCGGGCACGGTTGGCCGCCTGGTCCAGAGCGCTGGCGAGCTCTTTCTCATGATCGGCGACCGGTCCATCCGACCCGACGCCGTCACCCACGTCGCTCCGGCTTGACCGGCGACCCAGGCAGTCAGCACAGGAGGTGATCGCCACGATCGACCAGGTACGCGACCCACGGCTTGGGGCGCCCGCCATCAGCGGCGTCCGCGATGGTCCGGCGCATCCGGAACCCACGGTACCGCCCGGCGCTCCGGCCTTCGCCGACGAGCTGGCGGCGGCTCGCTCGACCACCGCCATCCACTTCTCGAAGCACGCCCAGCGCCGCCTCGAGAGTCGCCAGATCAACTTCAGCGAGGACGAGACGAGCCGCCTGCGCCAGGCCTTCGACACCCTCGCCCAGCGTGGCGGCCGGCAGTCGCTGGTCATGCTCGACCGGCTCGCGCTCGTCGTGAACGTGCCGTCCGGGACGGTCCTGACCGCGCTCCCCGCCGACCAGGGAAAGGAGGCCGTGTTCACCCAGATCGATAGCGTCGTCATCGCCTGAGGGCGGTCTCGACGAGCCGCTCACCCACCTGTCCGCCGCGTGTGCCGGAACTTCGCCGGACCTCCTTGAGGAGGCGCCCCCGGCCGCGGACGCCAGCCCGTTGTTCGTCTCCTTCGAGGCGTCCAACATACCGCTCACAGGGAGAGCTCCAGATGCTTCGTTCGATGTTCTCCGCGATCTCCGGCCTGCGCGGCCATCAGGTCATGATGGACGTCATCGGCAACAACATCGCCAATGTCAACACGGTCGGCTTCAAATCCGGCCGGGTCAACTTCCAGGACATCCTGTCCCAGACCTTGCGCGGCGCAAGCGCCGCCTCCGGCGGCCTGGGCAGCGTCAACCCGGCCCAGATCGGCCTGGGCATGACCGTGGCCGGGATCGACGTCCTGCACACCCAGGGCAACCTGCAGTCCACCGGCAAGGTCACCGACATGGCCATCCAGGGCGATGGCTTCTTCGTTCTGGCCAATGGCCAGCAACAGTCGTACACGCGTGACGGCGCCTTCGACATCGCCGTAGACGGCTCCCTCGTCAACCCGGCCAGTGGCCTCAAGGTCCAGGGCTGGCTGGCCGATGCCTCCGGGGTGGTGGATACCACGACGGCAGTGGGCAATATCAGCATCCCGATCGGGCAGCGGACCACGGCCCAGGCCACTTCGACCGCCAACTTCCGGGGCAACCTCGACGCGGGCGCCGCCGTCGGTGCCACGGCCAGCACAACGATGACCATGTTCGACTCGCTGGGAGTGGCCCACCCGATCAAGATGACCTACACGAAGACCGGCGCCAACGCCTGGTCCTGGGCAGCCTCGGCCGATCCGGCCGATGCCGGCACGACCACCTCCAGCACCGGCACGGTCACGTTCAAGTCGGACGGCACATTCAACGCGGCCACTGGAACCCTGTCCGTCGCGCTGACCAATGGTGCCACCAGCCCGCAGGCACCGACCTTGGACCTGACCAAGATGAGCCAGTTCTCCGGCGCCAGCGAGCCGATCGTGTCCGCCAACGGGTTCACCAGCGGCTCGCTGGTCACCTTTGCAGTGGGCAATGGCGGTGAGCTGACGGGGGTCTACTCGAACGGCCAGACCCAGGGCCTCGGTCAGATCGCGATGGCCAGTTTCCTCAACCCGGCCGGTCTCGTTCGGGGCGGCCAGAACACGTTCCAGGTGTCGTCTGCCTCGGGCAACCCGTCGATCGGGCGGCCCGGCCAGGGCAATCGCGGGTCGGTGACCACCGGTGCTCTGGAGATGTCGAACGTGGATCTGGCCACCCAGTTCACCGGGATGATCACCGCCCAGCGGGGATTCCAGGCGAACGGACGGGTCATCACGACCTCGGATGAAATGCTCCAGGAGCTGGTCAACCTGAAGCGCTAGTTCCAGTCAATGGTCGGGGCGGGTGCGCCCGCCCCGACCACCTCGCCAGGATCGCAGGGAGTCGTTGTGAACCGTACCCGGGTCGCCATCACCGTCGTGCTCGTCGCAGGGCTGCTCGGTCAGCTCGGCGGCGGGCTGCTGCCCGCGATCGTCCTGGCCAATGGGATCGGCGACCTCTACGCCGGCATACCCGGTGGCCTGCTCGAGCTGCATGCGGCGAGCGCGAGCGTAGTCAGCGAGCTGGACTTCATGCCCGGTCCGTCCTCGCTCGCCTTCAGCAACAACGGACGGACGTTGTGGGCGGCCCGCGGACAGCGCGCCATCACCCGGATAGACATCGACTCGATCTCCATGGGCGCGCCGATCGAGCTGAGCGGTCCGGCGGTGGCCCTGACCGTGCCCGAAGGTCCGTCGGTGCTGGTGGCCATCCAGGGCGCCAACACGCTCGCCATCGTCGATCCGGCCAGCGGTCTGGCACGGGCATCGCAGCCGCTTCCCGCCGCACCGGATCTGCTCGCCTCCGACCGTCGCGACTCGCTTGTCGTGGCTGCTCGCAGAGGAGACCGCTGGGTGTCCATCGTCGATCCGGCCAGCGGCACGAACCGGACGCTCAACGTCGAGGGAAGCGTCGTGGGTCTCGCGGTTGATCGCGCGGGGAATATCGCCTACGTCCTGACCAGTGCCCCCCCAAGTCTGTGGCGCATCCGTCTGCGCGACCCCAAGGTGCTCGCTCACGTGGACCTTGGGGTCCTGCCCGTTCCGCCGAGCAGCCTGGTCGCCACCAGGACGGGACCGGTCGTGTCAGCCGGACGTGAGCTCTGGCTGGTCGAGGCCACGGACGCCCACCGTCTCGCGCAAACCGGCGCCACCGTTGCGGCCATGGCGGTCAGCGACGACGGCTCCTTCGTCTATGTCGGGGGCGCGACCGGCGCGGTGGCGTTTGACCTATCTGGCGCCCAGTTGCGCACGGTCGCCCTGCCCGGCCGTGCGACTCCGCTTGCGCTCGCTGCCGTGCCCGGGCCATCGTCACTGGGACCCGGCGCCGGGGCAGGCCTGGCTGCCGGCAGCGGCGGCGGCAGTGCCGGCAAGGCGTCTCCGCCGGCCACTTCCACCAACCCCATGCAGGCCCTTGCGGCGCAGCCGGTCGCGGGCGCACTGCTGGTCGCTGGATCGATCGGACTGGCGCTGCTGCTTCTGGCCGGGATTCGACAGCTGGCCCTGCGCAGGCGCTGACTCCGGTCCGGGTCGCGATCGTGATCGTGATCGTGATCGTGATCGTGATCGTGATCGCGGAGCGTGGGACAGGTCGGGGCGGGCGATCCGCCGTCCATCACCTCTCACCGGGTTCCGACTGGCCATCGACGCCGGTCCGGCGCACGACCCACTCGATGGTCGTGCCCTGGACGACCACCGTGAACAGCACGATCCCGAAGGTGATCCCCTGGAGCAGCGCACGGTCAGGCAGGTCGGTTGGCAGTGACAGCGCCAGCGCCACGGCCACCGCCCCGCGCAGCCCGGCCCAGTGCAGCACGTGGAGCCAGACCAGGGGCAGTGGTGGAACCAGGCCGAAGCGACGGCCGAGACGAGCGGCGCCGCCCAGCAAGCCGTAGACCACGATGACGCGTCCGACGAGGATCGCGAGCACGCCCCAGGCGACCGGCCAGAGCGCGCCACGCACGGCGTCCAGCGGGACGAGCGAACCGATGAGCAGGAAGGCGCTGGCCGTGAGCACGAACGCGAGGAACTCCCAGACGATGTCGATCGCCTCCTGCGCGCGGACGGACAGGCCCACCCGACGCCCGTAGGTGCCAAGGACGACCCCCGCGACGACGGTCGCGATGATACCCGACTGGTGGGCCAGATCCGCCACGAGGTAGCTGCCGTAGGCGGCCAGTACGGTCAGGGTCAGCTCGATCAGGTGGTCCTCGGTGCTGGCCGCCAGCCGGGCGATGAGCACGCCGGCGACCGCCCCGATGAGCGTGCTCACGGTCAACCCGACCGCGAACTGCAGGGCGTCCTGAGCCAGGGTCGTCGGGCCGGCGAAGGCGCGCAGGGCGATCGCGAACACGAGCACCGCGGTCCCATCGTTGAACAGGCTCTCTGCGTCAACCAGGGTGACCAGGCGTCGTGGCGCGCGCAGCCGGCGCATCGTCGCCACGACCGACACCGGATCCGTGGCCGAGACCATCGCGCCCACCAGGAAGGCTTCGTCCATGGGCAGGCCCGTGGCCAGGTGGAGGACGACGGCGACCACGGCGGCGGACACGATGACGCCGGGCACGGCCAGCAGGGACACGCCCACGAAGGTCTGCCGCAGCTCGTCCCCATCCAGCCGGTAGGCGGCCTCGAAGACGAGGCCCGGCAGCAGGATCGCGACGACCACCTCGGGCGCCACCTCGACCCCCGCGTGGACGGGCAGCAGCGCGACGATCAACCCGACCAGGATGAGCACCACGGTGTACGGCAGGCGGAGTCGCCGCGACAGGTAGGCCACCGCCGGCAGGGCGACGAGCAGTGCCACGAGCATCACGAGCACGCCTGGCGTCGCCGCACCGATCATGCCGGCATCGTAGAGGTCCGCCGTGGCCTCCGTCGGCTGCGGGCGCGCGACAGGTCACCCGCCCGGCCCGTCAGGCACGACCCGAGTGGGGACCGCCAGCCGAGCGGCGACGATCAGCCGAGAAAGAGTGCCGCCACCTCGGCCCCGGCGGCGGCGGCTCGGTCCGCACCGGGCAGCGCCGGGTTCCAGCTCGAGAATGACGCCGCCGCGACCCGGCCAGTCGCCGCGAGCGCCGACAGGGCGGCCCGGACCTCGGCCAGCGAGGGGCCGCCAGGTGCGGGGTAGTTGTGGGCCGGCATCTCGACCGGGTCGATGACGTCCAGGTCCACGTGGACGTGGAGCGGCCCGGCGGGCGGCTGCCAGATCCGCATCTCCGCCACCGTGCGCACGGTCAGCGCCGACGCCGCCACTGCCTCGTCCTCGCCGGAGTCCAGATCGCGCGCGCCGACCAGCACGGCGCGAGCCTCCGGCAACGGCGCCAACCCGGCCGCCTGCACGATCGTCTGCTCACCGCGGCCCACGATCATCGCCAACGGCATGCCACCCAGAAAACCAGAGTGGCTCGTCTGCCAGGTGTGGAAGTCGCCATGCGCATCGAACCAGATGAGCGTGGGCTCGACCCCGGCCGCCTGCAGGCCCGCCAGGACGCCGATCGCCGAGACGCAATCGCCGGCCACCACGACTGGCCGCGTCCCCGCGGCTACCTGCGTGGCCACCTCACCGGCGAGGGCACGATAGAGCAACCCCATGCGCTCCTGGGGGGAGCCGGCGGGCAGGCTCGGCGCGAGCACCAGGCGAGGCTCGGGCGTGACCAAGCCGGACATCGGCGCGCCCATGAAGAACGGGACCGCGATGATGGGCATGACCCCAAGCGTAGCCGACCCGGCGACGGCGCGAGCGCGCCGCGACAGGGCCCGGCGGAGATACGCCCCAGCGGCGGTCGGGGCGTTGCACCAGGTGGCCATTGGCGCTCGCGTGCGGATTGCTGCGACCGGCCGGACACTCCGATTCACGGCAGCCAGGCCGTCGGGGCGTTCGGCGCGGAGCCACGTTGACCGCGTTCTGGTACAACTGGCCGACTACCGCTGCCGTACCGCCAGGGAACGCCCGCCACGGATTGCCCGCCCGACCCAGCCGACTGCGCTACCCTCCCGCGCAGATGCCGCAGACACGGCACGGTGCGATGAGGCAGCCACGGTGAGCGCCACGATCGACGATGTCGTAGCCCGGGCCAAGGCCGACGGGGTCCGCCTGATCCGGTTCCTCTACTGCGACCCCTCCGGGGTGATCCGGGGCAAGAACGTCCACCTGGATCGGCTGGCCAACCGAATGCGTGAGGGTGTCGGCCTGACCCGTGCGCAGAATGCGGTCAACATGCTCGACCAGCTCGTCCCGGTGGACGGCATGGAGTCGGTCGGCGAAGTGCGGCTGGTGCCCGACCCTGCCACCTACACCGTCCTGCCCTGGCTGCCCCGGACCGCGAGCCTGCTATGCGATCAGCTGGACCACGACTTCGAAGACTGGGGCAGCTGCACGCGCAGTCTGCTCAAGCGCGCGATCGCGACGGCCGAGACGGCCGGGATCCGGGTCATGGCCGCGTTCGAGAACGAGTTCTACCTCGCCCAGGAGCGCGACGGACGAGTCCTGCCGTGGGCGGACGGCCCGGTCTATTCGTCGGCGGGCATGGACCGGGCCGCCCTGGTCATGGACGAGATCGTGAGCGCCTTGGAAGCGCAGGGTCTGGAGGTGGAGCAGGCGATCAATGAGTACGGCCCCGGCCAGCAGGAGATCGCGGTCCGCTACACGGACGCGCTGGGCGCGGCGGACAACCAGCTCAAGTTTCGGGACGCCGTTCGCGGCGTGGCCGAGGTTCGCCACGGGCTGATCGCCTCGTTTGCGGCCAAACCCTTCGCGCAGGGTGTCGGCTCGGGCGCCCACGTGCACTTCAGCCTGTGGTCGCTCGACGGTCGGACGAACCTGCTCCACGACCCGGCGGCCGAGGGACGCCTCCTGTCGACGACCGGTCGGCAGTTCGTGGCCGGTGTGCTCGACCACCTGCCCGCGCTCGTTGCGCTGACCTGCCCGAGCTTCAACTCCTACGAGCGCCTGCAGCCCGACGCCTGGGCTGGCTCGACGGTGTCGTGGGGTCTCGACAATCGCGAGTGCACCGTCCGTGTCGCCTCACCGTTCCGTGGCCGCGAGATGGAGTCGACGAACGTCGAGCTCAAGGCCTGCGACCCGAGCTGCAATCCGTACCTGGCCCTGGCCGGGCTCATCCTGGCCGGGCTCGACGGGATCTCGCGGGGCCTCGAGCCGCCGGAGCCGGCCCGGACCAACCCGGCCCGGATGTCGGCGCAGGAACGAGCTCGCTGCGGGATCCGTCCGCTGCCCACCTCCCTGCGCGAGGCCTTGCGCAACCTGCAGGCGGATTCGGTCCTGTTTCCCGCCCTGGGCGACCTGCTCGGCCGCTGCCTCGTGGCGGTCCGGACGGCCGAGATCGAGGCGCTCGAGGCGATGTCGGCGGACGACGCCCGGGCGGCACACCTGCGCGTCTTCTGAGCACCGCCGCGGGCGGCGTTCGGGGAACCAGCCGTGCTGAGCCGATGACCGGGGACCGTTGGGTGCCGCGAAAAAATCGTCCTTGCTTCGGACCGGGTCCGTTCGGCATGATGTGCGCCAGTCGCCGTCCACGGCGGCGGATCAACCCGGGACGCGGCCAGGCGGGGAGGCCGACCGACGGACCGGAGTGGAGGGGTGGTCGCAACAGGCATCGCAAGGAGGCACGGGTGATGGAGGCTACCAGCGCGGCACCGGCTCGGCTGCGGCGTGAGCTCAATATCTGGGAGGCAGTCGGCATCTCGCTCGCGCTGATGGCACCGAGCATGGCCGCGAACATCAACCCGCAGGGCACCGCCGGTACCATCGGCCGGGCCGTGCCCCTCGCCTTCATCATGGCCACGATCGGCGTCCTGCTGGTCGCCTACGGGTTCGTCCGGCTGTCGCAGCAGTTCCACCACGCCGGGTCCGTATATGGCTTCGTCGGAGCCACCCTCGGCCCGCGGGCTGGCGTCTTCGCCGGCCACGCACTGCTCGGCACGTACACCTTCTATGCCGTGGTCACGGCCATCGCGGCCGGCATCTTCGGTGCCGACTTCCTCAAGACCCTGGGGCTCTTCGGCAGCGCAGACACGCCGACGATCGCCCCGTTCATCGTCGGCTTCATCGCGCTTGGACTGGCCTTTGCGCTCGCCTTGGTACCGATCCGCAACGGGACTCGTATCCTCCTCACGGTCGAGGGCGTGACTGTCGCCCTCATCCTCATCACGACCGTCGTCATCCTGATCAAGCTTGCGGCTGGCCAGGCGCCGAACGGGCAGACGATCACCCTCGACGTCTTCTCGGTCCCGGCCGGCACCGACTTCTCGGCGGTGTCGCTGGGCGCGGTCTTCGGGTTCCTCTCGTTTGCCGGCTTCGAGGCGGCGGCCACGCTCGGCGAGGAGGCCCGGAATCCGACCCGCGACATTCCCCGGGCGATCCTTGGGGTGGCGATCTTCGGCGGGATCTACTTCGTGTTCGTCACCGCCGTCGAGGTCATGGGCTTCGGCGCGACCGACGCGGGGATGAAGGCATTCGTCGCATCCGGCTCACTCCTCGGCGACCTCGGCACCCAATACATCGGGGCCTGGATTGGCACCCTGATCACCCTGGGCGCGGCGGTCAGCGCCTTCGGCTGCTGCCTGGCCTGCCTCGTTGGGGCGTCTCGGCTGCTGTTCGCCGTCTCGCGCGACAACCATGAGCTGCCCGGCTTCGGCTTGACGGCCAGGGTCTCGCAGCGCTACGGCACCCCGTCCGGCGCGCTCACCGTGGTGACCATCGCGGCCGCGCTGATCGTCGTCATCTGGGCGCTCGCGTTCAGTGCGAAGGCGTTCGACGTGTTCGTCGGCGCCGGCACGATCGGCACCCTGATCATCCTCGTCGCCTACGTCTTCGCGACGATCGGGGCGATGAAGCTCCTGTTCTTCTCCGGTCCCTCCCGCGTCGCCCGATGGGAGATCGTGATCCCGGTGCTCGGGATCCTCGTCCTTGGCTACACGCTCCTGCGGAATGTCGTCCCGTACCCGGATTCGACGACCCCGGCGTTCTACTACCCGATCGTGACGGTCGTCTGGTTCGCACTGGGCGGGCTGCTTGTGTTCGGGCTGCCGGGCCTCGCCCGTCGGGTCGGTGAGCGGCTCGAACAGGATGAGGGTCTCAGCGCGGCCAAGAGCTGAGCAACGACGTGCTCGAGAACCTTCGCATCGTCGATCTGACCCAACCCCTGGGGCCCGGGGTCGTCATGTGGCCCGGCGCCCCGGCGCCAGTCGCTGAAACGATCCTGACGGTCGCCCACGATGGGTTCTACAACCGCCGGATCACCTTCGTCGAGCATTCGGGCACGCACTTCGATGCGCCGTGCCACATGGTCGAGGGGACTGCCAGCGTGGACCAGATCCCGGTGGATCGGCTCGTTCGGCCGTTGGCGATGATCGACATCAGTGTCGAAATCGCCGGCAACCCGGATGGGGTGCTCACCCTCGCCCAGGTCCATGCCTTCGAAGCCCGCCACGGCCCGATCACGGACGGCGCGGCCGTCTTCCTGCGGACCGGCTGGGAGGCATTCAACACGGACCCGGCGCGCTACGCGAACCAGCCGGGCGTGCTGCGATTCCCGGGCTTCGGTCCGGAGGCGGCACGCTTCCTGGTCGAAGAACGCCAGGCCGCCGGGCTCGGCACGGACACGCTCGGGATTGACCCGGGCTGCGCGACCGAATTCATCGTCCATCGCCAGATCAGCCACCCGCGCGGCGTGTGGCACGTCGAAAACCTCATGCACCTCGATGCCGTCCCGCCTACTGGGGCGTGGGTCGTCGTCGGGGTCCTCAAGCTCGTCGACGGCTCCGGTAGTCCGTGCCGGGTCATCGCGCTCGTTCCGTAGCCACCTCGCGGAAGTTCAGCCACGTCAACCAAGCTGCTGCCGCCGCCCACGGCGGCTGCAGCGCATCACCGGGAGGCCGGCGACTCCATGGCCGAACGCCTGACCTTCATCGCCACCTGCGACCTGGTGGCCCTCACCCGCGGTCGGGCCATGCGCTCCGCCGAGTATCCGGACCGACGCCGGACGGGCGTTGGCTGGGTGCCCGCGGACCTGGCGCTGACGACGTTCGGGGACATCGCGTCGCCCAACCCCTTCGGCGCGCTGGGAGACCTCCGGCTCCTGCCCGAGGACGGAGCGCGGGCGACGCTCCCGGCGCGGGCAGGGCGGCCGGCAACCGAGCTCGTCCTCGCCTCAATCGTCGAGACGGACGGCCGTCCCTGGGCGTGCTGCCCCCGCCAAGCACTGATCGACGCGGTGGCCCGGCTCGAGGCGCTGGGCCTCCGGCTCGTCGTCTCGTTCGAGCAGGAGTTCGGACTGAGCAGGATCGGCGGTTCGGCAGCCGCGGCGGCGCCGTTCAGCGTGGAGGCGTTGCGCGCGGCGGAACCGTTCGGATCGGAGCTCGTGGGACTCCTCCATGAGCAGGGTTTCGAGCCTGAGACATGGCTGCCCGAGTACGGCGCTGGCCAATTCGAACTCACCCTCCGACCGAGCGACCCGGTCACCGCCGCGGACCGCGCCATCCTGGTCCGCGCGCTCGTGCGCGATCTGGCGACGGCCCATGACCTGCGGGCCACATTTGTGCCGCTCATCCGACCGGACGCCGTGGGCAACGGGGTCCATCTCCACCTGAGCCTGTGGGACCGCGCCGGACGACCGCTCACGCTGGACCCGACCGACGGGCAGCTCAGCGAGGTGGCCGGCCGCTTCCTCGCCGGGATCCTTGCCCACGCTCCCGCCGTCATCGCCTGGACCGCCCCCAGTGCGATCTCCGCGCTCCGCCTGGTGCCCCATCGCTGGAGCTCGGCGGCAGCCTTCCTGGGGCGGCAGAACCGCGAGGCCATGCTCCGGCTGTGCCCGCTGCCAACCCTGGGGGGGTCGGATCCACTGGCCGCCGCGAACATCGAGTTCCGGGCCTGCGATGCCAGCGCCAATCCGTGGCTCGCCCTGGCCACGCTGATCCGGGCCGGCCTGGATGGTCTCGATCGCGAGCTCCCGGTCCCTCCCCTCATCGAGGGCGAGCTCGAGGAGTTGCCGCGCTCCGAGCGCGAGCGGCTGAGCGTGACCGACCTGCCGCTGAACCTGCCCGCCGCGCTCGCGGCGCTCGAGGCCGATCCCGTCGCCCGGGGTTGGTTCGCGCCGGACCTGCTCACGACCCACCTGGCCATCCGCCGGACCGAACTGCGGATCCTTGCTGACGCCACCCCGGAGGAGCGGTGTGCCCGATATGCCGATGTCCTCTGAGTCGGACATGACCACCGAGGCCGCCCAGGCGGGCATCGCCGACGGACCCGATCCAGCGGTGAACGAGCTGCTCGCGACGATCCGCCTGGTCGACCACCACACCCACTCGATCGTGGGTGGCGACGTGTCCGCGACGTCCTACGCGTTCATGCTCAGCGAGTCGGATCGCCCGGCCGCCACGGAGCTGGCTGGACTCGACACACAGGTCGGTTTCGCAATCCGGCGCTGGTGTGCGCCACTGCTGGGCATACCGGCCAGCCTGCCCGCCCCGGCGTTTCTTGAGCGCCGCCTCGGCCTGTCGAACCAGGCCGCGGCGGCGCTGCTGCTGCCCGCCGCGGGGTTCGAACGACTGGTCGTCGAGACCGGCTACCGGGGGCAGGAGCTCGTGACGGTCGACGAGCTCGGCCGCCTGGGCCAGACACTCGTCTCGACGGTCGTGCGCCTGGAGACCGTCGCCGAGCAGCTCGCCCTTGCTCGCCCGTCTGCTGCCGGGTTCGCCGACGCGTTCCGGACCGCCCTCGACGAGGCGTTTGCCGTCGGCGCGGTCGGCACGAAGTCGATCGTGGCCTACCGGTTCGGGCTCGACTTCGACCCAGCGCGACCATCCGAGCGCGAGGTGGCGGAGCGGGCGGGCGCATGGCTGCGCGAGGTCGAGGACAGCGGCCGCGCCCGGTTGGCAGACCCGGTCCTGCTCCGCTTCGTGCTATGGGCAGGTGCGGACACCCGCCGCCCGCTCCAGATCCATACCGGCTACGGGGATCCCGACCTGCACCTCCAGCGAGCCGACCCGCTGCTCATGACTGACTTCCTGCGGGCGACTGAGGACCGCTGTCCGGTGCTCCTGCTGCACACCTATCCGTTCCACCGCCACGCCGGGTACCTCGCCCAGGTTTTCCCGCACGTCTACCTGGACGTGGGCCTGGCCGTCAACTTCGTGGGCGCACAGGCGCCCCAGGTGATCGCCGAGTCGTTCGAGCTGGCGCCCTTTGGCAAGCTCCTTTTCTCGTCCGATGCGTGGGGCCTGCCGGAACTCCATCTCCTCGGCAGCTGGCTCTTCCGCCGCGGCATGGCGCGGGTCGTGGGGGGCTGGGTTGCCCGCGGTGACTGGTCGCCGGCGGACGCCGAATTGGTCATCCGTTCCGTGGCCGGCGAGAACGCCCGCCTCGTCTACGACTTCTGAACGCGGGGCGAACAGCACCGAAGGGTCCGCCGGCTTTCCCGTCAGTCGAGCAGCGTGGCGTAGAGCGCTTCCTGCCGGGCGCGGCCAGCCTCGTAGCGAGCCGCCCGATCCGGGTCAGCCCTGATGAGCCGGCTGCGCACCGGAGCCGGGGTCGCGCCTTCGCCTTTGCCTTCGCCGAGCAGCCCGGACCCGCGCAGGGCCAGGATGGCGGCCCCGCGCAGGGACGCCTCCACTCGCGAGGCGACCTGGATGTCCCGGCCCAGCGCATCCGCCACGATCTGCGCCCAGAGCGGCGACCGCGTCAGCGCCCCGCCGCCCGCCACGATCTCAGGTTTGCCCGGCAGCGCCGCCGTGAGCCGAGCATCGAGGGCGGCGAAGCGATAGGCGATCGACTCCAACAGCGCCCGGTAGATCGAGGCCGCGTCCGTACCGCCAGCCAGGCCGGCGAAGACCCCGCGGGCCGCCTCGTGATAGCCCAGACCGCGCTCGCCGGCCACGAATGGCAGGATCGTCAGGCCGTGGCCGTCCGGCTCGAGCTGCGCGGCTGCGCGTTCCAGGGCCGCGGGAGAGCGCCGCAGGAGCCCCGCGATCCAGGCAACCGTGCCACCGCCTTCGCTGAGTTGCCCACCGAGCAGCGTCCCCGTACCAAGTCGGTAGGCGAACAAGCCTGGGCCCACGAACGGGTCGGGCTCCGGCACCATGGAGCGCAGCGCGCCCGACGTTCCGATCATGAGCGCCGCGCGCCCCGGGTCGAGAACGCCCAGGCCCACGTTGCCGCAGGCGCCATCACCCCAGACCGGGAACCACGCGAGGTGGGCGAAGGTGGGCCAGCGTCGTGCGCTGCGTGGGCCGGACATGCCGATCGGCCGGTCGTCCGCCCACAGCGCGGGGAGCTGCCCCGGATCGAGCTCCAGCCGTTCCAGCAGTGGACTGGACCAGGCCCCCGAGACTCGGTCCAGAAGCCCCGTGCCCGACGCCATCGAGATGCTGGTGACCGCTCGTCCGGTGAGGAGCTCGGCCAGCAGCTCTGTGAACCCGGCCCAGCGGCGGATGGCGGGCTGTTCGCGACGCAGGCGCACTACTCGGGCGGGCCAGTAGCCCGGATGGATGGGCGCGCCCGTCCGCTGGTGGGTCCCCTCGGGATCGACCGACGCACGCAGTGCCCGGGCCTCTGCGCCCGCACTCGTGTCCGCCCAGGACAGGACCGAGGTCAGCGGCCGTCCGGCGTCATCGAGCCCCACGATGCTGTGGAAGAAGCAGGCGATACCACCGGCGACCGCCTCCCGCGCGAGCGGTCCGGCCGCGGTCGCCAGGCCATCGAGCGCCTGCCCGGCCACCTCGAGCAGCACCGCCGCCGGCAGGCGCACGGACCCCTCCGGGCCGATCTCCCAGGCGTACCCGAGCTGGCTGAGGCAGCCCTCGATGAGCCGGCCACGGCAGTCGTACAAACCGGCCCGGACGGACGATGAACCGACATCCAGCGCGACTACAAATGGACGCTCCGCGTCTTTCGGGTGGACGGCGGGCTGTCGGTTGCTCATCGGTGCAGGATGACGTGCCGCGGGGACGAAGGGTAGGTTGGCATCCTCCGTCCCCGCATGGCGTGGCACATGACCGGCTTCTGGGGGCGTCCCGCCTACTGGCAGGCCCCCGTGGACTTGCAGGCTGCGGCGATCGTCGACTGGGCGACCTGGACGTTCTTGTCGGTCACGAACACGCTGATCGCGTCTGTGATCGGGGTCAGGAACGCCGGAATGGTGGCCGGTCCGTTGGCCTCGCTGGGGACGAGTTCGTCCTTGGCGAAGTCTGCGATTGCGGACTGGGAATAGGCGTCGTAGATGCTCTTGTTGGCATCGATCCGAGCAGGGATCGAGCCCTTCTTGGGATTGAAGGCATCCTGGCCCTCGACCGAACCGACTGTCTTGAGCCAGTCCAGCGCGGCCGCCTGGTCCTTGATGTTCTTGGGCACCCCGAACGTGTCGGTGACCACGACGAAGCTGCCGGCGGTGCCTGGTGCCGGAGCCCAGCCGAAGTCCTGGCCTGGCTTCCAGCCGTTCGCGCTGTAGTAGCCCTTCTCCCAGTCGCCCATGATGTTCATGGCGGCCGTGCCCTTGAGCACGAGCCCGGCGGCCTGGTCCCAGGTCAGCGTGGCGTGATCGTCATTGACGTAGCTGAGCACCTTGGCCATCGTGGTCAGGGCGTCCGTCACGCGCGGATCCGTCCAGGGCACCTTGCCCGCCCAGATGTCGCGATACGACTGCGGCCCAAGCTTGGACAACAGGATCTGCTCGAACAGGTTGAGCGCTTCCCACTTGTCCTTGTCACCGAGAGCCAGCGGGGTGATGCCCTTGGCCTTGAGCGCGTCGGCCACCTTGAAGAACTCATCCCAGGTCTTGGGCGGCTGCAGGTTGTTGTCGGTGAAGATCTTCTGGTTGAACCAGAGCACGCCGTTGCGATGGACGTTGACCGGGACGGAGTAGATGTCGCCGTTGTAGCTGACCAGGTCAAGCAGCTGCTTGGGGAACTTGTCCAGCCAGCCATTGTCCTTGTAGAACTGGGTCAGTGGCTGCATGAAGCCGGTCTTGGCCCATGTATCGACGAGCTCGGCGCCACCGTGGATCTGGAACGTGTCCGGTGGGTTGCCGCCGGCCATCCGGGTCGCCAGCACAGCCGTCGCGTTCGAGCCGGCGCCACCGGCCACGACCGCGTTGGTGACCTTGATGGCCGGGTAGTTCTTGTTGAAGATGTCCTCGATCGCGGCCAGCCCCTCGGCCTCGCCGCCGGCCGTCCAGTAGGTGAAGATCTCGAGGTTGGTGGTCGCCGCGGGCGAGCTGCCAGCGCCTCCCCCGGCGGCACTCGCGGAGGGGGACGTTCCGCTCGAACATGCTCCGAAGATGAGCGCGCTGACCGCCATCAGGCTGGTCAAGCGTTGGATGGATCCAGTGCTGCGCATGCGCTACTCCTAGCTGGTCATACCGGTGTGACCAATGGTAGGATCGTGGCACTTCGGTAGTCTGACGTCAATCCCCGAACCTCATGACGGAGCGGACAGTGCCCACCGACGCCAGCATCCCGAACCGCGCAGGGGCAAACCGCCCCCGGACCGAGCGCCCCACCTCCGGGCGGCCTCTCGACCTGTCCCGCAATTCCCGGGTGGCGATCGGCGACGCCCTGGCCGAGCAGATCCTGGCCGGTGAGCTCGCGCCCGGCGACCGTCTCACCTCGGAACGCCTGCTGGCCCTGGAATTCGGGGTGAGCCGCCCGATCGTGCGCGAAGCGCTCCGTTCGCTCTCGGAACGCGGGCTGATCGAGGTGCAGCCGGGGCGCGGCGCGTTCGTCCGCGGCGATCGGGGACCGCGTGCCTTTCAGCCGCTCGACATGGAGTATCGGCGCCGCGGCACGACGGCCCGCCAGCTGTCCGAGGCCCGGCTCATGCTCGAGGGCGAAGCCGTGGCACTGGCTACCAAGCACGCCGACGCGGACGACCTGCTCGCGCTCGAGCGAGCCTTGCTGCGCCTGGAGTCGAGCGGCACGCCGCTCGATCGCGTGCGCAACGACCTGGCATTCCACACCGGCCTGGTGGCCGCCTCGCACAACCCGGTCATCCAGACCATGTTCGCCTCCATCCAGGGCTTGACCGCCGAGCTCATGGTCCGCAGCAGCGGCGACGCCGAGATCGTGCGGCGCAGCGAGCCGTATCACCGGCTGGCCTTCGAGGCGATCGCCGCCCGCGACGAAACGGCCGCGCGGGCGGCGATCCAGGCGCACCTGAGCATCGCCGCGGTCACCTACGGCGACGACTACGACCGAAGTCTCGATAGCACTGCCGCGCGCGCCCTCCGGCTGATCGGCTCGGGGGCTGGCCTGGAGGACTTCCTGCGGACCGTCCTGTCCGACCAGCCCGAACCGTAGACGGCCGACGATGCGCACACGACTCCTGGCCATCGGCTTGCTCCTTCCGGCGGTCGCGGCGAGCCTCGTCTTCGTCTATGGCTTCATCGCCTGGACGGGCTACGCCTCGCTGACGGGCTGGAACCAGATCCGGCGGTTGCGGAACTTCCTGCCGGACTTCCCGCTGGTCGGCCTGGACAACTACCGATCGCTCTTCAGCACACCCCGGTTCTGGCCCAACGACGTAGTCAACAACGCCGTGTTCACGGTCGGCTTCGTCGCTCTCTGTCTGGCCGTTGGCTTGCTGCTGGCGGTCCTGCTCGACCAGCGCATCCGGGGCGAGGCGTTCTTCCGGAACCTGTTCCTCCTGCCGATGTCGCTGTCGTTCGTGGTGACCGGCACGATCTGGTCCTGGATCCTCAATCCGAACACGGGCATCAACCAGCTGCTGGACCCGCTCGGTCTGGGGGCGTTCCGCCACACCCTGCTCGGGCTGCCCTTCCTGAGTCCCCTGTGGCAGGTCCTGGATGCGCTCCACGTGAACATCGTGCGGCCGGGCCTGACCGCCGACCCGCGGGCGGCGCTCGGCACCATCGTCATTGCTGCCGCCTGGCAGATGTCCGGGTTCGTCATGGCCATGTTCCTGGCCGGATTGCGGGGCATCTCGGACGAGATCCGCGAGGCGGCCCGGATGGACGGCGCATCCGAGGTCCAGATCTACCGCCACATCCTCATCCCGCTGCTGCGCCCGGTCCTGGTCAGCGTCGTGGTCTTGCTCGGCTACGTCAGCCTCAAGATCTTCGATCTCGTCTTCGTCACGACGCGGGGCGGGCCCGGCGTGTCGTCGGACGTGCCCTCGATCTTCCTGTTCGACAGCGCGTTCAAGAGCAACCAGTGGGGCCTGGGCGCGGCGGTGGCCGTGGTCATGCTCCTCGCCACGGCGGTCGTTGTGCTGCCCTACCTGCGCTGGCAACTGCACCAGGAGCAGCGCGGATGAGCGCCGCCCGGAGCAGCGCGCGTGGGCGCCGGCGCGTGACACTGCGACCGAGCCGCCTGCTCATCTACGGGCTGCTCGTGCTGTTCGCCATCGGCTTCCTGGTGCCGGTCTACGTGGCGGTCGTGGGCAGCTTCAAGACGCTGCGCGAGGTGAACACGACGAGCATCTGGACGCTCCCGGCGAGCCTCGACCTCGGGGCCTGGCGAAGCGCCCTCGTGCCACCCCTGCAGAACTCGGGCGGGATCGCTTCCGGCCTGATCAACAGCCTGACGATGACCATCCCGGCGGTCATCGTGTCGTCCATCTGGGGCTCGATCAACGGCTACGTCCTGAGCAAGTGGCGATTCCCCGGGGCGGACGCCGTCTTCGCGCTGCTCCTGTTCGGGATGTTCATCCCCTACCAGGCGATCCTCATCCCGCTGGTCAACCTGCTCGAGCAGCTGGGCTTGTACGACTCGCTGGCCGGCCTGGCCATCACCCACATCGTGTACGGCATCCCGATCACCACGCTCATCTTCCGCAACTACTACGCGAGCATCCCGTCGGACCTCATCGAGGCGGCCAGGGTGGACGGCGCCGGGCTCGTGGCGATCTATCGCCGGATCATCCTGCCGCTGTCCGTGCCCGGTTTCGTGGTGGTCGGGATCTGGCAGTTCACCAACATCTGGAACGAGTTCCTGTTTGCTGTGACGCTGACCAGTGCGCCATCCAGCCAGCCCGTCACGGTGGCGCTGCAGAATCTGGCCGGCAGCTTCGCCGCGCTGTACAACGTGCAGATGGCCGGCGCGCTCATCTCGGCCCTGCCCACGCTGCTGGTCTACGTCCTGCTCAGTCGCTACTTCATTCGAGGCTTGCTGGCCGGCTCGCTCAAGGGCTGACGTCGGGGCTCAGCGAACCGGGCAGCATCTCGTCGGGCATGCCCAGGTAGGCGTCCACGACGCGCTCGGAGCGGAGCAGCTCGGGGCCCGTTCCAGCAAGCACGATCCGGCTCGTCTCGAGGACGTAGGCGCGGTCTGCCAGGCCCAGTGCCTGGTGGGCGTTCTGCTCGACGAGCAGGACGGTCGTGCCCGCCGCGCGGATCCGCACAATCTCGGCGAAGACCGCGCTGACGAGCTGGGGTGCGAGGCCCATCGAGGGCTCGTCGAGGAGGAGCAGCCGAGGCCGACCGAGCAACCCGCGGGCAATCGCGAGCATCTGCTGCTCACCCCCGGAGAGGGCCGCCGCAGGCTGGCGGCGGCGCTGCCCGAGGACCGGGAAGCGCTCATAGACCGCAGCAATCTCGGCGGCCAGCCCGGTCCGATCGCGCCGCCGGAAACCGCCTAGATCAAGGTTCTCCGCAACGGTCAGGTTGCCCAGAATGTCGCGCCCCTCGGGCACGTGGATGACACCCAGACCGACGGTTCGATGGGCCGGCCAGCCGGTGACATCGCGCCCGTCGACGCGCACGCGGCCGGCCACGATCCGTCCACCGGCCAGGCCCAGAATGCCCGAGACCGCCGAGAGGATCGTCGTCTTGCCGGCGCCGTTGGCTCCGACCAGCGCCACGAGCTCGCCCTCCGCCACGAGCAACGAGGCATCCCGGACGGCCGGAACCTCACCGTACACGACGGTGAGGTCGTCGATCTCCAGCAGCGGCCGGCCGGGCGTCACCAGCTGGATCACCGGTCCACGCTCGTTGGACCGAGGTACGCCTCGATCACGCTCGGGTCGCGGGCAATGTCGGCGGGTACGCCCTCCGCGATCCGGGCACCGAAGTTGACCACGGTCACCCGATCGCAGGTCTGCATGACCAGCCGCACGTTGTGCTCGATGAGGAGCACCGCGATGCCGCGATCCGCCAGCGTCCGGAGGAGCGTCCCGACGCGTCCTGCCTCGGGGCCGGCCATCCCCGCGGCCGGTTCGTCAAGGATGAGCAGTCGCGGTTCGGCGGCCAGCGCCCGGGCAATCTCCAGGCGTCGGCGATCGCCGTAGGCCAGGGCGGCCGCGGGACGTCCCGCGACGCCCTCCAGACCGACGTCGGCCAGCAGCTCCAGGGCGCGCCGGCGGGCGGCGGCCTCATGCGGACCGGCCCGCCCCAGCAGGCTCCAACCGAGCGTCGGCGGAAGCCGCGAGGTCATCCCGACGAGCACGTTGTCCAGCACGCTCAGGTGGGCGAACAAGCGGATGTTCTGATACGTCCGGATGAGACCCAGCCGGGCCATCCGGTGGGCCGGCCAGCCGGTGACGTCGATCCCGCCGAACCGGACGGAGCCGCCCGAGGGTGGCACCAGGCCGGACAGGACGTTGACCACGGTCGTCTTGCCCGCCCCGTTCGGGCCGATCAGGCCGACGATCTCGCCCGGCCGCACGTCCAGGTCGACCCCGTCCACCGCGCGAACGCCGCCGAAGTGCCGAGCCAGGCCACGAACCTCGAGCAGCGGCATGGCATTGGCCGGGATCGACCGTCGTCGCGGGTCCGGCCCGAGGGATGGCTGACCCGCAGGCGATGGCGGCGGCGTCCGCCCCGTCGTCGGTGAGGTCATCGGCTGCGTCGGCAAGGGCGTCGGCAAGGGCGTCGGTGGGTCCTCGTGGAGCGTGGCCGCTCGGTCCGGTCCGGCCCTGCGGCCAAGGCTCGCCCTCGGGTCGCTCCCGGCGCGGCCCTGCCGCCGGAGGCTGATCAGGCCGCCCGGCAGGAACAGGATGACCAGCAGCAGGATGGCCCCCGAGACGAACAGGTTGACCGCCCCCGGCTCCAGCGGCAGGAACCTGAGGACCTCCGGCAGGACGGTCATGAGCGCCGCGCCCAGGATCGGTCCGGCGAATCCCGTCGTGCCACCCACGATCGCGAAGACGAGGATCTCCAGGGCGCTCTCGAAGCCGAAATCGCGCGGCGTGATGATTCTGGTCAGGTGCGCCGACAGGCCGCCCGCCAGACCCGCCACCATGCCGGAGGCCACGAACGCGATGAGGTTCGTCCGAAACGGATCGATCCCGAGTGTCGACGCCGCGGCCTCATCATCACGCAGCGCGAACAGCGAGCGCCCGAAGGTGGAGCCGTCGAATCGCCAGAATCCGTAGGCGAGCAGGGCCAGAACCAGGTAGATCTGCCAGGTTGTCGTCTCGCTGGGGATCGGGCGCAGGCCCTCCGCGCCGCCGGTCAGCGGGATGTTCAGCACGAGGATCCCGAACATCGCCCCGAAACCCAGCGTGGCAATGGCCAGGAAGACACCGCGCAGGCGCAGGACGACCACGCCCAGTGCGCCGGCTGCCAGCCCCGCGGTGAGGATCCCGGCCAGCACCGAGAGCGGCAACGGCCAGCCCCAGGTCACCGTCAGCAGGGCGCCCGTATACGCCCCGATGCCCATGAGTGCCGCCTGCCCGAGCGACAGCTGACCGGCGGCCAGCGTGATGTAGATGGACAGACCAAGGATCGCGTTGAGGCCCACGAACTGGACGACGCTCTCGTAGGTGGCCCACAGCCGGCCGAGCGCCTCGATCGACACGTCAGTCGCGGCGCAGTCGGGGCCGGCCGAACAGGCCCCGCGGTCGGACGATGAGGATGATGAAGAGCAGCCCGAACGCGATCGCATCGCGCCAGGTGGAGCCGATCCCGGCCACTGCGAACACCTCGGTCAGCCCCAGGATCAGTCCGCCAACCATCGCGCCGACGAGCGAACCCATCCCACCGACGACGATCACGGCCAGGCCCTTGAGCTCGATCGAAGCACCCAGATCGAAGGCGACCGAATTGAAGGCCAGGCCGAGCAGGACGCCGGCCACTGCGCCGAGCGCGGAACTGAGGAAGAACGTCTGGGCGTTGACCCGCTCGACATCGATGCCCAGCAAGGCGGCCGCGCGCGGATTCTCCGCCACCGCCCGCAGTGATCGGCCGAAGCGCGTCCGCTGGACGAGCCAGCTGAGCCAGCCCATCAGCCCGACGCTGACCGCCACGATGACCAGCTGAATGAGCTGGATCCGGGCACCGGCGATCTCCAGCGCGACGTCGGGGAAGGTGCCCGGCGGAAAGACGTAGTCCTGCGGTCCGAAGACCTCCTGGACGAACGCGATGAACAGGCTGGCCATGGCCAGCGAGCTGATCAGGCCGGCGAAATGCGTATCGGGTCTGCGCCGGAGCGGGGCAAAGGCCACCCGATCGAGCAGGATCCCGACGCAGCCCCCGCCGACGAAGGCCACGAGCACTCCCGCCCAGACTGGCAGGCCGAGCGTCGTCACGGCGACCAGTCCGAAGAAGGCGCCCAGGGTGAACACCGCGGCGTGCGCCAGGTTGAGCACGTCGAGCACCCCGAAGACGAGCGTGTAGCCCAGCGCAAAGAGGGCGTAGATGCTGCCCACGAACAGTCCGTTGAACAGCTGCTGCGGAATGTTCATGGCAGCGCGCGATGTGGTTCGGCGTCCGCCGTCCGGCCCGGGGCCGGACGGCGGACGCGCAGCGAGGCTACTGCAGGACCTGGAACTTGCCGTTCTTGACGATCTGGATGACCGGCGGGTGGTCGGCATCGCGATCTGCCGTGAACGAGAACGATCCGAGCGGGACGGGCAGGTTCTTGATCGTGGCCAGGGCTACCCGGATTGGGTCGCGCTCGGCCTTGCCGGCAGCCTCGATGGCAGCGGCCAGGATCTCCACGCCGCTGTACGCCTGTGCCGCGAACTGGTCCGGCGGGGCGCCGTAGGCTGCCTGATACGCGGTCAGGAACGCCTGGTTCTCGGGAGACGCCGAGGCGGAGTTCCAGGCGGCCCCGACCACCAGTCCCTCGGCCGCCGGACCGCCATTCTTGATGACCGCGGGCGAGTTGAAGCCGTTGCCGCCGATGATCGGGCCGGTGAAGCCAAGCTGCCGAGCCTGGGACACAATCGCCGTGCCTTCGTTGGCCAGCGCCGAGGCCACGATCGCATCCGGCTTGAGGCCGATGATCTTGGTCAGCTGGGCGCTGAAGTTCTTGTCGCCCTTGGAGAACGTCTCGGTATCGACGACGCTGATGTTGTTGGCGGCGAGCGCCTTGCTGAACACGTCAAAGCCATTCTTGGTGAACGCGTCGTCCTGGCCGTAGATGACCGCGACGTTCTTGAGACTGTACTTGGCGGCCGCCTGCTTGATCGTCTGCGGTATGACCTGACCCTCCGTCAGCGAATCGCGATAGATGAAGTTGCCGATGGCGGTGATGCCGGCGGCGGTGTTCGACACGCCAAGCACGGGCACGCCGGCCTGCTGGGCAATCGGGTCCGTGGAGGCCGCGGTGTTCGACAGGGTCGGGCCGATGATGGCCACCACGTTGTCCTGGTTGATCAGCTTGTTGAACGCGGTGATGCCCTGCTGCGGGTCGGACGCGTCATCTTCGATGACGAGCTGGATGGACACCTTACCCTTGGCGTTGACGTCCTTGACCGCCAGCTCCAGACCATTCTTCTGGCTGGTGCCGTAGACCGCAGCGCCCTTGGTCAGCGAGAGTACCGCACCGATCTTCGCGGAGATGGAGCCGGCCGCGCCACCGCCGGGCGGGCTCGAGGCAGCACTGGGGGAACATGCCGCCACCGCCAGCATGACTGCTGCGGCGAAGGCCAGACGGGAACCGTGTCGCATGGTGCATCTCCTCGGGGCCGGATGACGACCGGGCTGTGCCCGTGCCGTGCATCGCGCGCCGATGATATCTGTCGGACTCGCTGCCCGTGGGACTTCAGCGTGCACCCGCCTTGTGGCCCGACCCCGGCAGAGGCGTGCACGATCCGCCTGACGGGAACTGGCGCGGTGCGCGACACTCGTGTGGTGCCACGAGCCGTGCGCAACACTGGTCACGTCACGGGCCACGCCGTCCCGCTCTGGGACCCGATACGCGAGGAGGTCATCGGTGTTCGTTCCGCTCTCCGTTCTGGAGTTCCGCGACCGAGCGGCGACGTACTTCGGCGACCGCGTGGGTGTCATCGACGGCGATCGGCAGTTCACCTACCGGGAATACGCAGAACGAACGCACCGGTTGGCCAACGCCCTCCACGGGCTCGGGATCGAGGCCGGCGACCGCGTTTCGTTCCTCACCTACAACACCCACCAGCTGCTGGAGGCGTACTACGGCGTGATCGAGGCGGGCGCCGTGCTCAACCCGATCAACATCCGCCTGGCGCCGCACGAGATCGCCTATATCCTCGACCACGCCGGCTCGAAGGTCGTCTTCTTCCAGCGCGACTTCGCCTCGCTCATTGAGCAGATCGCGCCGCAGCTCCGCGGCCGGCCCCGGTTCGTGATCATCGAAGGCGAGCCCGGCAGCGTGGCCGAGCTCGAATATGAAGCGCTCCTGGCGGCCGCCTCGACCGAAGCGCGGACGCCGGACATCGACGAGAACGCCATGGCCGAGCTGTTCTACACGAGCGGCACGACCGGACTGCCCAAGGGTGTCGCGATGACCCACCGGCAGCTCTACCTGCACTGCTTGTACGCGGAGCTGGGGCTGGGCTTCACCGAGGAGGATGTCGTCCTGCACGTCGTGCCGCTGTTCCACGTGAACGGCTGGGGCACGCCGCACTTTCTGACCATGGTCGGTGGGCAGCACGTCATGCTCCGCCGCTTCGAGCCGGGTGCCCTGCTCCAGCTCGTCGAGCGCCACCGCGTGACCCGCCTGCTGGCCGTGCCCGCCATCTTCAACGCGCTGCTCAACCACCGCGAGCGCGCCCGCTACGACCTGTCGAGCCTGCGTCAGGTGATCATCGGTGGCGCGCCGGCGTCGCCCACGCTGGTCCGCGCGCTCGAGGCTGAGCTCGGTGTCCAGGCGATCGTGGGTTACGGGCTGACCGAGACGTCGCCGATCATCAGCCTGGCCCAGCCGCGACGCGTGCTGACCGAGGCCGAGCCGCCCGAGCGGCGCCAGGATCGTCAGGCGATGACCGGTTGGCCGATCCCCGGCGTACGCATCCGCGTGGTGGATGCTGACGAGCAGAACGTCCGGCCCGATGGCGAGCAGATCGGCGAGATCGTCGTGCGCTCCAACGTGGTCATGGATGGCTACTACCTGGAGCCCGATGCCACGGCCGGTGCGATCCGTGACGGCTGGCTCCACACCGGCGACATGGGCACAATGGACGACGCCGGCTACATCCTCATCAAGGACCGCTCCAAGGACATCATCATCAGCGCCGGCGAGAACATCTCGTCGGTGGAGATCGAGGTCGCGATCGCCGCCCACCCGGCCGTCCTCGAGTGCGCCGTCGTCTCGGCGCCGGACGATGCTCGGGGCGAGGTTCCGGTCGCGCTGGTCGTGCTCAAACCGGACGCCTCGCTCACGACCGCGGAGCTACGCTCCTTCTGTCGCAGCCGGCTGGCCCGGTTCAAGGTGCCCCGGGAGATCCACTTCCGCGACGCACTGCCCAAGGGCGGCACCGGCAAGATCCTCAAGGCGGACCTGCG
>JANMQO010000132.1:0-16420 GCA_031370565.1 Chloroflexota bacterium
CTGTCAGGCGCGCGCATCTGCCATGATCGAAGGGACAGTGCCCGGTTCGTCGTCGGCGGCCGGGACGAGCATCGCCAGGAGGTTGTCCGATGATCGGCATCGTCGCGAAACTCATTGGGACCGGACTCGCCCTGTGGGTCACGAGCAGGATCTACACGGATATCTCGTTTGGGTCGAGAGCGAGCATCGTCACGGTGCTCGTCGTGGCGGCCATCTTCGGGGTCGTGAATGCGTTCCTGAAACCCGTCCTGAAGACCCTGTCCTTTCCGCTCACGATGATGACCCTCGGTCTGTTCGGCGTCGTCATCAACGGCGTCCTGCTGCTCCTCGTGGCCTGGATCGCCACCGAGCTCGGGCGACATTTCAGTGTCGGCGGGTTTCCGCCCAACCTCGGATCGAACGCTTTCCTTGCCGCGATCATCGGTGGGGTCGTGCTGAGCGTCGTGTCCGCGCTCATCGACATGCTCCCGTTCGTGAAGACGAGCCGCTGAACCCGGCGTGGTTGACGGTGACCGGCCGACCGCGTCCGATGAGGCGGACCGCCTGCCGACGATCGCCGTCAACCTGCGTGCGGCCGCCCGGCGCTACGGCACCCCGCTGTACCTGACCGACGCAGGTACCCTGGCGGCCGCCGCCGAAGAGGTCCGGGCCGCCTTCCCGGATCCCTGGATCCGGCAGTATTCGGTCAAGGCCAACGACGTGGCTGCGCTCGTCGCGCGCGTCGCCACGCACGGGTTCGGAGCCAACGTCGTCTCGCTGGGGGAATGGTCGATCGCCCGCCGTGCCGGGCTGCCGAACCAGGCCATCACCTTCGAGGGAATCGGCAAGACCGATGCGGACCTTCGAGCAGTCGTGGCGGCGGCCGCGGCGGGAGATCCGCTGCGCTGGGTGACCGTCGAATCGGCGGACGAGGCGGCAGCGCTGTCGGACATGGCCCGTCGGGCGGGTTCGGTCCGGCTCGATGTCCTCGTACGGTTCAATCCGGCGGTGGAGCCCGAGACCCAGCATGGCCTGGCGGTGGGGGCCGGATCGAGCAAGTTCGGCCTGGCGGACGATGAGCTGGGAGCCGCGATCGAGGCCGGCGGCGGTCCCGACGGACCCCTCCGATGGCGCGGCCTGCACCTCCATGTTGGGTCCCAGCTCGGCGCGATCGATGCGTGGCGCGACGCCGTCCGGCGTGCCCTCGCCCTCGTCGGGCTGCTGGGCGGCGGCCTCCCGGCGTTCGATACGCTCGACGTCGGTGGCGGCTTTCCGGTCGGCCCGCTGGGCGACCCATCGCCTCGACCGGAGCGCTTCGCGCGGGAGCTGCCGGCCCTGCTGGAGGGTGTCCCGTCAGCGCGACGCCCGCGGCGGTTGGCCGTCGAGCCGGGGCGGTTCCTCGTCGCCCGGGCGGGCTGGCTGGTCACCCGCGTGCTGCACGCGCGCGAGCGCGGCGGTGGCCGCATGGTCGTCCTCGACGCTGGCATGACCGAGCTCATTCGACCGGCCCTGTACGACGCCCACCATGCGATCGTGGCGCTCACCTCGCTGGGCCAACCCATGGATCCATCGGCGCTGGCCGCCACGATCGCCGCGGCTGCCGCAACCGGGACGACGGCCGTTCACGGCCCGATCTGCGAATCGACCGACGCGCTGGGGAAGCACGCATTGCCGGCGCTCCGTCGGGGTGACCTTGTCGCGATCCGCGACGCCGGAGCCTATGCCGCGTCCTTCAGCTCGACCTACAACGGCCGGCCGCTGGCCCCGCAGATCGTCCGCGAGGTGGATGGTCGGCTGGTCCTCGTTCGGCGACGAGGCAGCGTCGCGCGGTTGGGCTGAAGGGCCTCGCTGGGCGAAACTCATGCCCGGCCGGTCATCGGTCTCTTCGAGTCGCCCAGCCGGCTGGTTGGTCGGCTGGTCGGGTCGAGTCGGCTCGTCGGGGGCTGGTCGTTTCGGGGGCATCGGCTACGCTGTCCGGATGCAGCCCGAGCAGACCGCGCCGTTGACCGTACGAGATCGCTTCCGAGCACGCCTCGCGGGCCGGCCCCTGCTCATGGATGGAGCGGTCGGGACCCTCCTGTTCGCCAACGGCATCCCCCAGCGAGCTTGCCTCGATGAGCTCGTCGTGTCGCGACCCGAACTCATCGGCACGTTCCATCGCGAGTACCTGCAGGCGGGCGCCGACATCATCGAGACGGCCACCTTCGGCGCGAACCGGCTCCGACTGGCGCCCTACGGCCATGCCGCGAACACCGGCCTGTTCAACCGTCGGGCGGCCCAACTTGCCCGCGAAGCGCGCGACGTGACCGGGCGAGATGCGTTGGTGGCCGGCTCAATCGGTCCCCTCGGCGCCCCGACCCGGGGTGAGACCACCCATGACGAGCGGACGATCCGGGTGGCCTATCGAGAGCAGCTCGAGGGACTGCTCGAGGGCGGGATCGACCTGGTCATGCTCGAGACGTTCTACGAGCTCGAACACCTCCTGCTTGCGCTGGAGGAGGCGCGGGCACTGTCGGATCTGCCGGTGATCGCGTCAATGACGTTCGGCGAGGAGCTCCAGGCGCTCGACGACACGCGACCGGCTGCGGCCTACGCGACACTGGTAGCCGCTGGGGCGGATGCCGTCGGCGTCAATTGCGGCGTCGGACCGGTCGCCTGTCTCGACGCGCTCGAAGCGATGGGTCCCGTGCTGCCCGGGGTCGTCCGGGCGATTCTGCCGAACGCCGGCCTGCCCCAGCGGATCGAGGGTCAATTCATCTATGCCGCCGGCCCGGACTACTTTGGTCGGATGGTGCCGCGCTTCCTGGATTCCGGGGCGCGCATCGTGGGTGGCTGCTGCGGCACAACGCCGGCCCATATTGCGGCCATGCGGCTGGCGCTCGACGGGGTCGCCCCGGCTGACCTCCAGCGGGCTCGGACTGGCGCTGGCGGCGGGGTCAGCGCCATTGCGATCAGTGGCGCCACGGTCGGGCGCGGCGTGGTCGTCGGCGGCGCGAGCCGCCCGTTCGCCCCCATCGAGGGGCCGCGGACCAGCGCGATCGCTGCCCTCGATCGTTCCAACGGCCAGGCGCCCCCGGTGACACGCCTGGCCGCCGCATTGGCCGACGGTCGGTTCGTGGTGTCCGTCGAGATCGACCCGCCCCGCTCGATCCGGATCGAGCGCACCCTCGATGCGGCGCGCCTGCTGCAGGCAGCCGGCGTCGACCTGGTCAACATCAGCGACTCGGCCATGGCCCGGGTCCGGATGGGCTGCATGGCCGTTGCCTTCGCCGTGCAGCACGACCTGGACCTGGAATGCCTGGTTCACTTCACGACCCGCGACCGGAACCTCATGGCGCTCGAATCGGAGCTCCTGGGCGCACATGCGCTGGGCGTCCGGAACGTCCTGGCGCTCACCGGCGATCCGCCCCGAATCGGCGACTACCCAACCGGAACCGGCGTCTGGGACGTGGATTCGATCGGCCTGGTGGGCATCCTGGAGCGACTCAATCGGGGCGAAGACCAGGCCGGCCAGCCGATCGGCCAGCGAGCCGGCTTCACCATCGCCTGCGCGCTCGACCCGACGGCCGCCGACCAATCGACCGAATGGGACCGCCTGGAGCGCAAGCTCGAGGCCGGCGCGCATCTGATCATGACCCAGCCGCTCTATTCGCTGGCGCAGGTGGAGGCGATGGACGCGGAAGCCCGCCAACGGTTCGGACCAGCCGGCTTCCCGGTCCCGGTGTTGCTCGGCGTGCTGCCGCTGCAGAGCGCCCGCCACGCCGAGTTCCTGCACAACGAGGTGCCCGGGATCACCATCCCGGACGAGGCCCGCGCGGCGATGCAGGCCGCCGGCGAACGTGGTGCCGAGGTCGGGCTGGAGATGGCCCTGGCCTTCCTGGACGCCGCTCGGGGGCTGGTCGCCGGCACGTACATCATGCCCAGCTTCGGGCGCTACGAGCAGGCTGCCGAACTGACCCGCCGGATCCGCGCCCGCGAGGCGGAACGTCCGGCCTCGGCACGGTCCCTGACCACCGCACCACCGCAGCCGGCCGGCTGACTGGGCCACCGGCCAGACCGACGGCCTGACGCGCCCCACTCAGGCCGTCGCACGATCGCTTCGCGTACACTCCCGGTCATGGGCGCAGTCGACACGATGGACCTCTTCTTCGAGAAGCTGAATGCGGGCGATCGCGAGGGCGCCGTGGCGCTCATGGACGAGCGCGCGGAAATGCGGATCCACGTCGGAGACTCCGTCCAGACATTGCGCGGGATCGACCGCGTCGGGGGCTGGTTCCTGCGCAGTGATCGAGGCCTGAAGATGATCCCCGGCGAAGCGCGGGACATGGGCAACACCTACGAGGCGGACCTGCTCGTCGTCCGACCCGGCGCAGCCTCGCAGCACCTCGACGCAACCTTCCGAGTCGAGGCGGGCAAGATCACCTCGATCAACCTGGCGCCGCGCTGAGGCCCGCGCACCCCACCGACCCCGCCCGGCCCACCGGGACTCGGGATGCGACCGCCCGCCTTGCCCGGTGGGCCTCGATCCGCGCGACACGCATGAGCGTGACGTGCTGGACGGCTGATGTCCACTCGATGTGCGTGCAGCGCAAGGTTTGTCACCATGCTTGCGTGTGGCGAACAAATACGACCAGTTGGACGTCGAACTAGTCGCGCTCGTGCATCAAACGCAAACGGCAGCGCGCGCAGGTATGGCGCCGGCCGAGGCGGAACTCGGGCCGACGGAGGGGTCCGGCGGAGCACGCCCGAGCTTCCGGCGATCGTGACCATCGACGACGACAGCCACAGACGTACTACGGACTGGCCGACGGGCCCGCTGACGGACTGGCGCCGTTGACGATCTCGGTCGGGGCGGACGGTGGGATGACCAGACGGTCCCCGATCGCGATTCTGTCCGGGTTCTTGATCTGCTTGTTGGCGGCGAGCAGCTGATCCACCGTCAGGCCGAACTTCTTGGCGATCCCGCCCGTCGTGTCGTTGGCCACGACGACATAGGTCTGCGGCGTGGGGGCGGGCGAGTCCGTCGGCGCAATGGAGCTCGTCGCGAGTACGGTCGGAGTGGGCGTGGCGTTGGCCGTTCCACCCGGCACGGCGGCGAACCGCCACAAGAACGGGGCCGCGAACACCACTACCGCGGCCACGACCAGGGCGAGCACCCCGATCAGGATCCGCGGCGGATTCGGCCAGCCCATTCGAGTCTTGAGGGTGGGATACGCCTCAAACCGTCGAGGCCGCTCCCAGGCCGGTCCGGTCGCTTCCCGATCGGTCGGTCGGCGAGAAAGGTGCGGTAGACCGACGCCGGCGGCCGGCGCTCCAGCTGCAGACGTCCCAGCCACCGACGCTCCGGCCGAGCCGCGCCGCCGCGGGCCCGCGGTGGCAGTCCCGGATCCGACGATCGACCGGCTCGATTCGGTCGACTGTGTCCCGGCGCGACGGGACCGCGGCTCTCGTGGGGCGGCGCCCGGAGTATCGAGACCAATGTCCGGGCCCGCGCTGAGGCCCGCGCCGTGGCCCGCGCCGAGGCCCGCGCCGAGGCCCGCGCTGAGGCCCGCGTTTCGAGATCGAAGCGTTGCCTCTTGCTGGCTGCCTGGCGGAACGGGCCCGTCGTCAGCGCCCGGCGCGCCATCGCCGGCTTCAGTTGGATCGGGGGCACCCTGCAGCCAACGTGAGCCGGCCAACCCGACCCCGTCAGCCGTCCGATCCTCGGCACTGCCCTTTCCGCGCGTCACGAGAAACCCCGGCACCACCGGTTCGCGATCGCGTCGGCCTACGTTGCCCAGCCATGGCGGCGGCGCGGCCCAGTCGCGCTGCGGATTGCGGAGGGCTTTCTCGAGCGCGTCGCCAGGCGCGAGTTCACCCGCGGAAAGCGACCCGTCCGACGGGGCCGGGCGACCAGTCCACGCTTCGAGACCGGCGGCGTCCACCCCCGGATCCTCAGAGCCCACTCCCCCCGACGCCACGCCGTCGGACGCCGGCCCGTCCGCGGAGTCGACCGGCGCGTCTGCGGTGCCCGTGGGTTCCGGGCCGGAGGCAAGACTCCCGGCCGTACCGAGCGCCCGCGCCGACTCGCGCTTGGCCCAGTCCCGAAACGTCGGACAGATCGCAAAGCCATCGGTGAGGCAGTATGCCTCCTGGTGGGCCAGGGCCCGAGGGGCCGGCAGCAGGTCCGCGTAGCACCGATGACGGTGGTCCGGCCGATTCGCCCGTTCGGACCGCGCGTCAGCGAACGCCACGAAGGGACAGGCCACGTCGCCGGTGTCGGGGGTGCCATGCTCCGTCATCGCGCCGATGATACCTGCCGCACCAGCGGTCTGGCCGGCGAGTGCGCTCCGCTCAGCTTGCGGGGCGACCCGCCTCGTCGTCGGCCGGGGTCGAGCTGATGGTCGAGGCCGAGCCGGCCGTCAGGCCCGCCGCCTGGGTCGGCGGCATCGGCGTGGGCGACTCGTCCTCCTTGCCCTCGACCGCATCACGGAAGCCGCGCACGGCGCGTCCCAGGGCGGCCCCAGTCTCGGGCAGTTTGCCCGGCCCAAGCACGAGCAGGGCGATGACGAGAATGATGATGAGATGGACCGGCGATAGTGCGCCCATCGTGCTCCTTCTGGCGGCCGGGCTGTGCGGGTTCCGCCCCATCCGGCTCGATGCCTCCGATCTTGGCGCATCCGGCGATTCCGCGCTGCGCCGGACACCTGGGCGCTCATGCCTGCCGCCCTGCACGGACTCGCAGGCACGCACCGTCCGCTACACTCGCCAACCATGACGACCGACCTTGCGCCCGCTCCGGTTCCAGCCAAGACGCCGGACACTCACCCGCGAATCTTCTCGGGTATCCAGCCCTCGGGCATCGTCCATCTGGGCAACGATCTGGGCGCCGTCCGCAACTACGTGCGGCTGCAGTTCGAGTACGAGGCCATCTATTGCATCGTCGACTACCACGCCCTGACCAGCACGCACGACCCCGACCTGCTGCGCCAGCGCACCCGGGAGATGGCCGCCTCGCTGCTGGCGCTCGGACTCGATCCGGAGCGCTGCACGCTGTTCGTCCAGAGCCACCGACCCGAGCACACCGAGCTGGCCTGGCTGCTGTGCACAGTGACCCCGGTCAGCTGGCTTGAGCGGACGCCGACCTACAAGGAAAAGAAGCGCAACCAGCCCGATGACATCAACCACGGGCTGCTCACCTACCCGGTCCTGCAGGCCGCCGACATCGTCATCTACAAGGCCAACCTGGTGCCGGTTGGCCGAGACCAGGCCGCCCACCTGGAGCTGAGTCGGGAGATCGTCCGGGCGTTCAACGCGCGCTACGGCCAGACGTTCCCCGAACCGCAGGCGGTGTTCACCGACTCCCCCACCGTGCTGGGCACGGACGGCGTCAAGAAGATGAGCAAGTCGGTTGGCAACACGATCGACGTGTTCGCCACGCCGGAGCTGATCCGGCGACAGGTCATGTCGATGGTGACCGACACGAAACGGGTCCTGCGGACCGACCCGGGTCGGCCGTCCGTGTGCAACGTCTGCCAGCTGCATCGAGCCTTCGGAGACGACTACGAGGCGATCTGGGACGGCGAGCGGACGGCGCGCACCGGTTGCGTCGATACGAAGAAGCTGCTGGCCGAACGAATCATCGCCCGCTACGCCGAGCCGCGCGAACGCTACCTCGAACTCATGGCCGAGCCGGACCGCGTCGACCAGATCCTGGCCGCCGGCGCCGAACACCTGCGTCCGAAGGCCGCCGCAACCATGGCCGAGGTTCGCGATCGGATGGGGCTCCGGTGACCGATACCGGTCCCGCCTTGCGGGGTCGCCCTGAAGCGCCGTCGGGACCGGCCCTGCCCTTTTCCCTGTCGCGCCGCCAGGCGCGGCTGCTCGACGTGCTCCTCGTGCTCGGTGTGCTGGCCCTCGGGATCGTCGTCGTCGAGGCGCTCGCCCGGGTCTTTTTCGACTTCGGTGACGTCATCCTGGTCTTCTTCCTGGCCTGGCTCATCGCGTTCATCCTGAGCCCGCTCGTGCGTCGGATGATTCGCCTTGTGCCGGGCCTGCCCAGGGTCGTCGCGGTGGCGGTCGTGTACGTCGTGCTCATCGGCGGGACGGTCGCCCTGACAGTCTTTGCCGCGCAGGCTCTGGCCAGCTCGATCTCCCACTTCGTGGCCTCCGTGCCACAACTCCTGCGCGACCTGCCGACGATGGTGCGGCCGTTCCAGAGCTGGCTCCAGGCGCTCGGGTTTGGCCAGGTGGATCTGGTCATGGCCGCGCAGCAGGTGCTGACCTCACTGCGGGACTCGGCGACGGGCCTGGTCGGGCCATTGCAGTCGATCGCCGTGGCCAGCCTGGGCGTGATCGGCACGATGCTGATCGTGATCATCCTGTCGATCTACATCGTCATCGACCAGGACGGCATCCGACGGTTCCTCAACCGGCTGGTGCCCCCCGGCCGGCGCGATGCCGTGGCCCTGTTCGAGGCGTCGGTATCGCGCTCCTTCGGCGGCTTTCTGCGCGGGCAGGCGGTCATCGGGTTGAGCTACGCCTTCGTTGCGCTGCTGGCCAGCGCCACCTTCGGGCTCGACTTCCTGGCGATCACGACCGCCCTGTCGGGCGTGCTCATGGCGATCCCCTTCTTCGGACCGTTCGTGGCGTGGGCACCGCCGGTGATCGTGGCGATCGTGACACAGCCGGGGGTGATCGTACCGGCACTGGTGATCATGGCCGTGGGTTGGTTCCTGGTCATGAACGTGCTCCAGCCCCGGCTCATGTCCGGCGCCATCGGACTCCACCCGATTGTGGTCCTCGGTTCGGTCATCGTCGGCTCCAAGGTTGCCGGCGTGGCCGGCGCGATCTTCGGCATTCCGGTCGCGGCCGTGCTGGCGTCGATCTTCTTCCACTACCTGGAGATCTTCGGCGGCGGGCCGTCCATCGCAGAGCGAGCCGTCCGGCGGGTCGAGGCGCGCGAGGGTCGCCGCTTCCGAGTCCCGCGCGAGCCGTCGCCCGGAATCGATGAGGACGTCCGGGACGACGTGCCGGCAGCGCCGACGGAGCGATGAGCGCGCGATAGGCGGCCAGTGAGCGGCCAGTGAGCGGCCAGTGAGCGGGGCCAGTGAGCGGGCGACCGGCAAACGATCCCCTGCGACGCGCTGCGCACCCCTGACCTTCGGGTCATCGACGCCTAGTGTGTCGGGTGCGACCGTGCGCACATGCCACGTCTGACCAGCAGCGCCTTCCGGGACCTTGCCCTCTGGATGCTCGGGCTTGGGTTCGTCACGGGGGTGACCTTTCCGCCGTTCTCGCTCGCCCTGGGACTGCCCGCCAGCTCGGTCATGACCCCGGTCTTCGTGGGTGCCTGCATCGGCGCCGGGCTGCTGGTGGGAGGGGCAAACTACGGACTCGCCCGGTTCGTCGTGGGTCGCCGCATCCGGCTCCTCGCCGGCCGGATGGAAACTGTCCGCAACACCCTGCAGTTGGCGGCCTACACCGGCGACTGGTCCGGCTGCTCGCCCGAACAATGTGCCGTCCCCGTCGATTCGACCGACGAGTTCGGCGAGACAGCGCGCTCATTCAACGACCTCGTGACGGCGTTGGCGGCGGCGCACCAGGTCGAAGGCGCGGTACGCGACTTCTCAGCCATGCTGGCGACCCACCTGGAGCTGGACGCCGTCTGCCGGAACGCGATTCGCCAACTGTTGACCCTGACCGGCGCGCAGGCCGGCGCAATCCTGGTCGAAGCGGACGGGGCCATCGAGATCGGCGCATCCGTACGGATCCGCGATGTCGAGCAGCTGGCCCAGGCGGATGTGGTCCGGGCGGCGCTGCGTGGCGAAGCGACCGTCGAGCTCGACGCCCCCAGCGAGCTGATGATCGACGCCGCGGTGACGCTTTTCCCGGCCAGAGCGGTCCTGGTGCTGCCACTCACCTTCAAGAGCGTGCCGGTCGGCGTGCTCGTCCTGGCCTCGACGCAGGCGGTCGACGCGGACGCGCCGCGGTTGGTCGACCTCATCCGGCCACTGCTGGCAGTTGCGCTCAACAGCGCGCTGGCCCATCGACGGCTCGAGAAGCTGGCCACCCTCGATCCCCTGACCGGCCTGTACAACCGCCGCTTCGGGCTGCTCCGCCTGCACGAGGAGTACAGCCGCTCCATCCGCAGCAAGCTGCCGCTCGCCGTGGCGATGATGGACATCGACCACTTCAAGTCGATCAACGATACCTATGGCCACATCGTGGGCGACCGGGTCCTCGTGCGGGTCGCCCAGGCAGCCCGACGTACCTTGCGCGAGGGCGATGTCCTCGTCCGGTTCGGTGGCGAGGAGTTCCTGGTGCTGCTCATGAGCGCATCCCAGGAGGACGCCGCCCGGGTCTGCGAGCGCATCCGGCGGACCGTGGCGGAGCTCGTCGTGCAGGACGGCGAGCACAACATCCAGGTCACCGTCAGCCTTGGCGCCGCGTCGATCCCGAACGCTCCTGTCGACAACGAGGAACACCTGGTACGTCTCGCCGACGAGGCACTCTATGCGGCCAAGGCGGCCGGCCGCGACCGGGTGGTCGTGGCCTGATCGATCAGGACCGGCGTTTCCGCCAGTCCGCCAGGATCTCCCGCGCCGCGTTCTGGCCCGGTTGCCCAGTGATCCCGCCACCGGGATGGGCGCCCGAACCGGCCAGGTACAGGCCGTCCACCGGCAGTCTGTAGCGAGCGTGGCCGAGCAGCGGTCGCCACAGGAAGAAGCTGTCCAGCGACGGTTCGGCATGGTACGGATGGCCGCCGCTCAGGCCATGGTCGCGCTCGAGGTCGAGCGGCGTGAGCACCTGCCGGGCAGTCACCAGCGAGCCGAGTCCGGGCGCGTACGCCTCAAGCGTCCGCACGGCCATCTCCGCGAGCTCGTCACGGCGGTCATCCCAGCTGCCCTCGCGCAGGGCGTACGGGGCGTACTGGAGGTGAATGCTCATGACCTGCGTCCCGGCAGGCGCGCCGGCCACCAGCCCCGGGTCGACGAGCGATGGCATCGTCGCCTCCAGGTAGGGCGCCTCGCTGAGCCGACCGTACTTCGACGCGTCGAAGGCGCGCTCCAGGTAGTCGATGCCCGGGGCGATGACGATTCGGGCGCGCAGCCGCTGCGCAGCGTCCGGCCCATCGCCCGCAGCGGCGAACCGGGGCGTCCCGGACAGCGCCAGGTTGATCCGGGCCACGGTGCCCGGCGTCCGGATGTTGGCGGCCCGCCAGCGCAGCCCGGGCCCCAGGACGACCGGATCGACGAGCCCGGTGAGCACCCGCTTGGGATCGTGCGCGGCAACCACGATCCGGGCCGCGATCTCCTCGCCGGAGACCAACGCGACGCCGTTCGCCCGATCGGCGGCCGTGGTGATGGCGATGACCTCGGCGTCCGTGCGGATTTCGCCGCCGGCCGCCCGAACTGCGCGGGCCAGGGCAGCCGAGAGCGCGCCTGGACCGCCCTTGGCGTAGACCGTCGGGCCGGCTGCCCCACCGTCGTTGCCCGCTGCGTCGTTGAGGAAGACGCCCGTGGTGCCGGCCGACCACGGGCCCATGGCCGTGTACTGGATGCCACGAGTGGCGAGCGTCGCCCGGAGCGCGTCAGTCTCGAACGACTCCGCCACGAAATCGGCGATGGCCATGGGCAGCACCCGCAGGATCGCGCGGGCATCCGCCCTGCCCAGGCCGCGGAACGAGCGGCCGAGTCTGAGCCCGGCCAGGGCATCGCTCAGCCGCGCTGCGCGAATGTCCGGCGGGGTGGCGGCATTGAGCTCGGCCAGGAACCTGCCCAGCGAGCGGACGGACCGCTCGAACTCCATGTAGGCAGCCGCGTCGCGGATCGACAGGGAGCGTAGCCCGTCGACCGTCCGGTCGAGATCGGCCCACAGGGTGATCGCCCGGCCGTCGGGCTGCGGTGCGAAGACGCGCACGTCCGGCGCGATGAGCCTCAGCCCGTGCGCCCGCAGGTCCAGTTCGCGCACAACGGAGGGACGCAGTCGACCGACGGTCGGGATGATCCCAGGCGCCATGACTCCCGGCGCGATCTCGACGGTGTCGGCTATCCCACCGATCCGCGCTCGTCGCTCGAGGACGAGCACGCGCAGCCCGCTCTTGGCCAGGTAGGCCGCCGCCACCAAGCCGTTGTGACCGGCTCCGATGACGATCGCATCCCAGGTTCGGCTGGTGACACCACCGAGCAGCGCCATCGCTCAGGCCACCTTCCGGCCGGCCCGCGCCCGGAGGAGCTCCATGGCCGCGATCCGGCCGTTGGCGCCCATGATGCCGCCGCCCGGATGGGTTGCCGAGCCACACAGCCAGAGGTCGCGGATCGGGGTTCGGAAGCGCGCGTAGCCCGGCACGGGTCGATTGAAGAAGAGCTGTTCCAGGCTGAGCTCGCCCTGGAAGATGTTGCCCTCCGTCAGTCCGATCGTCCGTTCCATGTCGAGCGGGGTCAGGACCTGGCGGTGGAGGATGATCTCGCGGATGTTCGGGGCGTCCTCGGCGATCCGGTCGATGACCGCATCGCCGAACGCCTCGCGATTGTCGTCCCAGGTGCCCAGGCTCGGGTCCAGGTGGTACGGGGCGTACTGGACGAAACAGCTGATGACGTGTTTGCCCGGGGGTGCCATCGACGGGTCGACCAGGGTCGGAATGATCATGTCGATGTAGGGGCGACGGCTCCAGCGGCCATACTTGGCGTCGTCGTAGGCGCGCTCCATGTCATCGACGCTCCGGCTGAAGCTGATCGCCCCGCGGAGGTGCTCGCCCTGGCCCGGCAGACAGCGGAAGTCGGGCAGCCGATCGACCGCCATGTTCACCTTGCCGGACGAGCCGCGGAACTTGAAGCGCCGGACCTCCGCTTCGAAACCGGGCTCGAGGGTGCCGGGCTCGAGCAGCCCCAGGAACGTCCGCCGGACGTCGACGGAGCTGAGGACCGAAGCCGCCGAGATCTCCTCGCCGGATGCCAGGACGACTCCGACCGCCCGGCCGTCTCGCACCAGGATCCGCTCGACCGGTGCCTCCAGACGGATCTCCGCCCCAGCTTCGCGGGCGGCGCTGCCGATCGCGTTCGAGATGGCGCCGGTGCCGCCGCGCGGGATGCCCCAGGCGCGGAAGGCCCCGTCGATCTCGCCCATGTAGTGGTGGAGCAGCACGTAGGCGGTGCCCGGTGACTGGACTCCCTGAAACGTGCCGATGATCCCCGAGGCGGCCATGGTGGCGATGAGTGGCTCGGTCTCGAACCACTGGCGCAGGAAGTCGGCCGCGCTCATGGTCATGAGCTGGATGAAGATGGCCTGCTGCTTGTCGGGCAACCTGCGGAAAGCCGCGGCCAGGCCGGCCAGCGGGGCGAACTGGCGGATGTCCAGACCGGTCGGATCGGGCGGAACCATGGCCAGGATCGGCTTGATGAAGCGGGCCATCTCGACCATGAGCCGGCCGTACTCCTCGTATGCCTCGGCGTCACTGAGCGACCACCGGCGGAGTTCGCGGATGGTCCGGCCATGGTCGTTGACCCGCCACAGGTAGTCATCCGGGAGCGGTGTGAACGTGCCATCGAGCGGCAGGATGTCCAGGCCGTGACGGGGCAGATCGAGCTCACGGATGATCTCCGGCCGGAGCAGGCTGACGACGTACGAGGCGACCGAGAAGTGGAAGCCGGGGAAGACCTCCTCGGTCACCGCCGCACCGCCCAGGACGTGACGCTGCTCGAGGACGAGCGTTCGCAGACCCGCCCGGGCCAGGTAGGCGGCGCTGACGAGGCCGTTGTGGCCGCCGCCGATGATGACCGCGTCGTAGCGCTCAGCCACGTGTTCCTCCGTCCGTTGCGTCGGGTTCGGGTCGCGGCAGCCGGCTCCGGCGCCTTGTGCGGCGCCATGCACGCTGCATAGGCTTCATACATCACTCTACCCGACGTCCCCCGTGGCGTGCCGGTCGGTCCGCGCCGTGCGTGGGCCGCGTGCCGTGCGCCGGCCGCGCCGGCCGGTCCAGCGGCGCTGCGAGGTAGTGTGCTACGTTGTGTGCCTTGCGCGGCACACACGGAGACAGCTCATGGGCATGGTCCGGACGAACATCACCCTCTCGGCTGAGTTGATGGCCCTGATCGACGAGGTCGCCGGCCCGCGCGGCCGGAGCGCCTACATCGCCGAGATCGTCGGCAGGCAGGCGCGGCGCGATCGGGCGCGACTCGTCTTCGAGAAGTACGCCGGGGCGTTGAAGGGCTCGAAGACATGGGGCGAGACACCGGAGGAGACGGACCGCCTGCTGCGTGAGGTCCGCGCGTCATGGGACCGACCATGGATCTGGGAGGACGACCGTGCGCTACCTGCTGGACACGACGACGCTGATCGACCACGCGATGGGACGCCACGGCGCTCCGGAGGTCATCGCGCGGTTGTTCAGCGAGCCGAATGACCTCTACACCTGCGACGTGGTGGTCGCCGAGGCCCTGTCCGGCGGACCGCCCGAGGAGCGGGCCGTCATCGCTGGATTGATCCGAGTCCTCGAGTATGTCTCGACGCACCCGGACGCTGCCGTCTGGGCAGCCGACTCCCGGTACGCCCGAGGAGCGACGGGAGCCCGGACGCTCGCCGACGCGATCATCGGCGGTGTCGCCTGGTCCCTGAACGCTACCGTCGTGACCCGAAACCCGAAAGACTTCGAGCGCCTGGGCGTGCCCGTGCTCACGTACGGCTGAGCCGTGCCGCGCGCGTCCCGGCCGGCGTGTCGGGACATCCAGCCTGCATAGGCTTCATGCATACTGGCGACCGCGGGCGGCGCGACGCCCCGCAGCGGAGGAGCACACCTTGAGCGTCGGGACCGCGTTCCACCCCCGGACGGAAGCTCACAACCGGAAGATGCAGTGGCGGGAGTGGTCCGGCTACTTCGCCGCGAGCGTCTACGCGGACTTCCACGACATCGAATACAACGCGATCCGCGAACAGGCGGCGCTCATCGACGTCAGCCCGCTCTACAAGTACGAGATCCGCGGCCGCGACGCCCTGCGGCTCGTCGACCGGGTGATCACCCGCGACGCGACGAAGCTCGGGGTCGGCGGCGTCTACTACACGCCGTGGTGCGACGAGGACGGCAAGGTGGTCGACGACGGGACCGTCCACCGCCTGGCCGAGGACCGCTTCCGCTGGACCGCCGCGGACCCCCAGTACCGCTGGCTGACGATGAACGCGGCCGGCCTCCAGGTGGAGATCGAGGACGTCAGCGAGCAGCTCGCAGCGGTCGCCCTCCAGGGGCCGTGCAGCCGGGCCGTCCTGGAGAGCGCCGCGGGCGAGTCGTTCGCGGATCTGCGCCACTTCCGGCGGCGCGAGGCAACGGTCGCCGGCGTGGCGATCGACGTCAGCCGGACCGGCTACACCGGGGACCTCGGCTACGAGCTGTGGATCCCGGCCGACCGCGCAGTCGACGTCTGGGATGCGCTCATCGCCGCCGGCAAGCCGTACGGCATCCGGCCGGCCGGGATGGTCGCCCTCGACGTCGTCCGGCTCGAAGCCGGGCTCATCCTGCTCGAGGTCGACTACACCAGCGCCCGTCACGCCATGAACGCCGACCAGGCCTACTCGCCGTTCGAGATCGGCCTCGGCCGCCTGGTCGACTTCGGCAAGGCCGAGTTCGTGGGCAAGCGCGCCCTCGCCGCCGAGCTGAGGGCCGGCGGCCCGTCCCGGCGCCTCGTCGGGCTCGACCTGTCGTGGGACGACATCAACGCGCTGTACGACGCCCAGAGCCTCCCGCCGACCGCGCCGGCCGCCGTCGTCCGCAGTCACATCCCCCTGTTCGGCGGCGCCGGGAAACAGATCGGCCGAGTCACCAGCCACGGCTGGAGCCCGATCCTCAAGAAGCCGATCGCGCTCGCCTCCGTGCCGCCGTCCCACGAGAAGGTCGGCTCGAAGGTCCAGGTCGAGTGGACCGTCGAGGCGAGGCGCGGCCGCGTCGGGGCGACCGTCGTCCCGACCCCCTTCCTGGACCTCTCGCGCAAGCGCGCCTGAGGGCCGACGACGCGACGCTCGGATGGCGCGAGCGCCGGACGGAGGGGCGCTATGGAAGCACCTCGAAGGCCTCGATGTGGCGCGGTCGGACAAGGCCGAAGTCGCGTCGATCCAGGGTGTGGATCCGCGTGGCGCCGAGCCGTTCGGCGACGGCGACGACCGCTGCGTCGACGAAGCCGAGCCGCGCGTCTGCGTACTGGCGCATCAGCTCGGCGGCTCGAAGGAGATCCGCCTGATCGTTCGACTCGAGCGGCCAGGGGCCCGCACCAAGTCGACGGATCGCCTCGGCGGCCGCGACCGCACCATGCCGACGGCCGAGCAGGAAGGCAATCTCCGGGAGGGTCGCAGCGGGGATGACGATCGTCGAGCGCTCGGCCGCCAGCGCTGCGGTCACCCGCTCGTGAGCCGGATCGCGGCGATCGAACGCCGCGATCACCGCGCTGGAGTCGACGATCGCGGGCACCGATCAGCC
>JANMQO010000142.1:0-2795 GCA_031370565.1 Chloroflexota bacterium
CAGCTGCCGTCGCCCCCGAGCGTGGTGGAACTGGGGCTCCGGCTCGGTTGGTCACCGCTGCCGATGACCGTGGACCTGGCACGCTCCCTGGCGCCCCGGCTGCGCACGCCCGAGCAGCCGACTCGTCCTGTGGCCCGGGGCGAGGTGGCCTGGTCACTGCGGGGCGTCAGTGTCGGGCCAGCCCGCACCGCCGTCGTCGAGGGCGCCGACCTGGCCGGACACTGCGCTGAGGTGGTCGTGCTGATGGGTCCCAACGGGCAGGGCAAGACGACGATCCTGCGGACCCTGGCCGGCCTCCTCGCACCGCTAGCAGGTCGAGTCGAGCGAGCGCCGGGCCGCGTCGCCTTCCTGCCCCAGAACCCGATCGCCCTGCTGCACCGTCCCAGCCTGCGCGCCGAAGTGGAGCTGACGCTCGCCCGGACGGGCAGCCAGGAACCGGCCGACCTGATTCTGGGCGAGCTCGGCCTCAGCCATCTTGCCGGGCGCTACCCGCGCGATCTGAGCGCCGGGGAGCGCCAACGGGGCGCCCTCGCTGCGGTCCTGACCGGATCACCCGCCCTGGCGCTCCTGGACGAACCGACCCGCGGCATGGACCGGGCCGCGCGCGATGCCATCGCGGGCGTCATCGCCCGCCTGCGGGCGGGGGGCAGCTCGATCGTCCTGGCGACCCACGACAGCGGTCTGGCCGCAGCCGTGGGCGACCGCATCGTCGAGGTGGCGGATGGCCGGCTGACCGAGTTGGGCCCGGCCGATCAGGCCCTGTCCGGAACGAGCCCTCACGCCACCCAGATCGGCCAGCTGTATCCGGGCGGACCGGTCACCGTGGCCGGCGCCCTGGCTCGCCGATGAGGCTCGTCCTGCTCTCCTTCAGCGGCCTGGCACTCTTCCTGTGGCCGTTTGCCGGGCGGGGCCTGCCGGCCGATGCGCCTGCCTTCGCGGTCGGGCTTGGCGCAGTCGGTGCCCTGATGCTGGTCGAGTACGGCACCCGGCGCCTCGACGCCCGCGGCCTGGCCCTCCTGGCGGCTATTGCCGCGATCGATGCCGCGCTCCGACTCGCGTTCGTGACCGGCATCGGCGGCTTCAGCCCGATCTTCTTCCTCATCCTGTGCAGTGGCTATGTCTTCGGGCCGGCCTTCGGCTTCGAGGCGGGCGCCGTGGCTCTGCTCGTCTCGGCCCTGGCCACGGGTGGCGTTGGACCGTGGTTGCCCTACCAGCTCTTCGCAGCAGGCTGGGTGGGCGTGGCGGCGGGCCTCGTCGGCGGGCGGCTGGGTGGTCGGCTCGTCGGGCCGCCGCGCCGACGCGACCTGGCACTCCTCGCGCTGGTCGGGTTCGTCGCGGGTTTCGGCTACGGGGCCCTGATGGACATCTGGAATTGGACCTTCTTCGCCGCCTCGCCGGATCTGGGCTGGCTGCCGGGCGCGCCGCTCGGAGAAACCGTGCAGCGGTTCAGTCACTTCTATCTGGTCACCTCGCTCGCCTACGACAGCTTCCGGGCCGTTGGCAACGCGCTGCTCGTGGTGGTCCTGGGCGGTCCGGTGCTGGCCGCCCTCGCCCGGCTGCGCGTCCGGCTCCACTTCGAGATAGTCCCGGAGGCTTCCGGGCCGGAGGGCCCCGGATCGGAGGACTCCGGACTGGGAATGCCGCTGTCCGCCCGTTGACCACTGGCACCTGCGGCCGCTAGTCTCCACTGGTGATCCGCGCGCATCCGGGGAGGACCAGACCAGGCCGCCGTCCGATGCCGACCGGATCGGGGCGCGCGTCGGTGCTGGTTGGTGCGTTGGTCCTGGCGCTGGGCGTCGCCGCCTGCGGTGGTTCCGGACCGACCTCAAGTCGTGGCGACGGCCCAACCGGGGTCCTGGACTCGGCCGCCCCCACCGCCTCGCCTGCCATCGGCGGTTCGTCGTCGGTGCCATCGCCGAGCATCGACCAGACACCGGGGGCGAGCGGGTCGGCCGGCCCGTCGCCGTCGAGTGGCCCGTATGGTTCGAGCGGACCCGGGGCGTCGAGTGTGCCAGTCTCCCAGACGGCGCCGTGCTACGGCAGTTCCGACACGAAGGACTTCTTCGCTTCGTTCGCGCAGGCTGTGCCCTGGCCGGTCTACTGCGTGACGCTGCCGTCCGGCTGGTCGGTGGCCAAGGGTGTCTATCGCCTGCGTGATGGCGGCGAGCTGACGATCAGCTATCAGCGCCGGGTGGACGGGGCGCAGCTCACCCTGGACGAGGGCGCCCGCTGCATGGACGGGAGCGGCTGCCTGCCGCCCGGCAGCGTGGTCGGTTCCACGCCGTTCGCGGATCGCGTGGCGGACGTCCTGGCGCTGACCTCCGGTGGCGTCGCGGCCGCCGTCGACGCGGACCGCAATCCGAGCTGGCTGCTGACCGGGACCGGTCTGAGCCAGGACGATCTGCAGACGATCGCCGCCGCGCTCCATCTCGTCGACGAATAGACGCCGCCCGGATGCGCATCGCCGACTTCGAACTTGAGCGCTTCTTCGCCCGCTGGGAGTTCGCCGTCCGCCATGTCCTGTGTGCGTCGGACGTCGAGGGCTACCCGATGGCCGAGCTGCTCGCCCTGGCCGACGACGAGACCCTGGCGCTGTGGGACGGCCTGCGGCTCGGCTACACTGAATCGACCGGCCACCCGCTGCTGCGCCGGGAGATCGCCGGGCTGTACGAGCGGATCGAGCCCGACGAGGTGCTCGTCTTCGCCGGGGCAGAGGAGGGGATCTTCTGCCTGGCCAACGTCCTGCTGGCGCCCGGTGACCATGCGATCGTGACCTGGCCGGGCTACCAGAGCCT
>JANMQO010000154.1:0-6848 GCA_031370565.1 Chloroflexota bacterium
CAACGAGCGGCGACGTTCAGATCGCCTATCAGATCACCGGCGACGGCCCGATCGACATCGTCTGGGCTCCGGGAACGGCCTCGCATCTTGACCTCGACTGGGACTGGCCACCGCGCGCCCGACTGTTCGAGGGGCTCGGCAGGTTCGCCCGTCTGATCCGGTTCGACAAGCGCGGGACCGGCCTGTCCGACCGGCCGACGGACGCGGCTACCCTCGAGGAGCGAACCGATGACATCCGTGCGGTCATGGACGCAGCAGCCAGCGAGCGGGCGGCGATTATCGGGGCTTCCGAAGGCGGATCGATGGCGGTCATGTTCGGCGCCCTGTACCCGGAGCGGACGCGGGCCCTCGTCCTCGTCGGATGCCAGGCACGCTGGACGCGGACGGACGACTATCCGTGGGGCCAGACGGCCGAGGAAGCGGCCCGGATGATCGCCGACCTCCGGCAGGGCTGGCCGTCGGTGGAGTACCTGACAGGCCCGGGAGCCGGGCTCGGCCGCGACGTCGACCCGGCCCTGCTCGAGTGGTTCAGCCGGTACGCCCAGGCGGCTGCGAGCCCACGGGCGATCGTGGCCCTCGAGGAGATGAACGCGCAGATCGACGTTCGGGACGTCCTGCCGGCGATCTCCGTCCCGACCCTCGTCATCAACAGGACGGGCGACCCGGTCGCCAACGTCGACGCGGCGCGAGACCTTGCCGCACGCATCAGGGGAGCGAAGTTCGTCGAGTTCCCCGGTGAGACCCACGGGCTGTCGGACATCGCGCCGGAATTCGTGGCCGAGGTCCAAAGCTTCCTGACCGGCATGCGGCTGCCGACGGCCTCGACCCGGGTCCTGGCAACGATCTTGTTCGTCGACGTCGCCGGCTCAACCGAACTGGCTGGCCGGCTCGGCGACGGATCGTGGGCGGATCTACTGGAGCGTTACTACGCCCGGGTCGTGGCCGAGCTCGATGCCTTCGGTGGACACGAGATCGACCGCGCCGGAGACGGCCTGCTCGCGATCTTCGAGGCTCCGACGCGGGCCATCCGGTGTGCCCAGGCACTCGGGCGCGCAGCTCGTGATCTCGGCATGGGCGTCCGGGCGGGTGTCCACACCGGCGAGGTTGAGCGGTCCGGCGGCACCGTCCGCGGGATCGCCGTCCACATCGCCGCCCGTGTCGCCGCCCTCGCTGCACCGGACGAGGTGGTCGTGTCAGGGACGGTCCGAGATCTCATCGCCGGGTCTGGCATCCAGCTCGTCGATCGGGGTACTCATGAGCTCAAGGGCGTGGACGGCGCTCGCCAGATCTTCGCGGCGAGCTGATCGACGCAGCGCCCGCCGCAGACCTGCTCCATGCGCCGCGAACTTCCGCTACGCTCCAGCCTTCAGAGCAGATGGCAGGAGCCAGCGTGAACTGTTCCCACTGCGGCACGCAGAACCCCGTCGGCGCGAAGTTCTGTGCGGAGTGCGCGTCTCGGCTGTCGGTGGCCTGCCCAGCCTGCGGACATGCCAGTCTGCCGACCGCGAAGTTCTGTGGCGAGTGCGCGACGGCTCTGCCGGGCCAGACACCCGGCGCGGGACCCGGCGCGGCACCCGGCGCGTCGAGCGAGACGTCGGTCCCAGCACCCGCCAGGTCGGATGTGGCGCCCGTCGCGGAGCGCCGGCTCGTGAGCGTTCTCTTCGCGGACCTCGTCGGCTTTACCACGCTGGCCGAGGGTCGCGACGCCGAGGACACCCGAGAGCTCCTGTCGCGCTACTTCGATCTCGCCCGGGACGTCATCAACCGCTACGGTGGCACGATCGAGAAGTTCATCGGCGATGCGGTCATGGCGGTCTGGGGTGCGCCGATCGCCCATGAGGACGACGCCGAGCGGGCCGTCCGGGCTGCCCTCGAACTGGTCGACGCCGTCCGGACGCTCGGTCCGTCGATCCAGGCTCGGGCTGGCGTGCTGACCGGCGAGGCAGCGGTCACCCTCGGCTCGATCGGCCAGGGTATGGTCGCGGGGGACCTTGTGAACACCGCGTCCCGACTGCAGTCGGTCGCGTCCCCCGGCGCCGTCCTCGTCGGTGGGGCGACCCAGCGTGCGGCGTCAAAGGCGATCGTGTTCGAAGAAGCGGGCGAACAGGTCCTGAAGGGAAAGGCGAGCCCGGTTCCCGCGTGGCTGGCCCTCCGGGTGGTCTCGGAACGGGGTGGCCGCAATCGCTCAGACGCCCTCGAGGCCCCGTTCGTCGGGCGCGCCGACGAGCTGCGCCTGCTCAAGGACCTCTTCCACGCGACCGGCCGCGAGAAGCGGACTCGGCTGGTCTCGGTCATCGGCCCGGCGGGGATCGGCAAGAGCCGGCTCGCCTGGGAGTTCCTCAAGTACGTCGACGGGCTCGTGGAGACCGCCTGGTGGCACGACGGCCGGTCACCGGCCTACGGCGACGGGGTCAGCTTCTGGGCGTTGGGCGAGATGGTCCGCGGCCGGTGTGGTCTGCTCGAGACCGACGACGAGGCGAGGACCAGGGCCAAGGTCGCCGAGACCCTCGCGACCCACGTCCCCGACGCCGAGGAACGCCGCTGGATCGAGACCGCATTGCTCGCCCTGCTCGGCATCGAATCCGGCAAGGGCTCGGAACAGTTGTTCGGGGCCTGGCGCACGTTCTTCGAGCGGCTCGCGGCGTCGGCACCGGTGGTGATGGTCTTCGAGGACCACCATTTTGCCGATTCCGGGCTGCTCGACTTTGTCGACCACTTGCTGGAGTGGAGCAAGGGTGTCCCGATCTACGTCGTCACGCTCGCGCGCCCCGAGCTCGTCGAGAAACGCCCGGACTGGGGTGCGGGGAAGCGGAACTTCACCTCGCTCTACCTCGAATCGCTGTCCGAGGCGGCGATGCGCGAGCTCCTCGCCGGGCTCGTGCCGGGCCTGCCCGAGGCGGCCATCCGGGCGATCGTCGCCCGGGCCGACGGCATCCCGCTGTACGCGGTCGAGACCGTCCGGATGCTCCTCGCCGACGGCCGGCTCGCTCTCGCGGACGGCGTCTACCAACCGACCGGCGACCTGACCAGCCTCGCCGTACCCGAGACGCTCACGGCCCTCATCGCGTCCCGCCTCGACGGTCTCGCTCCCGACGATCGTACCCTCGTCTCGGACGCGGCCGTCCTCGGCCAGAGCTTCACGCTCGCCGGGCTCTCGGCTGTCTCGGGGGTCGGGCAGACCGAGCTCGAACCGCGCCTCCGGCTCCTCGTCCGCCGTGAGCTCCTCACCCTGGAGTTGGATTCGCGCAGCCCGGAGCGAGGTCAGTACGCGTTCGTCCAGGCACTTATCCGCGAGGTCGCGTACCGGACGCTGGCGAAGCGTGATCGCAAGACCCGTCACCTCGCGGCGGCGAGGTTCCTCGAGAGCCTCGGCAGCGACGAGCTTGCGGGTGGGCTAGCCGGCCACTATCTCGCCGCACACGCGAACAGTGCGGTTGGTCCCGAGGCGGATGCCCTTGCCGCCCAGGCCCGGATCGCCCTGCGAGCGGCCGCCGAGCGCGCCGCCGACCTCGGGGCGCACGAGCAGGCCGTCACCTTCTACGAGCAGGCGCTCACCGTCACGACCGACTCGGCGGAGGTGACCGGTCTCCACGAGCAAGCTGCCGAGTCGGCGGCGGCGATCCAGCGCGTGGGCGATGCGGAAGCGCATTTCCGGGCTGCGCTCGAGGGACGCGCGGCGCTGAACGATCGGGCGGCGGAGGCAAGGACGACCGCCCGGTTCGGGAACGCACTGCTCAGCGCGTATCGCTTCGAGCCGGCCCTGACCCTGCTCGCGGCAGCCTCGGACCGGTTTGCCGACCTCGTCGACGATGCCGCCCTGGCCATGCTGGACGGCCAGCTGGCTCGTGCGTACTTCCTCCACGCCGAGCACGCCCGGGCCGTGGCGGTGTCGGACCGGGTGCTCGAGGCCGCCGAGCGGTTCGATCTCGTCGACGTGGTCGCAGACACCCTCATCACTCGGGGTTCGGCGCTCGCGAGCCTCGGACGTCGGTACGAAGGGATCGGCGCCGTCGAGGCGGGGCAGAAACTTGCCGCAGCACATTCCCTCCAGCCGACCGTGGGCCGAGCACTGAACAACCTCGCAAGCCTGCTGCAGGCGAGTGACCCGCGGGCGGGACTCGAAGCCGCTCGAGCGGGGATCGCGCTGGCCCGGCGGCTCGGTGTCCGATCATTCCAACTCGTCGACAATGCCTACGCCGGCGCGATCCGGACCGGTGAGTGGGACTGGGCCGCGGCCGAGCTGGAACCCATGCTCGGCGAAGACGCCGACACCCTGACTCGGGCGATCGCCCTGGCCAACATCATCCAGCTCCGTGCGTTCCGAGGAGAACCGACTGCCGGATTGTTGGCCGATCTGGAGGGCCTGCCGGCCAGCGGGGCCGACGCGGTCAATGCGACCACCCTTGCCTGGACGGGCAGCGCCCTGGCCTTCGCGACCGGCCGCTACGACATCGCCCGAATTGGTTTCCGCAGGTTCGCGGAGGTCTTCAGCCAGGGTGCCGCCGAAGGCTTGCTTCTGGCCGCCCGATGTGCGCTGCTGTCACACGATCGGGAAGGCGCCCGGGCCGAGCTGGCTGCAGTCGACGGCCTCGGCCGCCGAGGTCGGGCGATGGACGCCGACCGGACCGTGATTCGGGCCGGCCTGGCTGCGCTCGATGGGCACCCCCACGACGCGCTCGCCCTCTACCGTGAGGCCTTGCGCGTGTGGCGCGATCTCGGTCTCGTCTGGGACGAGGCGCTCTGCGCGATCGACATGGCCTCGCTGCTCGATCCAGGCGAGCCCGAGGTCCGTGGGGCCGCCGAGCGAGCCCGCGAGATCCTCGTGCTGCTGCGGGCACAGCCGTTCCTCGAGCGGCTCGAGGCGGCCATGGCGAATCCGACGCGAGAGCGTGGCCCGCTGCGATCCGTGGCCGCGGAGCGCGCTCCGGCCATCTGACCGGGCGTCAGGACCAGCGGTCACGCGTGGCGCGCAGCCGCCTTTGCGTCCTGCACGATCCGATAGACGCGGGCTGCATCGCGGATAGATGTGAAGGCCGGCGCCTGAGCGTGCATCCCCATCGTGGGCCAACCGGGCGGCGGGCGGAACCCGCCGATCGTGGTACCAAACGTGATCGTCCCGAGTCCCGACGAGCGCTCCTCAAGCTGGGCGGGCGGCAGATCGGCCAGGGCCATTTCCACGATCCGCCGCCCGAATGCCTCGGTCACGATGAGCACCCGCTGGTTGGTCACCGCGTAGTGCGTCCGACGCGCCTCGCGACGGGCGACGGGGATCCGACCGAAGATCAGGTACAGGCCGATCGCCACGAACGGGATGCCCCACAGGTCGAAGAGGAGTCCCGCCCGCGAGACGAGGACCGCGACTTCCCAGATGATCGCGAAGCCACCCCACAGGAAGGAAAACGGGATGAGATACCAGGCACCGCGCAGGCTGTAGGCGCGCACGTCGGGTTGCCCCTGCCACAGCACCCGTTCGCCCGGGTGGAGCAGCGAATCGATCGGACCTCGGTCCACGACCGCGAACATCATCCCCATTCACCGAAGGATGGCACACCGCGGACGAACCGGAGCGCCCCCGGCGGACCCGGACGACGCAGCCTTCGGCCATCGACCCGACGCGCGAAGCCGGCGACTCGTGGTGGTCGGGAGGCCGCGCTACGTGCGCATGGCGTCTGCGAGTTCGGTTCTGCCGGACGCGTCGAGGCCGGCGATGACGCCCTCGACGTCCGCCTCCGAGCGGTTCTGGCTGAGCTTGAACGTGCCCTCGACCCGATCGATCAGCAGCTCGACCCCGACAATCGCCCGGAGCTGCCCTGCGATGTAGGGCGGCGGCGCGTCATCGACCGACCAGGGCTGCGCACGGTCAGCCTCGTGCTGGTCGGTCAGCCGGCGGACGAGAGCCTCGACCCAGCCGGGGTCGTCGTGCACGACCAGGCGTCCATACACGTGGGCCGTCACGTAGTTCCAGGTCGGGACCACGCGGCCATGCTCCTGCTTCGTGGCATACCACGCCGGCGAGATGTAAGCGTCGGGGCCGCGCACGATGACCAGCGCCTCGCCCTGGGCAGGTTCGCGCCATTGCTCGTTGTTGCGCGCGACATGACCCAGCAGGGCGCCCCAAGCACGGATATCGGCACCGACGTCCGCCCCGCCGCCTGGGTAGTCGTGTATGAAGGGCAGCAGCGTCGCGAGGAGACCGCGCGATGTCGACGTGATGAGATCGGCGGCACCGTGATGGGCGAGCAGCTCGCGCACGGCCGCGTCATCGGGCTTGAAATGGGCGGGAGGGTACACGGGGCGGGCCTCTAGCGGGAGTGCTTCCACGCCAGCGTACATCGCGACTCAGTGTCGCGATGGTCGTGGTCGGTGGCCTCACACGCCGTCGCGTGGAAGTTGGCGTCGGCTTGGTGCAGCCACCTCGTCACGATCTTGCCATCGTGCAGACATTCTCGGCCGGTACCCCCACGGTCGCCGGGGCTGCCCGCCGTCTGTACTCGGCGCGCTGTCCTGGTGAGCGACAGCGCCTATCGTCATCCTGCGCTGAGGCCTTGCATCGCGAAATGCCGGGTGTAAGCTGGCCGGCAGCCACTGCATCCGAGGGAGGCGGCCACCGACAGTCGTCGCGTGGCTGCAGACGGGGAGTTGACGCGATGCGAACCTTGCGGTCCGCTGGCCTGATGGCCGGCCTCATCCTGCTGGCAGCGCTGCCAGCGAGTTCGATTGCCATCGGTGCCCCAGACCAGGGGAGGTCGCCCCTCGGCGTGACGGGCCAATGCGGACTGCCGGGCTTGCCGCCCTGTCCGCCCACCAGCACGGCAGCGATCCACATCGCGAAGACGGCGGTGCCGTTG